>DATMEO010000161.1:0-4233 GCA_035556515.1 Gaiellaceae bacterium
ACCGCGGGCGCAACGCCGTCCGCGCCGCTTCTCGCGCACGCGCGGCGCCGCGATTACCTCGACGCAGGGGCGCTGGTCGCCGACCGATCGCCTCTTCCCCGGCACGCCCGACCGGCGCGCGCTCGCGGAGCTGCTGCTCGAACGTCAGGGCATCGTCACGCGCGACGGCGTCCGCGGCGAGGGGATTCCCGGCGGCTACAGCGCCGTCTACTCCGAGTTGAAGGATCTCGAGACGATCGGCGCCTGCCGCCGCGGCTACTTCGTCGAGGGTCTCGGCGGCGCCCAGTTCGCGCTCGCCGGCGCGGTCGAGCGGCTGCGCGAGCTCCGCTCTGCCGGCTGGGATCGGGAGGAGGAGCCGGAGCCGCTCGTGCTCGCCGCCGCCGATCCAGCGCAGCCTTACGGCGCCGCCCTGCCCTGGCCGAAGCGAGCAGGCGCGCGCGCCGCTCGGGTGGCCGGGGCGCAGGTCGTTCTCCTCGGCGGCGAGGCCGCGCTCTTCGTCGAGCGCGGCGGCCGGACGCTGGTGCCGCTGCGCGAGCCGGACGACGACTGGCTGCGCCCCGCGATCGCGGCGCTCGTCGAGCACGTCCGTGCAGTCGGCGGCAAGCGCCTCGCCGTCGAGCGCTTCGACGGTCGGCCGGTGATCGAGACCGAGGCGATGCCCCTGCTCGTCGAGGCCGGCTTCCTCGCGGGACCCCGGCGCGCGGTGCTTCGCCCTTAACCAGCAGGGGTTTCCGGCCGATCAACGGACGGTGACACCAACGATCGCCCAGCGGCTATGGCTGGAGCCGGCCACGCTCACTCCTGACGAGCGGCGCAGGCTGCTGGCCGCGCGCGCCGCGTTCGGGCTGTTCACGCTGCTGCCCTCGGTCGCCCTCGCCGCTGCCGCGTTCGGAAGCTCGATCGCACTCCCGAGTCTTGTCGCCGCGGTGCTGTCGTTCGTCGTCGCGTTCGTCGTGCTGCTCTCGTACGACCGGATCGGCGCGCTCGCGAAGAGCCTCGCCGCCACTGCCGGCGTGCTCGTGATCTCGACGTTCGTCCTCTTCCAGCCGCGCGGCGAGCTCTACGCCGTGCTGCACGTCGGGCTCGTCTTCTACGTCTGCTTCTTCTTCACGCGCCGCCGCGCGATGCTCCAGCTCACGGTGCTGTTCACGCTGATCGCCGCGGTGAGCATCCTCTCGGCCGACGGTGCGGCCCACGCGGCCGAGGTGATGCTGCTCTACGCCGGCGCCTTCGTCGGCACCGCGGCGATCACGCTCGTGCTCCGACACCGCCTCATCGACGCCCTGGCAGCGGCCGAGCGGACGAGCGCCACCCTCGACGCCTTCTTCCTGCACGCACCCGCCGGCTTCGGCTTCCTCGACTGCGACCTGCGCCACGTCCGCGTCAACGACGCGCTGGCCGAGATCATGGATCTCGAGCGCGACGAAATCGAGGGTCGGCTGCTCAGCGAGGTCGCGCCGATCAACGCGCCGCTGCTCGTGCCGCTGGCTCGGCGCGCGATCGACTCCGGGGAGCCGGTGCTCGGCGCGGAGATCCGCAACGCCGACGGTCGTTGCCACCTCGTCAGCTACTACCCGATCCCGGGGCGCCACGGCATCGTCGGCGTCGGCACGGCGGTCACCGACATCACGCACCTCAAGGACGTCGAGCAGCGGCTCGAGGAGACGAATCAGAGCCTGACCGTGCTCGCGACCACCGACGAGCTGACCGGCTTGCCGAATCGGCGCATGCTCGCCGAGCAGCTCGACCTCGCGCTCGCGCGTGCCCGGCGCGGCGGGCTCGGGGTGGCCGTGCTCTGCCTCGACCTCGACCGCTTCAAGGAGATCAACGACTCGCTCGGGCACGCTGTCGGCGACGACCTGCTCGTCGAAGTCGCCCGTCGCCTTCGCGCCGGCGCGCGCGAGACGGACGTCGTCGCGCGCTACGGCGGTGACGAGTTCGTGATCCTGCTCGCCGATCTCGACGTCCAGGCCGCCCCCGAGCTCGCGGCCACCGTCGTCGAGCGCCTTCGCTCGGCCATGGCGGATCCGTTCGCGATCGGGCCGGTCGAGCTCCAGGCCGAAGCGTCGATCGGAGTCGCGCTCTACCCGCTCGACTCGCGCGACGCGAAGGGCCTGCTCGCCGCGGCGGACGCGGAGATGTATGCAGGCAAGACCGTGATCAGCCGCGTGGCGTAGAAGCTGCGCCGCGTAGCTCGGCGACAGCCGCGCCGAGTCGGAGCGGCGGCTCGCCACTGTCGACGGCGCCGCCGGTGACGACGACGAGCTTCTCCGGCAGCTGCTCGTCGGCAAGCTCGGCCTCGAGCCGGACGCGCGCTGCCGCGTCGCTCGCACTCAGGCAGAGCAGGTCGGCGTTCGTGCGGAGCGCGGTCGAGACGGCGGCGCCGAGCGGCGTGTCCGTCCCGAGGTAGACCGTGAGCCATCCGTCCGCCTGGAGCAGGACGGCGAGCGTCAGCAGTCCGAGCTCGTGCCGCTCGCCCGGAGCGCAGGCGAGCACGGCCGTTCCGCGCACGGCCGGGCGCCGGTCGCCTAGAAGCGTCCGGAGCCGCGCGAGCACGACCTCGCTGAGCAGATGCTCCTCGGCGATGCACTCGGCACCGGCCCGCCAGCGGTCGCCGACGAGCCGCAGCGCCGGCGCCACGATCTCCTCGATCGCGGTCTCGACGTCGTGGAGCGTGAACGACTGCTCGACGAGCGCCGCCAGCCGCCGGGTGTCCGTCTCGGCGACTGCGGCGACGATGGCGTCGCGCAGGCCCGTCGTCGACGACTCGGCGTTTGCATGGTCGGTCTCCAGCAGGGCCGCCGCCTCGCCGATCCGGAAGCCCTCCGAGAGCCGGTCGCGCAGCCACTCCACCCGGGCGACGTCGCGGTCGTCGTAGCGGCGCTGCCCACCGGACGTACGGCTGGGCCGGAGGACCCCGTAGCGGCGCTCCCACTTCCGGAGCGTGTCGGCCCCGATTCCGGTGCGTTGCGCGACGGCGGCGATGTTGAGCCCGGAACCGAGCAGCTGCGGAGCCGGACGCGCCCCCAGGTAAGCCGTGACCGTCGCCGCGAGGTCCTGCAGGACGCGTGCGTCCTCCTCGGTCCAGGCGCGCGGCGTCGTGTCGATCGCGCACAGGGTGCCGATCGTGTGTCCGCCCGACCCGGTTAGCGGCACGCCGATGTAGGCGACGATGCCGAGCATTCCGATCGCTGGGCTGTCCTTCACGAGCGGATCGATCCGGGCGTCCTCGATCGCGAGCGGGCGCCTCGACTGGATCGCATGCTGGCAGGCCGAGTGCGAGAGCGGAATCCCCGGCGTCGCTCCCCACGGGTGCGTCGGACCGACGCAGCTCGCGAAGTGAAGCTGGTCGTCCTCCACGATCGTGATCAGCGCGACGGGAACGTCCAGCAACGAAGCGGCGAGTCGCGTCGTGCGGTCGAACAGCTCGCGTGCGGCCGTGTCGTACGTGTCTCGCCGCGTGGGCGGCGTGTCGACTCCGGGACGCACGCCCTGTGGGGGCAGGGGCTGTGCCATGCGCCGAAAACAGTAGCTCTAAGCTGGGCGGCGTGCCCGAAGGGGACGCACTCCATCGCGCCGCGCGCCGGCTCCAGCCGCTCGTCGGCCAGCGGCTCGAGGTCGAGTCGCCGAACCCTCGCGCGCAGGCGACGCAGGTGGCTCCGCGCGTCGACGGCCGGGTGCTCGAGTCGGTCGAAGCGGTCGGCAAGAACCTGCTGCTGCGCTTCGAGGGCGGGCTCGTCGTCCGAAGCCACCTGCGGATGACCGGCCGTTGGCGGATCGAGCCGCGCGGCAAGCCGAGGGCCGGACTGCCCTGGCTCGTGCTGCGGGGCGAGACGCTCGAGGGCGTGCTCTGGAACGGGCCCGTGTTGACGCTCGAGGCGCGGAATCTCCGGCGGCTGGGCCAGGACGTGCTCGCGGAGGAGTTCGACCTCGAGGCCGCGGTTGCACGGTTGCGCGGCGCGTCAGACCGGTGGCTCGGCGAGGCGCTCCAGGACCAGCGGCTCGTCGCGGGGATCGGGAACATGTGGAGGGCGGAGGCGCTGTGGGAGGCGAAGCTGTCGCCGTGGTCTCGCCTGCGCGAGCTCTCGGACGACGACCTGCGCAGCGCGGTCGACACGGCGGCGCGACTGATGCGCGCAGGTGTCGAGACCGGCCGCCCCGGCCGGAACGTCTATCGCCGCCCGGTGTGCCCGCGCTGCGGCGGAAGGATCTCGTCCCGCGGGCAGGGCGACG
>DATMEO010000162.1:0-5026 GCA_035556515.1 Gaiellaceae bacterium
TTCGATCTAGGACTTCTTCAAGCTGAGCATCACCTTGGTTTCCGACGTTGACTGATCGCCTTCAGAACGAAAAAGGCGACCCCATTGGGTCGCCCTCGTCTGGCGTGCTATGCGGCTAGGGATCTAGCGCGCATGCCTCCCAGAGAGGGCGAGGAGGTAACCGGGCCGGCGCTTCGGATCGAAGCTGTGCCAGCACGGCAACGCCTGGGCGACTGACGTCGCTTCGGCGAGGAACATTGGGGTGTCGAGATTGGTCAGCATCATGTCGATGGTTGTTGCCGGATCGGAGCATAGACGAAGCAGCGAACGTGCGCAAGGGTTCCAAACGAAGATCTAACGAACTCCTGCAGGACGCGACCGAATAGGCGTGTGTAAATGCGACACCTCTATTGTCGTGCGATACGCTCAGTCTCGTCGATGCTGCTGACGATCACCTCCACCCGTTCTCCCGCGACGGATCTCGGGTACCTGTTGCACAAGCATCCGGATCGGCTGCAGTCGTTCTCACTGCCGTTCGGGCAGGCGCACGTCTTCTACCCGGAGGCGAGCGAGGAGCGCTGCACGGCGGCGCTGCTCCTGGACGTCGATCCGGTCGGTTTGATTCGGCGCGGCGTCCGCTTCCCGCGGCTCGACCAGTACGTGAACGACCGCCCCTACGTGGCGTCGTCGTTCCTGAGCGTGGCGATCGCGCGAGTGTTCGGTACCGCGCTCGGGGGCACGTGCAGCGCTCGGCCCGAGCTGCCCGAGCAGCCGTTGCCCCTGTGCGCGCGGCTGGCGGCGCTCCCGTGCGCCGGCGGCGAAGGCGTGTTGCGGGGGTTGTTCGAGCCGCTCGGATACGCCGTGCGCGCGGTCGAGCATCCGCTCGACGAGCAGTTTCCCGAATGGGGCGAGAGCCGCTACTTCACGGTCGAGCTAGACGGCGAGCTGCGCTTACGCGAGCTGCTCGCGCACCTGTACGTGCTTGTGCCCGTGCTGGACGCGGAGAAGCACTACTGGGTCGGCGAGGCCGAGGTCGAGAAGCTGCTGCGCCGCGGCGAAGGTTGGCTGGCCGGCCATCCCGAGCGCGAACTGATCGTGAACCGCTACCTGAAGTACCAGCGCTCGCTGCGAGACGAGGCGCTTGCGAAGCTGCTCGAGGACGAGGATCCTGACCCTGACCACGATCGGCAGGCGCGCGAGGCGGAGGAGGAGGCCGTCGAAGAGCCGCTGCGGCTGAACGAGCAGCGACTCGGCTCCGTCGTTGCGGTGCTGAAAGCGAGCGGCGCGACGCGGGTGCTCGATCTCGGCTGCGGCAGCGGCAAGCTGATCGGAGCACTGATGAAGGAGCCGGCCTTCGCGGAGATCGTCGGCGTCGACATCTCCCATCGCGCTCTCGAGATCGCGGAGTCACGGCTACGGCTCGAGCGGCTTACGCAGCGCCAGCGCGAGCGCGTGCGCCTGTTCCAGACCGCCCTCACCTATCGCGACCGACGACTTGCCGGCTTCGACGCCGCCGCAGCGGTCGAGGTGATCGAGCACCTCGACGAGCCCCGGCTGTCCTCGTTCGAGCGAGTTGTCTTCGAGCACGCTCGACCGACGGTGGTCGTCGTGACGACTCCGAACCGGGAGTACAACGCGAGGTTCGACGGGCTTCCTGCCGGCCAGTTTCGCCATCGCGACCACCGCTTCGAGTGGACGCGCCGGGAGCTGGAGGATTGGGCCGGCGAGGTCGCGGGCCGGTTCGGTTATGCGGTGCGCTTCCTGCCGGTCGGCCAGGAGGACCGCGAGCTGGGCGCGCCGACGCAGATGGCGGTCTTCGAGCGATGAGCGACGAGGCCGACGTGACCGACGGCCGGGCGCTCGAGGTTCCCGAGCTTTCGCTCGTCCTGCTGGTCGGCGCTTCCGGTTCCGGCAAGTCGACGTTCGCAAAGACACACTTCCTCCCGACCGAGGTGCTCTCGTCCGACTTTTGCCGCGGGCTCGTGGCCGACGACGAGAACGACCAAGGCGCGACCAAGGAGGCCTTCGAGCTCCTCCACTTCATCGCCGGCAAGCGGATGGCCGGCGGCCGCCTGACGGTCGTCGACGCCACCAGCGTGAGGCGGGAGGATCGGGCACACCTCGTGCGGTTGGCGCGCGCGCACCACTTCCTCCCGGTCGCGATCGTGTTCGACCTGCCCGAGCGGGTGTGTCAGGACCGCAACCGAAGCCGCCCCGACCGCGACTTCGGGCCGCACGTGATCCGCAACCAGACCCGCGACCTGCGCCGCGGCCTTCGCGGCATGCGCAAGGAGGGGTTCCGGCAGGTGCACGTGCTGTCCGCGCCGGAGGAGATCGACGCTGCGACGATCGACCGCACCCGGCTCTGGAACAACCGCACCGACGAACATGGTCCGTTCGACATCGTCGGCGACGTCCACGGCTGCTGCGACGAGCTCGAGCGGCTGCTCGACGAGCTCGGCTACCTGGTCGCGGAGCAGAGGGACGGCGAGTTCCCGGGCGGCGGCCCCGTCTACACGCATCCCGAGGGACGTACGGCGATCTTCGTCGGCGATCTCGTCGACCGCGGCCCCCGGATCCTCGACACGGTCCAGCTCGTTCGCAACATGGTCGAGGCCGGCTCGGCGCACTGCGTGCCGGGCAACCACGACATGAAGCTGGTGCGGAAGCTGCGCGGCCGCGACGTCCAGATCACGCACGGGCTCGACCGCTCGCTCGCCGAGCTCGACGCGCTTCCGGACGAGCGGCGCGAAGCCGGTGCCGCCGAAGCGCTGCGCTTCCTCGACGCGCTCGTCAGCCACTACGTCTACGACGACGGCCGGCTCGTAGTCGCCCATGCGGGGATGAAGGAGGAGATGCAGGGCCGCGGCTCGGGCAAGGTGCGCGACTTCGCGCTCTACGGCGAGACGACGGGCGAGACCGACGAGTTCGGGCTGCCGGTGCGCTGGAACTGGGCAGCCGAGTACCGCGGCACGGCGATGGTCGTCTACGGCCACACGCCGGTCCCCGACGCCGAGTGGCTCAACCGGACGATCAACATCGACACGGGCTGCGTGTTCGGCGGCCGCTTGACCGCCCTGCGCTACCCGGAGCAGGAGCTCGTCAGCGTCCCGGCGGCGATGACCTACGCCGTGCCGGCCAAGCCCTTCCTGGCGGATGAGGAGGTGGCGCCGGCGCTGAGCACACAGCAGCGTGAGGACGAGCTGCTCGACATCGAGGACGTGCTGGGCAAGCGGATCATCGCGACGCGCCTCGCTCGCAACGTCACGATCCGCGAGGAGAACGCGATCGCAGCGCTCGAGGTGATGGGCCGCTTCGCCGTCAACCCGAAGTGGCTGATCTACCTGCCGCCCGCCGTGTCCCCGTCGGCGACGAGCGCGGAGCCCGGGCTGCTCGAGCACCCGGCCGAGGCGTTCGCCTACTACCGGCAGGAGGGCGTTCCACGCGTCGTCTGCGAGGAGAAGCACATGGGCTCGCGAGCCGTCGTGATCGTCTGCAGGGACGAAGATGCCGCGCGCCGCAGCTTCGGCGTCGTCGACGAAGGCTTCGGCGCCTGCTTCACGCGCACCGGCCGGCGCTTCTTCGACGAGGACGCGCTCGAGTCCGACTTCCTGACGCGGGTCAGAGACGCCGCAGTGAACGTCGGCCTCTTCGACCGCTTCGAGAGCGACTGGCTCCTGCTCGACTGCGAGCTGATGCCGTGGTCCGCGAAGGCGCAGGAGCTGCTCCGGCGCCAGTACGCGGCCGTCGGCGCCGCTGCCCGCGCCGGCCTGGGCGCGACCGTGGCTGCGCTCGACCAGGCGTCGACCCTCGGTGTCGACGTCGGCGCTCTGCTCGAGCGCTTTCGTCTCCGCGCGGAGGACGGCCTGGCGTTCGTTGAGGCCTATCGTCGCTACTGCTGGCCAGTGCGCGGACTCGACGACCTCAAGCTCGCACCCTTCCACCTGCTCGGCACCGCCGGCGCCGTCCACGTCGACCAGGATCACCTCTGGCACATGGAAACGCTCGCCGAGCTCTGCGCGGCGGACGACCTGCT
The DNA here is from genome assembly GCA_035556515.1 of Gaiellaceae bacterium. Classification (GTDB taxonomy): domain Bacteria; phylum Actinomycetota; class Thermoleophilia; order Gaiellales; family Gaiellaceae; genus Gaiellasilicea. The sequence continues at coordinate 4,016 of DATMEO010000162.1, forward strand.
CCACCCGACCGCCTACACCGTCGTCGACACGACCGACCGCGACAGCGAGGGGGCCGGCACCGCCTGGTGGGCCGAGCTGACCGAGCGCGGCGGCGAGGGAATGGTCGTCAAGCCACTCGACTACATCACCCGCGGAAGGCGCGGGATCGCCCAACCCGCGCTCAAGACGCGCGGTCGCGAGTACCTGCGCATCATCTACGGGCCCGAGTACACCGAGCCCGCCAACCTCGAGCGGCTCCGCGAGCGTGGCGTCGGACGCAAGCGCTCGCTGGCGCTGCGCGAGTTCGCACTCGGTCTCGAGGCGCTCGAGCGATTCGTACGCGGCGAACCGCTGCGGCGCGTGCACGAATGCGTCTTCGGCGTCCTCGCGCTCGAGAGCGAGCCGGTCGACCCCAGGCTCTAGGAGCGCGTTTCGGAATGACGCTGGTTCACCCCGTCTGGGTGAATACGCCGCCTCCCGGGCCGGGTTAGCTTCCTGACGACCCCACTCGTTCGAGCGTGTCGGCCTTCAGGCCGAGACGGCTCGAACCCCACAAGGAGGTGAACCGAACTTGGTACTCGCCGACTACACGTTCCTCGATGTCTTCTGGTCGATGCTCGTTTTCTTCGTCTGGGTGGCCTGGTTCATGTTGCTGTTCAGAGTCATCGGGGACATCTTCAGCCGGCACGACATCGGCGGTGGGACCAAAGTGTTTTGGCTCATCTTCGTGATCGCTCTGCCGTTCCTGGGTGTGTTCGTCTACCTGATCGCCAACAACGACGAGATGGCGCAGAGGGCCATGGAACGGTCTCAAGCCCAGCAGCAACAGATGGACGACTACGTCCGCTCGACCGCCGGATCCGCCGGTCCAGCCGCCGAGATCGACAAGGCGAAGCAGCTCCTCGACAGCGGCGCAATCACACAGGCCGAGTTCGACGCGATCAAGCAGAAAGCACTCTCGTAACGCACGTCGAGCCGGAGGGTCTGCGCCCGGAGGAGAAGGCGCAGATCCTCAGCTCGCACCGCCGATG
>DATMEO010000163.1:0-10724 GCA_035556515.1 Gaiellaceae bacterium
TCCAGCTCGTCCAGCTCCGCGATCCGGCCGGTCTCGACCAGCTCGCGTAGCCGCGCCTCGATCCCGGGGCCGACTCCGGCCAGCTCGCGCGCGCGGCCGGCGCGCACGAGCGCGGCCACGTCGGCGGGCGTCGACCGGATCAGATCGGCTGCACGGCGGTACGCGCGAACCGTGTAGTGGCCCGAGCCGTTGAGATCGAGCAGAGCGGCGAAGGCGTCGAGGCGTTCGGCAAGCGCGACGTTGGTCACGTCTAGAGTCTGGCCCGATGACCCAGATCGTGATCCCCTTCCGCGGCGAGAACGGCAAGCGGCGGCTCGATGCCCCGGACGAGGCGCGCGCTGAGCTCGGGCTCGCGATGCTCGGCGACGTGCTCGCCGCGGCGACCGTGATCGGCCGCACGCTCGTCGTCACCGACGATAAAGCCGGCCGCGCGCTGGCGGCGGATCTCGGAGCCGAGCCGGTCGCGGACGTCCGGGGAGGTCAGGGCGCTTCCGTTGCCGCCGCACTGGGCGGGCTCGACGGAGGGACCATGCTCGTGGTCAACGCCGACCTGCCGTGTGTCGTGCCGCACGACCTGCGCACGCTCGCCGGCGCGGCCGACCTCGGCGCGATCGCCTACGTCGAGGCCGAGGACGGGACCACGAACGCCCTCGCGCTGCCGGGCAAGGAGCACTTCGCGCCGCTCTACGGCGGCGGCAGCGCCGCCCGCTTCCGCGACCACGCCGACAGTATCGGCGTGCCGGCGATCTCCTGCGCGATCCCGAACCTCAGCGACGACGTCGACACGCTCGACGACCTGCGCCGGATCAGCCTGCGCGCCGGCCCGCGGACACAGGCGGCGATCGGCCGCATCTTGCAGCCGTGAAGGTCGCGCTCCTCTCCGGTGGGGTCGGTGGTGCGCGCTTCGCCCGTGGCCTCGCCGACGTGGCGGGCGGTGCGAACCTGACGATCGTCGGCAACGTCGGCGACGACCTCGAGGTGGTCGGAATGTCGGTCTCACCCGACCTGGACAGCATCCTCTACGCGCTGGCGGGCTTGAACGACGAGGAGCGGGGCTGGGGCCGCGCCGGCGAGACTTGGGACGCGCTCGACACGGTTTCCACGCTCGGCGGCGAGGACTGGTTCCGGCTCGGCGACCGCGATCTCGGCCTTCACCTCGTCCGGACGCAGGCGCTCCGGGAGGGCGAACCGCTCTCGGCCGTGACCGCCCGGATCGCACGGGCGCTCGGGATCGAGGCGGCGATTCTGCCGGCGACCGACGACCGGCTCCGCACCTGGATCGACACGCCTGCAGGGAGCTTTCAGTTCCAGGAGTGGTTCGTCGCCCGGGGCCACCGCGACGAGGTCGACGGCGTCCGCTTCGAGGGCGACGCGCACGCAGCGCCCGGCGTGCTCGATGCGATCGAGGCCGCCGACGCGATCCTGATCGCGCCCTCGAATCCGTACGTCAGCATCTGGCCGATCCTCGCCGTGCCGGAGATCCGTGCGGCGCTGGAGGCTCGGCGCGTTCCCTCCGTCGCGGTCAGCCCGCTCGTCGGCGGCAGGGCGGTGAAGGGCCCGGCAGACCGTATGCTCGCGCGGATGGCGGGCGGCACGACACCGGAGCACGTTGCGGGCTGCTACTCCGGGCTGATCGACGCGCTCGTCGTCGACGAGTCCGATCCAACCGGTCCGCACGCGGTGCGCCGCGTCGTCACGAAAACGCTGATGACCGACCTGGCGGCGTCGCGCCGGCTCGCCGAGACCGCGCTCGGGGCCGCGGCATGAACTCGCTCACGTTCCTGGGGCGTGGCTCGCGTCGCGTAGGCCGGTGGCACAGTACGGAGGTACGGGCCGCTGGCTGGAGCGGCGCGAGCCACGTCAGCCTTTTGCGGAGCCCGGCTCCGCCGGGCGGGAGCGAAAGGCGGCCAGGGACGTGAGGGTCGCCGTTGTCGGCGGCACCGGCAGCTTCGGGCAGGCGGTCGCCAAGCGCCTCGTCGACGCAGGCGTCGAGGTCACGATCGGTTCCCGCGACGCCGAGCGGGCGCGCGACACCGCGGCGGCGCTCGGGGCATCGGGCGCGTCGAACGACGACGCCGTCCGCGGCGTCGACCTCGTCGTCTTCGCGGTCAAGGCGGACGCTGCGGTCGAGACCGCGCGCGACCTGCGCCAGTCGATCGGCTCGACGCCGGTGCTCTCTGTCTGCGCCGAGCTCAGCTTCGGCCCCGGCGGGGTCAAGCCGACGGGAGAGGCGACCTCGATCGCCAAGCGGATCGAGGACGAGCTCGACGCGCCCGTCGTCGCCGGCCTGCACTCGCTCGCCGCGGCCAACCTCGCCGACGCCCCGCCCGACGAGGACGCGCTCGTCTGCGGCGACGACGCCGCGGCGAAGGCGCTCGCGCTCGATCTCGCCGCGCGCCTCGTCTCGGGGACGGCCGTCGACTGCGGCCCGCTCGCCAGCGCGCGCGCGCTCGAGGGGATGACCGCCGTGATCGTGAACGTGAACAAGCGCTACAAGGCCCACGCGGGCCTGCGGATCTCCGGCATCCCGTGATCGGCGAGCTTCGGGTAATCCCGCTCGCGGGGATCCCCGAGATCGAGGAGGGCGACGACCTCGCTGGGCTGCTCCTGGACGCAGCCGAGCGGGCCGGGGGCCTCGAGGACGCGGACGTGCTCGTCGTCGCGCAGAAGGCGGTTTCGAAGGCTGAGGGCCGCGTCGTGCGGCTGGACGAGGTCGAGCCGTCGCCGCGCGCCCTGGAGCTCGCCGATGACCGCGATCCCCGGCACGTCGAATGGATCCTGCGCGAGAGCGCCCATGTCGTCCGTGTCCGGCCGCCGCTGATCATCGTCGAGACGAGGCACGGCTTCGTCTGCGCGTCGGCGGGCGTCGACGCGTCGAACGCGAAGGGGGAGGGGACGCTGATCCTGCTCCCGTCCGATCCGGACGCCTCGGCTGCCCGGATCCGCGAGGCGATTCGAGAACGGGTCGGGAGGGACGTTGGCGTGATCGTCAGCGACTCGTTCGGGCGGCCCTTCCGCCAGGGCACGACCGACGTCGCGCTCGGCGTTGCGGGCCTGACGCCGCTGCTCGACCTCCGCGGCGTCCGCGACCGCTCCGGCTACGAGCTGCAGGCGACGCAGATCGCGGTTGCCGACGAGCTCGCGGGCGCGGCCGAGCTCGTGATGGGCAAGGTGGGCGGGATCCCTGCGGCCGTGATCCGCGGCGTCGACTTCCGAGGTCCGGGGACGGGAGCCGACATCCCGATTCCCGAAGAGCAAGATCTCTTCCGCTGAATCCGCAGACGGAGGATCCGCGGAAGCGGATCCTCCGTCGCGAAGATCCCTAAAGGGGCCGCTTCGCGGCCAGCACCTCAAGGGCGAGCGCGGCGAGGCGCCGGCCGACGACGGGCGCGAACTTGAAGCCGTGGCCGCTGCAGGCCGATCCGACGACGATCCGGCCGCGCCGCTCGAGCAGGAACTCGTCGTGCTCGCGGATCGTGTAGAGGCACGTTTCGAGCCTCGTCGCCGGCTCGGCGAGCCCGAATCGGCGCTCGACCCAGGCGGCGGTGCGCGCGGCGAGCTCGCGATCGGGGAGGTTCGCCTCGTCGGGGTTTGCCGGCCGGCCGGTCTGGTGCAGGCCGGCCTTCAGCGATCCGCCCGGCGATAGCAGCGCATAGCCAGAGCGGAAGCCGGTCGTCGTGTCGATCACGGACGGCACCGGCTCGCCGAGCTCGAAGTAGGAGACGGTCTCGACCGTTGGCGTCGCGTCGACGCCGGCCAGCTTCGGCGCCCATGCGCCCGCGGTGATGACGGCCGCGCGCGCGCTCAGGCCGCCGGCCGTGACGCCGTCGCCGGACTCTGCGACCGTCTCGACGCGGTGCCGCTCGCGGATCTCGAGCCCGGCGGCCAAGGCTTGGACGGCGGCGTCCGCGAAGACGATCCCGCCGTCGGCCTGGAAGAGGCCGCGGCTGCCGGGATCGGCGCGAACCGGAAAGCGTCGCTCGATCTCGGCCGCGTCGAGCACCTCGTACGGCTCTCCGCACGCGGCGAGCGCGTCGCGGTTCGGTGCCCAGTCGCCGAGGTCGAGCGTGCCGTGTAGGTCGAGCAGGCGGCGGCCGCACTCGGCCTCGAGCTCCCGCCAAAGCGGGAAGCTCTCCTGCGCGAGCCGAACCCAGCGCTCCTCGGGATAGGAGAGGCGGACGATCCGCGAGCTGCCGTGGCTCGAGCCACGCTCGTGGCCGAGCTCGAACTGCTCGCAGATGACGACGTCGCGTCCCGCCTGTGCGAGCGCGCGTGCGGCAGCGAGGCCCATCACGCCCGCGCCGACGACGACGACCTCGGTGTCGAAGGCGGCCACGCGCCGCAGCGTAACGGGCTAGGAGAGCAGGTCGAACAGCTGCCCTGGGCTCAGCGGCCGCGACCCGCCGTCCTCCGTCAGCTCGATCCGGAGCCGTTGCGCCTGCTCGTCCATCGCGAGCGTCAGCTGAGCGGCGCGGCGCGTGAGCTCGTCGAGCGCCCGCGCGGCGGCGTCGAGCTCGGCGAGCAGCTCGGCCGGTGGCGTCTCGGGAATCTCGTACGGGGTGGAGGACGTCATGCGGGCTACGCCGCGCGGTGACCGGAGGCGTGCGCGAGCGCGATCGCGAGCGTCTGCTCGACGGTGCCGGTGCCGGCCGCTCGCCTGATCGCGAGCACGTCGTCGAACGAGGCGAAGAAGAGGTCGAGCAGGTCGGCGTCGAACTGCGTGCCTCGCCCCTCGGCCATCAGCGAGCGCGCCTCGTCCGGCTGGAACGCCTGCCGGTAGACACGGTCGGAGGTGAGCGCGTCGAAGACGTCGGCGATCGCGCAGATCCGGCCCTCGATCGGGATCTCGTCCCCGGCGGTCCCGGCCGGGTAGCCGGCGCCGTCGATCCGCTCGTGGTGCGTCAGCGCCATCTCGGCGGCGAGGTCGAGCAACTCGACCTCGGAGCCGGCGAGGATCCGGTGGCCCATCTCGGTGTGCGCCTCCATCACCTTGCGCTCGTCCGCGGTCAGCAGGCCGGGCTTGAGCAGGATCCGGTCGGGAATCCCGATCTTGCCGACGTCGTGCATCGGGCTCGCGATCCGGATCAGCTCGGCCCGCTCGGCGTCGAGGCCGGCGAGCCGAGCGAGCAGGGCGCAGTAGAGGCTCATCCGGATGATGTGCTCGCCGGTCTCCTGGTTGCGAAACTCGGCCGCCCACGAGAGCCGGCGAATCGTCTCCTCGCGCAGGCGCCGCAGCTCGGTGTCGGAGCTCTCGAGCTGAGCGATCGTGTCTCTGAGCGCGGTCGTGCGGGAAAGGACGGTCTGCTCGAGCATCTCGCGGTGGCTGCGGTTCTCGATCTCGAGCGTGCGCCGGCGCAGGGCGTTGCCGACGTTGATGATCAGCTCGTTCGGCTTGAACGGCTTCAGCACGTAGCCGTACGCGCCGAGCTCGATCGCGACATCGGCGTAGCTGCGGTCGTCCATGCCGGTGACCATGACGACGGCGGTCTCCGGGTAGTGGGCGAGCACCTCGCGGGTGAAGTCGATCCCGGACTCGCCCGGCATGTTGACGTCGCTGAGCACGAGCGCGACCTGCATCTCCTTGAGCAGACGGCGTGCAGCCGCGGCCGACTCGGCCGTGATGCACTCGTAGCCGTGGGCCCCGAGCAGGCGGGCGAGGAGGGTGCGGATCTGATCCTCGTCGTCGACGATCAGGACCCGCTCACGGGCTGACGGCAGTGCTTGCGGCGTGCTCATCAGATGGGTTATCGGCAGCTAGGCGCTGTTCTCAACCGCGACGAGCTCGATTCTGTTCTTCCAGGGATCGACGACGTAACACCTGCGTACGCCGGGAATCGAGGCGTCGTCCGTCACCTGCACCCCCGCGGAGCGGAGCCGTGCGACGAGCTCGTCGTAGCGGGAGACGGCGAAGGCCGGGTGCGCCTTGCGCGCCGGCGCGAACTCCTGCTCGACCCCGACGTGCAGCTGCTGCGCCCCGACCCGGAACCAGACCCCGCCGCGGGAGCGCAGCGGCTCCGGCTTCTCGAGCTCCTCGAGCCCGAGCAGCTCGCCGAAGAACGCGCGCGCCTCGTCCTCGCAGCCGGGCGGCGCGGCGATTTGGACGTGGTCGATCCCGTCGAGCACGCCGCGAGGCTAGCGCAGCCAAGCAACAGTCTGTTACTTGGCTGCGACCTCGCCGCTCAGCGTGACGAACGAGCCTTGTAACAGTCTGTTGCTTGGCTCGAGCCGGCGCCCGGGCGACTCCGGCGGATGCGTACACTCGCCCGAATGCTCTCCGAGGGTCTCGCCGAGCTGCACACCCATCTCGGCGGCTCGGTCGCCTCCGACATCCTCTGGTCGCTCGCGCACGAGCAGGGGATCGCGCTGCCGGTGAAGGACTACTGGGAGTTCGACGCGCTCGTCACCGTCTCCGACCCGCGCGGCGTCGAGAATCTGGACGCGCTCGACCGGATCTACCACTGGACCGAGCTGATCCAGTCGTCGCCGCTGGCCGTCGAGCAGTCCGTCCACGGCGCGATCGGCGGCGCCTATCGCAGCCAGGGGATCACGACGCTCGAGCTTCGCTTCAACCCGATGAAGCGCAACCGTGGCGGCGAGCGCGACCTCGACCACATCATCCTCGCGGCGATCCGGGGCCTCGACCGCGCGTCGCTCGAGTACCCGCAGGTGCGTGCGGGGCTGATCCTGATGATGGACCGCACCTTCGACGCGCGCCAGAACGAGGTCGTCGTCGAGAAGGCGATCCGCTGGGCCTCCCGCGGCGTCGTCGGGATCGACATCGCCGGGCCCCGCCCCGGCGGCGGCCGCTACGACTACACCAAGATTCTGCCGATGGTCGACGCCGCACGCGCGGCGGGCCTCGGGATCACGATCCACGTCGGCGAGGAGGGCGAGACCGGCGGCGAGGAGCTCGGCGAGGTCGTCGAGCACCTGCGGCCGGACCGGATCGGCCACGGCATCCTGGCCGCGCAGGATCCGGAGCTGATGCGACTGCTCCGCGAGGCGGGGATCGTGCTCGAGATCTGCCCGACCTCGAACTTGCTGACGAAGGCGCTGCCCGACGAGGACGCGGTCCGCGAGACCTTCGCCGCCTTCAAGGAGCACGGGGTCGCGTTCACGATCGCCACCGACGGCCCCGAGATGATGCGCACGCACCTCCGCGACGAGCTCGAGCTGCTGGAGCGGATCGGCGCGCTCAGCGCCGACGAGCTCGCGGTCGCGAATAGGCGCGGCCACGAGGCCAGCTTCATCCGCAGCTGACGCGTCGAGTTTCTGATCGTTTCGATCAGCGATCCGAGCAGCGAGGAGGAATCTCACGCCGGCGCGCCGCGTTCGGTTCTAGTAGACATGGCCGCCCCTGCTCCCTGGAAGCTCCTGACCGCGCTCTGGACCGTCTACCTCGTCTGGGGCTCGACGTACGTGGCGATCAAGCTGTCGGTGCGGACGCTGCCGGCCTTCCTCTCGGCCGGGTCGCGCTTCCTGCTCGCAGGCGTCCTGCTCGCGCTGATCCTGACGGTGACCGGGAGGAGCATCCGGGTGACGCGCCGGGAGCTTGCGTCGTCGGCGCTGCTCGGTCTCTCGCTGCTCGCCCTCGGCGTCGGGCTGGTCACGCTGGCGGAGACCCGGATCGACTCGAGCATCGCAGCGATGATCGCCGGCACGGTGCCGCTCCAGGTGATCCTGCTGCGCACGCTGGCGCGCGAGCGGGTCGCGCTGGCGACGCGGCTGAGCGTGCTCGTCGGCCTCGCCGGGCTGGCGCTGGTCGTGATCCCGGGCGGCGGCGGCGCATCGAGCGCCGTTGGGCTCGCGATCGCGCTCGGCGCGAGCATCTCCTGGTCGCTCGGCTCCTTCTTCGCGCACCGGCTGCCGCTGCCGCAGGACGGCTTCGTCGCGACGACCTGGGAGATGCTGAGCGCGGGTGTCTTCCTACTCGTGCTCGGGCTGGTGACCGGAGAGCCCTGGTCGATGGACGCGGCCGGCTTCACGCTGCAGTCGATCGTCGCCTGGCTCTACCTGGCCGTCTTCGGCTCGCTGATCGGCTTCACCGCCTACGCCTGGCTGCTGCGGAACGCGCCGATCTCGAAGGTCGTCACGCACCAGTACGTGAACCCGCTCGTCGCGATCCTGCTCGGCGCCCTGCTGCTGGACGAGCAGCTGACGCTCGCCGTCGGACTCGGTGCCGCGCTGATCGTCGGCTCCGTCTTCGTCGCCGTCCGGCAGGAAGGGAGGACTAGACCCCGTTCACCTGAGACCGCTGGTGTGCGAGGTACTCCAGCAGATCAGAGCGCGTGAGGATCGCGGCCGGGCGTCCGGCCGCTGCGACGACGACCGCCGCGCTCGGGCCGGAGAGGTCGGCGAAGACCTGATCGAGTGAGTCGCCGACGTCGACGGCGGCGAGCGGCGGCTGCATCATCACGGCCACGTCCTCGTTCATCGCGTCGGGGTTCTTGAAGACACGGTCGAGCACGCCGCGCTCCTGCAGCGAGCCGACGACGTCCGCGAGCGACTCGACGGGCTCGCTCCGCACGACCGGCAGCTGCGAGATCGAGTAGCGCTGCATCAGGTCGATCGCGGCGCCCACCTTCGCGTGCGACTCGATCGTGACCAGGTCGGGCACCTCGTGCTCCTCGGCGCGCTTGAAGCGCAGCACCTCGTCGATCGTCGGCGCAGGCGCCTTCCGCTCGAGGAAGCCGTACTGGAGCATCCAGTTGTCGTCGTAGAACTTCGAGAGGTACGAGCGGCCCGAGTCGGGGAGGACCGTCAGGATCCTGGCGTCCGGGCCGAAGTCCTTCGCCACCTCGAGCGCGGCCCAGATCGTCGTCCCCGCCGAGCCGCCGGCGAGGATCCCCTCCTCACGCGAGAGCCGGCGCGCGGTCACGAACGAGTCGCGGTCGGAGACGCGCACCCAGCGGTCGACGACGTCGCGCGACATCGTCTGCGGCCAGGTGTCTTTGCCGATGCCCTCGACCAGATACGGATGCGTCTCCTCGGAGGTGTAGACGGAGCCCTCGGGGTCGGCGCCGACGATCTGGATCTTCGGGTTGCGTTCCTTCAGGTAACGGCCGGCGCCGGAGATCGTGCCGCCGGTGCCGACGGAGATGACGAGCGCGTCGATCTCGCCGCCCGTCTGCTCCCAGATCTCCGGCCCGGTCGTCTCGTAGTGGGCCTGTGGGTTGGCCATGTTCGAGTACTGATCGGGCTTGTAGCCGCCGGGGATCTCCTCGGCAAGCCGGTCGGAGACCGAGTAGTAGCTCTCGGGCGAGTCGTGCTCGACCGCGGTCGGGGTGATCACGACCTCGGCTCCGTAGGCCCGCAGCATCGAGATCTTCTCCTGGCTCATCTTGTCGGGCATGACGAAGATGCAGCGGTACCCGCGCGCCGCTGCGGCGATCGCGAGCCCGACGCCGGTGTTGCCGGAGGTCGGCTCGACGATCGTGCCACCGGGCCGCAGCTTTCCCTCGCGCTCGGCCGCCTCGATCATCGCCATCCCGATTCGGTCCTTGTTCGAGCCGCCGGGGTTCAGGTACTCGAGCTTCGCGAGCAGCATCGGCTCCACATCGCGCCCGATCCGGTCGAGCCGGACGATCGGCGTGTCGCCGACGAGGTCGAGCAGCGTTGGGTACTCGCGGGCCATCGGCGCGTAAGCCTACGCAACCGCCGGCCCGCGTCGGGGCACCGGCGACGACTGGATGATCGACGTCGTCGTCTGCCCGTAGAGGATGAACCGGTCGAGCACCTGCTCGAGGTGCTCGACGTCGCGCAGGTGCAGCTTCATGAAGAAGCAGTCCTCACCGGTGATGCGGTGACACTCGACCACCTCGGGGGTGTCGCGCGCGAGCTCTGCCACCTTGTGCAGCTGGCGCGCCGAAGGCCTGATACGCATGATCACGCCGAGCTCGTAGCCGAGCGCCCGCGGATCCACCTCGGCCCGATAGCCGTCGATGACGCCCTCGCGCTCGAGCCGCCGCAACCGCTCCGCGACCGCCGGCGCCGAGAGGCTCACGCGCCGTCCGAGCTCAGCGTGGGTGAGGCGCGCATCCTCCTGCAGCTCGTTCAGCAAGCGGGCGTCTGTCGGATCGAAGGCTGTCGTAGTAGTTCGCCGTTGCTTCGTCGCCAATTCGATCCGCACTCCTTTGCTTCCGGGGGTCATTCGCAGCTCCTGGCGGGGATCCTATCTCCATGCACACGGCGCGGCTACCGCCTCACGCCTACTTCGTCGGCAGCGCCGTCTTCCACTACCTCGGTCCCGCCTTCGCGGTTCTTCTCTTCGTCCGCGTCGAGCCGCTCGGGGTGGCGTGGCTGCGGATCGCGGCCGCCGCCGCCGTCTTCGCGCTCTGGCGCCGGCCGTGGCGAGTGGTCGCGCGGCTCGACGTGCGGAGCCGGCGGACCTTTCTCGCCTGGGGAGCCGTGCTCGCCGTCATGAACGCCTGCTTCTACTTGGCGATCGATCGCCTTCCGCTCGGCACGGTCGCGGCGATCGAGTTCCTGCCCGTGATCGCGCTGGCGGCGCTCGGGACGCGGACGCCGCGGAACGTGGCCGCGCTCGCGCTGGCGGTCGGCGGCGTCTACCTGCTCACCGACGTCCGCCTCGAGGGCGAGCCTCTCGGCGTCGCGCTGGCGCTCGCGAACGCGCTGCTGTTCGCCCTCTACATCGTGCTTGGCCACCGAGTAGCGCAGGGCGAACAGGTCAGCGGCATCGACGGCCTCGCCGCGTCGATGCTGGT
>DATMEO010000164.1:0-39565 GCA_035556515.1 Gaiellaceae bacterium
GGCCCTGGTGGTAGCCGACGTTGCAGCCGCCGCCGAACGTGTAGACGAGCCTGCCGTTCCAGCCGGGCTCGTCAGAGAACGGGCTCGGCGGCGCAGCCGGGTCGTAGAGAGCGGCGATCTCGTAGACCGCCCGGTCGATCACGCCCTTCTCGATGCGGACGATGTAGTCGACGGTCCGGCCGTCGAGCGTGGTCGTCTGCGCGAGGTTCGCCGGCTTCACGGCCGGATCGGCGAGCCCGGCGAAGGCGCCGGCGGTCGTCCGGTACTGGTAGCGCACCTGCGTCGGCGCGAAACAGTCGGCGTCGAGCGCAGGCCCGAGCCCGTTCTGCACCGTCTCGCAGAAGAAGGGCTCCTGCTGCGGGCCCGAGAACATCGGCCCGCTGAGGGGGTGGTTGACGACGCGGAGGGTCGCGGAGCGGCCCGGCGGCGTGCCCTTCCCGTTGCCGTTCGCGCGCGCGATGATCTCGTTCTCGCCGAGGGCGAGCCCGTCGACGAGCCCATGCAGCGATCCGTCGGGCATCGTCCGGAAGCTCCCGGACACATCCCGGCCGTTCGCCTCGATCCGGAGGTGCTTCAGGCTCGCGGCGTCGTCGTGGAGCCGGATCTCGACAAGGACGTCGCCGCCCGAGACGTACTGCGGCAGCGTCGACAGCGCTTCGATCGTCGGCGCCGCATTCCCCGCGCCTCCCGCGCCGACGGGCAGCAGGCCCGCGGCGAGGACGGCCGCGGCCGCTGCGACGAGGCGCACGCCGCGTGTGTGGTAACCGGTCATCTCTCCCCCTCTTTGTCGTGTGCGCGGCGAGCACACCACACCGCGCCGAGGCGCGCAAGTGGGACGGAACGCGAGGGGCCGCCTTGCGGCGGCCCCTCGGGCTTACTCCTCTTCGGCCGGCGCCTCGTCCGGCTCGGCCGGCGGCGCGTCGGCCGGCACCGTCACCTTCTCGGCCCGCGGCGCGCCCTCGACGATCTTGATGTCGACGAGCGACTCGCCCTCCTCGCCGGTGAGCTCTTCCTTCTTGTCGACGAGGATCGTCGACCCGGCGTTGAGCTCGCGCCCGAGGACGAAGTCGGCGAGCGGATCCTCGATGAAGCGCTGGATCGCACGGCGCAGCGGGCGCGCGCCCATCGCCGGGTCGAAGCCCTGCTCGACGAGCACCTCCTTCGCCGCGTCGGTCAGCTCGATCGCGACCTCGTAGGTCGCCATCTGCTCCCGCAGCCGCTTCAGCTGCAGGTCGACGATCGTGAGGATCTCAGCCTTCTCGAGCTTGTGGAACACGATGATCTCGTCGATCCGGTTCAAGAGCTCGGGCCGGAAGACCTTCTTCAGCTCGCCGGTGACCCGCCCCTTCATCTCGTCGTAGCTGAGCCCGTGCTCGTCGCCGACCGAGAAGCCGAGCGTCTGGTTCTTCGCGATCTGACCGGCGCCGATGTTCGACGTCATGATCACGATCGCGTTCCGGAAGTCGACCTTGCGGCCCTGCGAGTCCGTCAGCTTTCCCTCCTCCAGGATCTGGAGCAGGATGTTGAAGACGTCCGGGTGGGCCTTCTCGATCTCGTCGAGCAGGAGCACCGAGTACGGCTTGCGGCGGACGGCCTCGGTCAGCTGGCCACCCTCGTCGTAGCCGACGTAGCCGGGCGGGGAGCCGACGAGCCTGGAGACGGAGTGCTTCTCCATGTACTCCGACATGTCGACCTGGATCATCGCGTCCTCGTCGCCGAAGAGGAACTCGGCGAGCGTGCGCGCGAGCTCGGTCTTGCCGACGCCGGACGGGCCGAGGAAGATGAACGAGCCGGTCGGCCGCTTCGGGTCCTTGATCCCCGCGCGGGCGCGGCGGATCGCCTTCGAGGCCGCGACGATCGCCTGGTGCTGGCCGATCACGCGCTTGTGCAGCTCGTCCTCCATCCGGACCAGCTTCTGCGACTCGGCCTCGGTCAGCTTGAAGACCGGGATCCCCGTCCACATCGAGACGATGTCCGCGATCTCGTCCTCGCCGACCTCGGGCTGCTCCTCGGACTCCTCCGAGCGCCAGTTCTCCTCGAGCTCCTTCTTCTTCTGCGTCAGCTTGCGCTCCTTGTCGCGCAAGGAGGCGGCCTTCTCGAACTCCTGCGCCTCGATCGCGTTCTCCTTGTCGGTGCGCACTCGCTCGATCTCGTCCTCGAGCTCGCGGTAGCGCGGCGGCGCAGTCATCGTCTTGATCCGCAGGCGCGAGCCGGCCTCGTCGATCAGGTCGATCGCCTTGTCCGGCAGGTGCCGGTCCTGGATGTAGCGATCCGCCATCACGGCGGCGGCGCGGAGCGCGTCGTCGGAGATCTGGCAGCGGTGGTGCGCCTCGTACCGGTCGCGCAGGCCGCGCAGGATCTGCACGGTGTCGTCGATCGTCGGCTCCTCGACGCGCACCTGCTGGAAGCGCCGCTCGAGCGCGGCGTCGCGCTCGAGGTACTTGCGGTACTCGTCGAGCGTCGTCGCGCCGATCGTCTGCAGCTCGCCGCGTGCCAGCGCCGGCTTCAGGATCGAGGCCGCGTCGATCGCGCCCTCGGCCGCTCCGGCTCCGACGAGGTTATGGAGCTCGTCGATGAAGAGGATGATGTCGCCCCGCTGCATGATCTCCTTCATCACCTTCTTCAGCCGCTCCTCGAACTCGCCGCGGTACTTCGAGCCGGCGACGAGCGCGGCCAGGTCGAGCGTGTAGATCTGCTTGTTCTTCAGCAGCTCGGGCACCTGGTTCGTGGAGATCTTGTTTGCGAGCCCCTCGACGACGGCGGTCTTGCCGACGCCGGGCTCGCCGATCAGGACCGGGTTGTTCTTCTGGCGGCGCGAGAGGATCTGCATCACGCGCTCGATCTCGGTCTGGCGCCCGACGACGGGATCCAGCTTGCCGTCCGTCGCCAGCTTGGTGAGATTCCGCCCGAATTGGTCGAGCAGCTTCGAGCTCTTTGCCTTCTCCCCCGAGCCTCCGCCGGAGCCCTGCTGGCGCCGGCCGGGGCCGGAGAGCATGCGGATGATCTCGTTGCGGATCTTCTCGGCGTCCGCGTCGAAGTCGAGCAGGATCCGTGCAGCGACACCCTCGTTCTCGCGCACGAGGCCGAGCAGGATGTGCTCGGTGCCGATGTAGTTGTGGCCGAGCGAGAGCGCTTCGCGCAGCGCCAGCTCGAGAACCTTTTTCGCGCGCGGCGTGAACGGGATCTGGCCCGTCGTCACCTCGTCGCCCTGGCCGACGATGCGTGCGACCTGCGCGCGCACCTCTTCCACGGTGATGTCGAGCGACTCGAGCACCCGCGCCGCAAGCCCCTCCTCCTCACGCAACAGTCCGAGGAGAATGTGCTCGGTGCCGATGTAGTTGTGCTTGAGGGCGCGGGCCTCGTCCTGTGCGAGAACGACGACCTGGCGAGCCCGTTCTGTGAATCGCTCGAACAACCTCTCGACCCTCCTTCCGACAGTGATTCCGGAGGGAAGCTCATCAACCCTCCGGGTCGAAGGTCTGCCCCCATGGTATCGGACGCATCCCGCGTGACCCAGAATCCCACCCGGGCGGGGTTGCTACTCGACGGACTTGAACGAGGCGAAGACCGCCGCCACCGTCAGCAGCAGGATCTTGACGTCGAGCCAGAGGGAGAAGTTCTCGATGTAGTAGTTGTCCCACTCGACGCGGTCCGCGAGCGACGTGTTCCCGCGTAGCCCGTTCGCCTGAGCCCAGCCGGTGATCCCCGACTTGACCCGATGACGGTCGCCGTAGCGGTAGACGCTCGTGTCGAAGCGGGCGACGAACTCGGGCCGCTCCGGCCGCGGGCCGACGATGCTCATCTGCCCGAAGAGCACGTTGAAGAGCTGCGGCAGCTCGTCGAGCGAGGTCTTGCGCAGGAAGCGCCCGACCCCGCTGCGCCGGTCGGCACCCTCGACGCCTCCTGGGGCCATCCCCTCCGCGAGCTCGAACGACTCGGCGTGTCCGCCGGCGTCGCGCATCGTCCGGAACTTGAGCATGTCGAATTCGATCCCGTCGCGGCCGATGCGGCGCTGGCGGAAGAAGATCGGCCGGCCGAGGGAGAGGTAGGTCGCTGCTGCGAGGGCGAGGAGGAGTGGCGAGAGGACGAGCACGAGCCCGGCGCTGACGACGCGGTCGAGCGCGTACTTGATCGTGTAGTGGAGCCCGCGGGGGTCGGACGGGCGGGCCGAGACGAGCGGCAGGCCGCCGATGTGGTCGACGTTCAGCCGGGTGGTCGTCTGCTCGTAGAAGCGCGGTACGACCGCCACTGCGACGCCGAGCTCCTCGCAGCGGCGAACGAGCCGCAGGAGCACGTCGTCGGGCGCGGTCGAGAAGGTGATGATCACCTGCTCGACGTCGTGCTCGCGCACCACGCGGGCGAGATCCCAGCTTGCGCCGAGGACGGGGAGCGGTACCCCCGCGCCGTCGTGGGCGAGCGGATCCTTGTCGAGGAAGCCGATCGGGGTCAGGCCCAGCTGGGGCTTGTCGAGCAGACGGGCAGCGGTGAGGCGGCCAACACGTCCGGCGCCGACGATGAGGGTCGGGCGCAAGCCCTCGCCCGCGAGGCGGGCACGGCGCTGCGACCAGTTGAGCGCAACCCGCCCTGCGCCGACGTACGCGGTCGCGAAGAGCCAGAGCCGGAGTGTCTGATCGACGTCGCTCGTGGAGCCGCCGACGGTCGCGGCCAGCGCGAGCAGGGAGATCGCGGCGATCCCGGTCGCCCCCGCGATCCGGCGGAGGTCGTCGATCGTGCGCATCCCGAACGTCGGGCCGTAGAGCCCGCGCGTTGCCAGCAGCACGACGACCAGCGCCGAGTACCCGAGCGTCCACTCGGCCGAGATCCCGGAGACGCCGGCGGCGTCGGCCCCGAGCGCGGTCGCCACACCGGCGAGCGCGAGCATGGCGACATCGACCGCAACCCGGCCGAGCCGCCACCGCAGCCCGGCGCCGAGGCCGAGCCGGAACGGCCGCCGCTCGAGACGCGGAGCGAGATCATGGATCGCGTCGAAGGTCGACGCCCTATCGATGAGTTGAACCACGAGCGTGCCTCTCCGGGAGCTCTAGGCCAGCCGCTCTACGACCGTGCCCGTCCGAGACGTCTGAAGCCCAGGCCGAGCAGGAGCAGGAAGCCCGCCCCCACGGTCAGGAGCGCCAGGTCGACGCCTGTGAAGGGCAACGTGGTGTCCGTCCGCCCGACGGCGTCTGTTCCGGCATCCTCGTCGCGCAGCTCCTCTTCGATCTCGCCGCGCATGCCGGGCGTGACCGTCGGCTTGCCGTAGCCCTGGACGGCGGCGTCGTTGAGCGCGTTCCGCAGGTCGCTGTCGCTGTAGTTCGCGTCGAGCCTGCCGTTGTCCGCATAGTCGGCGTAGATCTCGCTCGGCGACGCTGCCGACGCAGCCGATACCACCATCAGTGCCAGCAGCGCCAGCGCTGACACAATCCGCAATCTCTTCATCCCCCGCTCCTTCAGCCGCTGGAAAATCTGCCGCTTTTTATGGTTTGTCCGCCGTGCCCCTACGAACTCTCTTCCACATTCCCGAGGAAACTAACCGCCGGTTTCCCGCCGATCCTCCCCCGCCTTTCGCCGGCGCGAGCGACCTGGTTCGGTCGCTGCCGGTCGTGTGCGCGACCGCAGTTGCGCTGACGCTTGCCTGGCGTCTCGACGGGAGCATCCTCGCCCCCGACTGGTTGCCCTACGCGCTCGTGATCGCGCTTCTCGCCGCCACCGTGCTCTTCTCGTCTGCCGCCCGCATCTCCAGACTGCCACTTGTCGCCGCCACATTCCTCGCCGCGTTCGGCGTCTGGACGGGAATCTCGGCGTACTGGTCGCCTGCCCCCGCCCTCGCCCGCGACGAGTTCCTTCTCGTCGCACTGTATGCATTTTCGCTCGTTCTGCCAGCCCTGACGCTCCAGACGGAGCGAAGTCGCGAGGTCGCACTCACCGTGGTGGTCTTCGCGCTGGGTGCGAGCGCCGTCGCGGTCGCGCTCGTCGCACGCTTCGGTGAGCGCCCCGGCAGCCTCTACGCAGACGGCCGGCTGACCGCCCCCGTCTCGTACGTGAACGGCCAGGCCGCGTTCTTCCTGATCGGCGTCTGGCCCACACTCGCGATCGCCGCGCGGCGTGGCGCGAGCCCGATCGTCCGCGCGCTCGCACTCGGCTTCGCCGTCGCGATGCTCGCAGGCTGGCTCAGCACTCAGAGCAAGGGCGGCGCCGTCGCGATCGTCGTCTCCGCCGCCGTGGTCTTCGCGGCGGTTCCCGGACGGCTGCGACTGCTCGTCCCCGCGTTGGCCGCGGTCGTGCTCGTCGCGCCGCAGTACGACGGCCTGACGGCGAGCTTCGGTGCCGACGGAGCCGACGCCCCGGCCCGGCACGCCGGCCAGATCGCGCTCGTGCTCTTCGTCGTCGGCCTCGTCGTCGGCGCCGTCTATGCGCTCGTCGATGACCGGATCGAGGTCCCTGCACGCGTGCGCCGGGGCGCCGCGATCGCGGTATCGGCCGGGCTGGTGATTGCTGCGGGAGTGGGCGTCGTGCAGGTCGCATGGCGCGTCGACGTCTCCGAGCAGTGGGAGAGCTTCAAGCAGCTGCCGACGGAGGAGACGGGCAGCAGCCACCTGCTCAGCCTCGGCTCGAATCGCTACGACTTCTGGCGCGTCAGTCTCGACGGCTTCGCCGAGCATCCGCTCGCAGGCATCGGCGGACGCGGCTTCGGGCCGCAGTATCTCGAGCACGCGCGCAGCAATGAGACGCCCGTGCGGGCGCATTCGCTGCCGCTCGACGCGCTCCTCGAGACCGGCCTTGTCGGCGCTGCCCTATTGCTCGGCTTCTTCGCCGTCACCGCGGCCGGGATCGCCAGGCGGCGCGACACCCTCGTCGGCACGGCGGCGCTCGGGACGTTCGCCTACTTCGCGGTGCACGTGTCGGGCGACTGGGTCTGGACCTTCCCCGCAATCGGCATCCCGGTCTTTCTACTGCTCGGGATCGCGCTCGCCTCGAACGAGAGCCGGCTGCTGCCGCCGCGCGTCGCACCGGCTGCCGGCGGCGCCGTGGTCGCGGTCGCGTTACTGCTCTTCGCGCCGCCGTGGCTGAGCGGGCGTGTCACCGATCGGGTCGCCGCCGGCGAGACTGCCGCCGCGAGCCTCGTGTGGGCGCGCCGGCTCGATCCACTGGCGCTCGAGCCGTTGCTCGTCGAGGCGCGATCGGCGTCAACGCCTGCGGAGGCGGTCACACCGCTCGAACGCGCCGTCGAGAAGGAGCCGCGCAATGTCGGCGCCCGCTACCTGCTCGGACTGGCCTACCTGGAGGCGGGCCGGAACGCGGATGCGCGTGCTGAGCTGCTCGAGGCGCGCCGCCTCTATCCGCGCAGCGCCGAGATCCTCGACGCGATCTCGCGGACGAAGTGAGCGAAGCGGTCGAATCCACGAGCGGCAGCTCCGTGGTGCGGGGCGGGCTCTGGCACATGGCGAATCTGGTCGTGCCGCAGCTCTACGCCCTCGTCGCGTCGATTGTCGCCGCGCGCTTCCTCGGGCCCGAAGGAATGGGCCGTCAGAGCTACATCGCCTTCGTCGCGCTGTCCGTGACGCTTTTGCTCTCGGGCTCGATGTGGGTCTCGCTCGTCCGCCACATCGGCGAGACGATGGGGCGCGGCGACACGGGAGCGGTGCGCGGGCTGCTGACGTGGGCATGGCGCATTGAGGGCGTGACGGCGGTGATCGGCGGCGCCGCAATCGGCTCCGTCGCGCTCGCGGGGGCCGAGCCTGAGGGCGCGTGGCTGCTGGCGGCGGCGATCACGATGGCGTCGATCCTGCACACCGTCCCGAGCGCGATCCTGACCGGGCTGCAGCAGTTCAAGCAGGCGTCGATCGTCGGCCTCACCACCGGGCTCGTCGGCACCATCGCCACGGTCGTCGTGCTCGATGCCGGTGGCGGGATCGTCGGCATGTTCGCGGTCGAGCTCGTGATCGGCCTGCTCAACCTCGCCTGGACGGGGATTCTCGCGCAGCGGGTCCTGCTCAGAGTTGCGCCGACGCCGGCGCCGGCCGGGCCGCTCCGCCGGCAGGTGACGCGCTACGCGCTGGGATATTCGTCGGGAATCGTCCTCGAGCTGGTCGTGGCACGACGCTCGGAGCTCTTCTTCCTGGAGCGGTTCTCGACCGACGAGCAGATCGCGTTCTACTCGATCGCCTTCGCGATGGTGACCGCTGCGTCTCAGCTTCCGCGCGCCCTGGCGGCGGCGACGACGCCCGCGTTCGCGACGCTCTTCGGAGCGGGCTCGACGGAGCGGATCTCCGCCGGCTTCAACCGCGGGTTGCGGCTGCTGCTCGTGTGCGCCTTGCCGTTGACAGCGGCAGGCATGGCCCTCGGGCCCGAGCTCGCGACCACCGTCTACGGCGACGACTACCGGGCCGTGTCCGCCCCGCTGCTGATCCTGCTCGCGGGCTACCCCCTCTTCGGGCTCACGTCGCTCGCGAACGCCCTGCTGACGGGACTCGGCCGGCTCCGCGCTGCGATCGCGGCGAACGCCGCGGCGGCCGCGATCGACGTCGGGCTGGCGCTGACGCTCGCGGGCCCGCTCGGGGCGCGCGGGGCCGCTCTCGCGAACCTCTCCGGCCAGATCGTCTACGCGGTGGTCGTGCTCTCGTACACGCTTCGCCTCGTCGGCAGGGAACGTTTCGATGCCGCGATCGTCCGCAGCGCTGCGGCAGCGGCCGGCGCGGGCGCGGCCGCCTGGGCTACCCAGGACTGGATCGCCGGCGCACCCGGCCTGATCGCCGGATCGGTGACCTTCGTGGCCGCGTTCGCCCTGCTCGCGCCGCTCCTCCGGGTCGTCCCACGCCAGGACGTCGACTGGCTGGTGGGGGTCATCGGCCCGAAGGCGCCCTCGTGGACGCGGAGGTTCGTGCGGCTCTGCGCGGGCTCGTGACCGGTCGCGTCAGCCGCCGCGCCTGCGGGCGGCGGCGAGCGCAGCGCGGCCACGGAGGCCGCGGCCGATCCCGACCGTCTCGACCCCGGGATCCTCGGTCGCGAGCCGCTCCTTGTAGCGCTGCGTGCCAGGCCCGAGATTGAAATCCGCGACCCCCTCGGCCTGCGCCTCGCGCACGGCGTGCGCGACGAGGACGACCCCGAGTGAGGCGGCACGATCCTCGGTCTCGCGGCCGAGCTGGTAGTACCAGGCGGTGCTCCCGAAGCGCAGGCCCAGGTAGACCGCGGCGACGCGGCCCTCCAGCTCGAGCAGGTGCAGCCGGAGCCAGCCCCGGTCGAGCGCAACGGCGGCGAAGGCTCGGTGAAGCATCTCGCGGCCGGCGAACCATGGCGAAGCCTGCTCGTTCCAGCGCGCTCGGTGGAGCTCGAAGAGACGGTCGAGCGCCGGGTCGAGCTCGTCGCGGCTCGTGACCGACCGGTACGCCAGCCCTCGCTGCGCCAGCTTCCGCTCCTGTCGGCGGAGCTCGACGCGGAAGCTCTTGCTGCGCGAGGCCAGGTAGCCGTCCCAGTCCTCCCACGTGCCGTGGACGACCGGGTTGCCCTCGCGCGAGACGAGCGTCGCGTCGAGCGCGTCCGCCCAGCCGGCGCCGGCGAGGCTCTCGCCCAGGAAAACGTCCCACTCCCGCCGCGTCGCCTCGATCGCCCGGCTGAGCGCGGCTACGGCGACCGCCCGCTCGGCCGGGTCGCAGACGGGGCCGAGCTCGTTCGCGGCGCCGAAGCCGAGGAAGCGAAGCTTGCGCACGAAGCGTCCGCGGACGACGGCGAGCGGCAGGACCGCGGCCAGGCTACCGTCGGCGCGCCGAGCCGCGAAGATCCTCGGCGTGCACGGAACGCCGCCGTGCTCGAGCCAAGCTTCGCACCACTCGACGGTCAGGAAGGGGTTCGAGGTCACGGGCGCGAGCGTGTCCCATTCGGCGCGCACGTCCGCGATCGACACCGCCTCGATCTCGAGCTCGCCTGGCTGCGCCGCCACGCGGGCCAGCTTACGTCTGGCCGGGCGGCGACCCGCTCGACTCGGCATCATCACGGTTCATGGCGTCCCCCGCAGCGGCTGAGCAGTGATGCAGGCGACGCTCCGAAAGGCGGTCGGCGTGGCCCGCTGGACAGGCTTGCTCGGCCGCCGGGCCTCGCTCGGCCGGCAGGTGGTCGTCGTCTCGCCGCATCTGGACGACGGCATCTTCTCGCTCGGGGCGGCGATCGCGTGCGCAACGCGCAAGGGGGCTGACGTGACCGTCCTCACCGTCCTCGCCGGCGACCCGAGCTCGACGACGCCGGCGGGAGAGTGGGACGCGGACGCCGGCTTCGCGACCGCAGGCGAGGCTGCCCGCGTGCGGCGGATCGAGGACGAGCAGGCGTGTGCGCTCGTTCGCGCTCAGCCGCTCTGGCTGCCTTTCTCGGACAAGCAGTACGACCGAGGCGGCAGCGAGGCGGAGGTGCGCGCGGCCGTCGTCGAGGCGGTCGGCGACGCGCAGGTCGTGCTACCGGGCTTCCCGCTCTTGCACGAGGACCACGCCTGGCTCCGGCGCGTCCTCGACGGCGCGTTCCGGGCCGACCAGTCATTGCTGTACACGGAGCAGCCCTACGCGGCCGAGTCGAGCGAGCGGCCTGGTGACGACGGATCCGGCCCACGCGACGGCGTTCCGCCGCCCGCAGCCTGGCTCCGCGTCGGGGCCGCCCTGCCGGACCAGCTGCGCAAGGTCAAGGCGTGCCGCGCGTACCGGTCGCAGCTGCCGCTGATCGGCGACGGCGTCGTGGCGGCGATCCTGCGCTATGAGCTTCGGGTCGGCGGCGAGGCCGTCGCACCGGTCGGGCCGCGGCCGTGAGCGATGGCCGCGCCGCCGCGCCGTCGTTCTCCGTCGCAATCGCTGCGTACCAGGCGGCCGGGACAGTCGGAGCCGCGGTCGAGTCTGCGCTCACGCAGACCGTGCCGCCGCTCGACGTCGCCGTCTGCGACGACGGCTCGACCGACGAGATCGACGCGGCGCTCGCCCCCTATCGCGACCGGATCGTCCTCGTCCGGCAGGAGAACCGCGGCGAGGCGGCCGCGAAGAACGCCGCCGCCCGGGCGACCGCCGGCGACTTCATCGCCTTTCTCGATGCGGACGATCTCTACTACCCGGAGCGCCTGGCCGCGCTCGCGGAGCTGGCAGCCGCCCATCCGGAGCTCGACGTCGTCACCACCAACGCCGATCTCGAGGTCGACGGGATCGTCGTCGGCCGCTACTACCCCGACATCGCGACCTTTCCCGCCGACCGGCAGGCCGAGCAGGTGATCGCGCACGACAGCGCGATCTTCGGGGCCGTTGCGATCCGGCGCACGACCTTCGAGGCGGCAGGCGGCCTCCGCGAGACGCTCCGGAGCAGCGACGACTGGGAGCTCTGGATGCGCCTGGCGATCGGGGGCTCGCGCTTCGGCTGCGTCGACACGCCGCTCTACCGCTATCGCGTGCACACCCGCGGCACGAGCGCCGACCAGCTCCGCGGGCTGCAGGACTCGGTCGACGCACTCGAGCACGTTCTCGCGGAGACGAGCCCCGGCCCGGCCGAGCTCGAGGCCCTGCACCGCAGCCTGGCCCACCACCGGCGAGCGGCGGCGCTGACGGCGGCCGAGTCGGCGCTGCGAACGCGCGCTCACGACAGACGCTCCCGCTCGAGGCAGATCGCCGCGAGCGGCGCGTTCCCGGTCCCGACGCGGCTGAAGGCGGCGTTCGCGACCCTGTTCCCCGGCGCCGCGCGCCGGCTGCTGGAGCGGCGGGAGCGGGCGACGGGGCAGTCGCGCCTACGCAAGCCGATGCCCGGTTCGTGAGCCTCCGCCGCGCGGACCTGCGCTTCGCGCTCCCGCGCAACCCGCGGCGCGCCGTCGTGCTCGGCGGGCTCGAGGAGTGGGAACACGGGCTGCGGCAGGGCGGGGTCGAGGTCGGAAGCGGCGGAGCGCCTCCCGATCTCGCCGTCGCGCCGGCGGAGCTCGCGCACGTGGCGCTCGCGACGGCCGCGCCGATGATCGTCCTCGAAGGGACGCGGCGGAGCCGCGCGCTCGCCGGCACCGGCTACGGACAGCAGACGCTGCTCGCCCTGCCCGATCACCTCCGCCCGGAGCTCTTGCTGCCGCTCGGACAGCGGAACGCGATCCGCTACGCGGTCGACCGCTGGCGTCCGGGCGCGACGGCGATCGAACGCGGCCGCAATCTGCTCGGGCGGGAGCTGCTCGCCCGGCGGATCGCGCCACCCGGACGGACGCCGACGACGGTCGCGGCGCTCCAGCCGGCCGCGCCGTTCCTCGTCACGGCCGCTGCGGAATTGATCGGCGCCGCGCGGCTCAGCTGGTTCGCCGCTTTCGGGCGCTGGACGCATCCGGAGACGCGCGGGGCGCTGTTCCTCTTCGACCCGGCAGCGACCACGCCGGGCTGGGTGGTCAAGTTCTCCCGCATCCCCGGTCTCGAGCACCTGTTCGACGCGGACGAGGCGGGGCTCGCGCTCGCCGCGGAGGCGGGAGGCGTGGTCGCCGCAGCGGCCCCTCGCCTGCTCGGCCGCGTCGACCGGGACGAGCTCTGCGCCTCCGTCGAAACCGCGGCGCAGGGCGAGCGCCTTGCGGCGCTTCTCGGCAGCCGCACGAGCCGAGCCGGGAAGCTTGCGATCATCGAGCGCTTCGCCGCGTGGATCGTCGCGGTCGCGCGCGAAACCGCGGCACCGCCCGAGACGTTGCGAGCAGAGCTCGACCGCCTACGGGAGGTCGCCCCGGAGATCGTCGGGACGCTTCCACCCGTCGGCGCGGTCTACCAGCACGGGGACCTCTGGGCCGACAACGTCTTCGTCCGCGGCGACGGCTTCGACGTCGTCGACTGGGAGTCGGCCCGGCGGCATGGTTCGCCGCTCTGGGATGCGCTCTACTTCCTCACCGATGCGCTCGCTCTTGTCGACGGGGCCCACTCGGACGCCGAGCGGGTCGAGCACTTCGTCCGCCTGCACCGGGGCGAGCTCGAGTCGTCGGCGCCGTTCTTCGAAGCGCTCCGCGCGACCGCCGAGGCAACGGCCGTCCCGGACGGCGCCGTCGGCCCGCTTGCAACGTTGCTCTGGCTCTCCTATGCGCTCCTCGACGAGGCCCACGTCAAGCGAGTCGAGGGCACGACCGTCCCGCTCACCCGGCGTCTGTCCGAGCGCTGGCTCGCCGACCCGCAACTCGGTCCCGGCTGGAGCGCCTGGCGCTAGATGGTCGCTGCCGCGGTTCCGCGCGTTCGGGACGTTCCCGTGGCATCAACCATCTAGCGAACCGGCTTCAGCGCTCCGGCGAGGAAGCCGCGCAGTGTTGCCAGCGCCTCGCGCCTGCGCCGCCGATCGCGCGTTCTCACGCCCTCCGCGTACGACTCGATCCCTGCGACGAGGTAACGGGCGCCGCTGGCCACGTCACGGTGCTTGCGGACGACCCGGCCCATGCCGAACCCATACGGAAAGCGGGACGCCAGGTGCTCCTGCTCGTCCTTCGACGGGTGGTAGACGCCCAGCTCCGGCAGCCAAGCGATCTCGGCGCCGCTGCGCAGCAGCCTGACGATCACGTCCGACTCCTCGGCCGACCGCCCTTCGGCGCCGACACCGAGCCGGACGTCGAAGCCGCCGAGCTCGACGAGAGCCGCACGGTCGAAGACCATGTTGCCACCGGTACCGACGGTCCAGGGCGGGACGAACCGGCCGGAGAAGGTGCGCAGATC
This sequence comes from Gaiellaceae bacterium, assembly GCA_035556515.1. Taxonomy (GTDB): domain Bacteria; phylum Actinomycetota; class Thermoleophilia; order Gaiellales; family Gaiellaceae; genus Gaiellasilicea. The sequence continues at coordinate 13,665 of DATMEO010000164.1, forward strand.
GCCGGGCTGAAGGTGGCAATAGGGCAGACCGCGGTCGTCGAGCGGCTCGACCGGGCCGAACGCCGCCACCGTGCCCGGCCCGAACCCCGCCAGCAGCGCGCCGACCCAGCCCGGGTCGACCAGCTCGTCGTCGTCGACGAACGCGACGACCCGGGCCGTCGCCGCGGCGAGCCCGCGGTTCCGTGCGTGCGAGAGCCCGGCCGGAGCGACCTCGACGACAGTGGCCTGCTCGGGTAGGGCCGGCGGCGCGGCCTCGCCCTGCCAGACGACGACCACCTGTACTCCTGCAGCCGCGCGCTCCGCCGACGCGACGATCGACTCGACCGCCTCCTCGAGCCCCGCGGTCCCGAGCGAGCAGACGACGACGGAGAGGACGGTATCCCGGCGGGTAGCTGTCATGATCTCCGCAGTGCGACGACGTCTCTCCTCGCGCGCGCATCCTCGCACACATGCCTGATCCTCTACGCGTCGCACTCGCGCTGACCCAGCCGCCGCTCCCCGAGGGCGGCGCGCCGGGAAAGTGCGCGATCGGACTGCTCCGCGGCCTTGTCGCGCACGGAATCGACGCACGCGCCCTGGCGGCTCGCCAGTCCTTCGCACACCCGGGCGAGCCGCCCGCCGACCTGCCGGTCGAGCTCGTCACGGTCCGGCCCGAGCGGCCGGGTTTGCGTTCCCGCTCGCTCGCCTACCTGCGGCCCCGCGGCGAGCTCGGGCGCGGGCCGTTCGCCGCCCGCTTCCGCGAGCTCGCCGGAGAAGCACAGGTGGCGCACCTGGAGGAGACGGAGGCGGCGCCGGCGGGCCGTGGGCTGCAGCTGCCGACCGTCGTCCACGTCCACTATCTCGCCGGCCTCGACCGCGATCTCGGCCCGCCGTGGCGGCGCCAGTTCCGAGACGTGCTCCTGCTCACGCTCGCCGAGAGGCGCGCGGTCGCCGGCAGCAGCTATCTGGTCGCGAGCTCGCCGCTGATCGCCGACGCCCTGCGGCGGGCACGTCCGGAGGCCGAGGTCGTCGTCGCGCCGCTCTCGCTCGACCCCGCGCTGTATCCGCCCGCGCCGCTGGACGGGCCACCGCTCGCCGGGATGATCGGCACCGCAACCTGGCCGGGCACGGCGGCTGCGATGCGGCGGCTCGTCTACGAGGTTTGGCCGCTCGTCCGCAGGATCGTGCCCGAGGCTCGGCTGATCATCGCCGGGCGCGGGACCGAGCAGCTGATCGACGTCGCGGTCGAGCCAGGCGTCGAAGTGCTCGGGGCGGTGCCCTCCGCCGCCGACTGGTTGCGCGACCTCTCCGTGCTCCTCTTCCCGATCGACCGGGGCAGCGGCATGAAGGTGAAGGTGCTCGAGGCAATGGCATGCGGCGTTCCGGTCGTGACGACGCCGGCCGGCGCCGAAGGGGTCCGCGCCGAGGGCGGCGTCATGGTCGAGCACGACGACCGGCATCTCGCTCACTCCGCGGCGGTGATCATGCAGGACGCGCTCGAACGGAGCGAGCGCGGGGCGGCCGCACGTGCGGCCTTCCTCGAGCGCTACTCGCCGGCCCCGGCGACGGAGCCGCTGGTCGAGCTGTATCGGCGGATGGCCGACGGCTAGTAGCTCAGCGAGGCGGTGTTCGAGCAGCTTGCAGTGCCGGTCCGGCAGACCTGCCACGTGACCTTGCCCCGGCCGGTGCGCCCGAAGCGGTCCGGATAGGACGAGTACGTGAAGCTGCGCTCCCCTGCGAGCGGCGCGATCTTGAGGCCGTTCCTGAAGACGTCGACCGCGGTGCCGGCGCGCACGCCGCTCCAGTACAGGTCGGCGCCGGTCCTGCCTTGCTTCACGACCTTGAGCCGAAAGTCGGACATGACCACGGGCGCGGGGGGCGGCGAGACCGGCGCCGCGGCTCCGAGCCGGCGCAGGACCGCTCCGGTCGTCGGCGCGAGTGCGAGCGAGCTGACGACCTGGCCGTCCTGGTTCACGTGCGGCGCCTCGAGATTGATCCAGACGGTCGCCGCGGAGGGGTTGACGAGGACGGTTCCGCCGCTGTAGTCGCGCCGCCAGGCTGCGCCGGCCGGGTAGCGAGCGCCGCGAGGCGAGCCGATATCGGTCATCCAGTCGGCGTCCGTCGGATCGACGCCGTTGCCGGACTCGAGCAGGAGCGCACTCTCGCCGCCGTCCCAGTCGAGCAGGAACGTCGAGCGCGCATACCGCATCGACCGCACGTCGCTCGACGGCGCGTAGGTGAGCCCGAGAAAGATCTTGCCCGCGCGCTGCGTCGCGCCCAGGAACTGCTGCCGGTACGTCCAGTCGTTGCCGGCGAAGTGTTCGGTGGCGCCGGTGCCCCACTTCGACCAGAACTCCTGCATGCCGCCGGACGTGAACGAGATCCAGTCGAGCCAGGTCGCGAGCGCGTTCGAGCTGTACGGGAGGTAGATGTTCGGGATCACGAGGAAGCCCTGCGAGGTGAGCGCCGGGCCGACGTTGGCGAGGAAGCTGCGCGTGGCCGATGCGTACGCGGCGTCGGTCGGGTACTTCGCGATCGTGCGGCCGCAGAGATGCCAGGACTGGCTCGCGTTCGTGTCGTCGACGAAGACGCCGTCCCAACCGTTCGCACGCATGTCGGCACCGACGTTGGTTGCCCAGCGATCCTGGTAGGAGCGCCTGCCGACGTCCATCTGCCAGTCGCCCGCGTAGTCGCACCACTCGATCCGCCTGCCGTTTGTGTCGTTCAGGAACCACTCCGGGTTGGCCTCTGCCTCGGCCATGCTGACTCCGGCCGGAAGCTTCGTCGTGCCGGCCCAACTGAGCGCCGCGGCCATGTCCTTGTAGACGAGCACCTTCAGCTGCGGGTTCGCAGCCTTCAGCGCCGGGATCAGCGCGGCGCGGTCGGAGTGGAGGACAACGTACTGGTAGTTGCCGGCATCGACGCCGGCCGGAAAAGGCCCGCCGATCTTGAGCAGCCCCGTCGAGGGCGCTGCAGCCGCACCGGCGGCGAGCGCGAGCCCGACGATCGCTGTGAGGACGAGCAGGGAGAACCGAGAGAGAGCCGCCATATGAAGGTCGTCGGCGGCCCACGGCGCGCTCTAAATGGCTCGAACGAGCCATGGATCTCACCGGTTTGAGGGATTCAGGTCGCGCGTGAATGGGCCGGATCGGCCACGATCCGCGCGTAGACCCGTTCGGTCGCCGCTCCCATCCGCTCGCGGGAATAGCGCTCTTCTGCCAGTGCCCGCCCAGCGGCGCCCATGCGTGCCGCCGCCGAGCCGTCCGCGAGCAGCGTCGCGAGGCTGCTCGAGAGCTCGTCCGCACGTCCCGGCGCGGTCACGAACCCGGTAACGCCGTCCTCGACGAGCTCGGGGACGCCGCCCACGCTCGTCGCCACGACCGGGACGCCCGCCGCCATCGCCTCGATCACGGAGAGAGGACAGCCCTCGTAGTCGCTCGCGAGCACGACGCAGGCAGCCTCCGTGAGCAGTGCGGGCACGTCGTCGCGGACGCCGAGGAAGCGCGTCGAGTCCGCCACGCCGAGCTCGGTCGCGAGCCGCTCGGCGGCCGGCAGCCCGTCGCCGGCGCCGACGAGCCACAGCTCCGAGCCGGGAAGCCCGGCGTGTACGTCAGCGAACGCCCGCAGCACGAGGTCGTGCCGCTTCGGCGGCGCGAAGCGGCCGATCATCAGGATCCGGCCCGGCACGGGCATCGGCGGCGCCGCGAAGCGCGCCAGCTCCACCCCGTTCGGGATCACCTCGTAGGCCGCTCGGGAGGCGACCCCGCCCGTGAGCCCCGCATCGCGCTCGTCGGCGGAGAGCGTGATGATCGTCCGGCACCACCGCGCCGCAAGCCGCTCGAGCAGGAGATAGAGCCTGGCCGTGGCGCCGCCCGCTGACCAGAACGACCAGCCGTGAGGAGTGAAGACACAGCGGCTTCGGCGCCCGGTCAGCAGCGCGGCGAAGCGGATGAGAAACCCGGCCTTCGCCGAGTGGCCGTGGACGACGTCGGCACCGCGGACGAGCCGCAACAGCGTCCGGAGCGTCCAGAGGTCGGCAGGGCGCGGCTGCCGGGCGGGTGAGATCGCGTGCAGCTCGACGGAGCTGCCTTCGAGCTCGCCCCAGAGAACCGACTCGCGCGGGCAGGCAAGTGCGATCCGGTAGCGCGCGGGATCGAACGATCGCACCAGATCGAGGACGTGGTGGGGCACGCCCGAGTGCAGCGGCTGGCACGCGAGGAGCACCCGGATGGGGGTTGGACCCGTCATGGGCAGGGGCTATTGTTGTCCAGCCGAGCGGCGCGGGCGACGGGCGGACGGAGAGCGGACGGAGAACAGTGGATCTCAACGAGCTGATCGGGGTGCTGTGGCGTCGCAAGTGGACGATTCTGTTCACGACCGCCGCCCTGATCCTCGCAGCCGCCGTCGCGCTCCGCGTGGTCACGCCGATCTACGAATCGACCTCGACGCTCGCCCTCAGCCCCACCGACGCGGAGCAGGGCCTGATCTTCTTCGGCATCTCGGATGCGGTCGTGCCCGTATACGCCGACGCGGCCACGTCCGGCGCGACGCGCGACGAGGCCGAGAGCCGCATCGGCGACCTCGCGACCATCAGCGTCCAGACGTTCAGCGGCACGCCGATCATCAAGCTGAGCGCGCGCGATCCCGACCCCGAGCTGGCGGCACGCTCCGCCCAGGCGGTCACGGAGGTCCTGCTCGAGCGCGCCGAGGACGACATCGGCATCAGCTCGCTGCAGCTGACGCAGCTCGACCGGCCCGTGGTCGCGACGGAGCCGGTGTTCCCGCGCACCCGGCTTGCGCTCGCAGTCGCCGTGCTGATCGGGCTCGCCTTCGGGATCGGCCTCGCGCTGCTGCGGGAGACCCTGACTACGAAGGTCGAGACCCCGGAGGAGCTCGGCCGCGTCTCGGATGCGCCCGTCTACGGCGAGATCCCAACCGAGCCGGCGATCGCGAGCTTCACCTCGCCGGAGGTGCTCGGGGAGAACCCCCTCTTACGCGGCGTCTCCGAAGCGCTGCGCGAGCTGCGGACGAACCTGCTCTTCTCCGAGGGAAGCCTCAGCTCGGTCGTGGTCACGAGTCCCGAGGGCAGCCACGGCAAGACGACGATCGCATTCGGCCTCGCCGTCACCGTCGCCCGCGCCGGCACGCGCACCGTCCTCGTCGATGGCGATCTGCGCCGCGGCCGCGTTCCCGAGCTGCTGGGCATCGAGCGGTCGCCCGGGCTGATGGAGGTGCTGAAGGGCACGCCGCTGGCGGAGGTCGTCCGGCACACCTCGCTCGAGACGCTCGACGTCGTCACGGGCGGACGCCGGGGCGGCGACCCCGGCGAGCTGCTCACGTCCGAGTTCCCGCTCATCCTCGAGGCGCTGCAGAAGAAGTACGAGGCGGTGATCATCGACGCGACGCCGCTCGTCCCGATCAGCGACGCCCGGATCATGGCGCGCTACGCGAACGCCGTGATCGTCGTCGCGAACGCCGGCACGGCAACGCGCCGGCAGATCAAGCGTGCGCTCGAGCGGCTCTCGCTGATCTCGCTCGAGCCGACGGCCGTCGTGCTCAACAACTACAAGGCACCCGGCGGCACGAGCTACTACGCGCTGCCCGAGGAGATCGCGCAGATCCGTAAGTCCCGGCGGCGCGCCCGCCTCGTCGGCCGCCGCTGAGAATGTCCTTCGCCCCGCAGGAGCGGCCGCATCCGTTCAGCGAGCGGCCCTTCCTCGGCATCGTCGTCGCGACGCTGCTGGCGGTGCCGCTGCTGGGGGTCGTCATGTTCTCGACGGCGGCGAGCCCGACCGAGACTCTCATTGCGCTGGCCGCGCTCGCAACGGTCGCCGTCCTGCTGCTCCGGGTCGAGATTGCGCTCCTCGTCCTCGTCGCCGCCGGTGCGCTCGAGGAGGCGTTCCAGATCAGCTCGAATCCTCAGCTGACGATGACGAAGGTCGCGGGCGCGATCTGCTTCGCGAGCTTCGCCCGCTATGCGCTGATTTCGCGCCGCCCGCTCCTGCTCGACCGCAGCCACGCGGTCGTGGTCGGGCTCCTGCTCGTCGCCCTCGCCTCGACCGTGCAGGCGTTCGACACCTCGATCGCGGTGACGACGACGACGCGCTACGCGAGCTTCGTCGCGCTCTATGTGATCGTCTCGCAGTTCGTCGGCGCGCACGTGCTCCAGCGCCGGATCGCGTGGGTGCTGACGCTCGCCTCCGCAGCCGCGGCGGTGATCGCGCTCCAGAGCTACTTCGCAGGGGACACCGTCGTCGCGACGCTGCCGTACGCGAACCCGAGCGACTTCGCGTTCATTCTCGCGACCACCGTGCCGCTCTCGTTCTGGCTGCTCGGCGCCTCCCCGCGCTGGCGGATTCCCCTGCTCGCCGTGATCGGGCTGATCCTGGCCGCGACCGTGCTGAGCCTCTCGCGTGGGACGATCGTCGGGCTCGCTGCGGGGATGGCGTGGATGGTCTTCGTCGACCGGCGCCACGTCCGCCTCGTGCTCGGGGGTGGCCTGCTCGCGCTCCTCGTCGCGCTGCTCGTGATCCGCAGCGACCCCTCCCGCTTCGAGACCGCGCTCCTCTACAAGGAGAAGGTCGCCGACTACAACGTCACCACCCGCTACGACGCCTGGTCGGCGGCCGCCGAGCTCGCCGTCGAGAAGCCGCTGCTCGGCGTCGGGCCGGGGAATTTTCGCTTCTACTACAACGAGCTCACGGACCGCCCCGCCGGAACGCACAACCTCTACGTTGCCCACAACGCCTATCTCGACGTCGCAGCCGAGCTCGGCATCCTCGGCATGGTTCTGTTCCTGCTCTACCTTGCGATGATCATGGGCAGGCTGACCGTCGCCGCCCAGCGCGGCTACGGGCCGCCGGGATACGCCCGCGCGCTGCGCGTCTCACTCGTGATCGCGCTCGTAGCCGCCGTCTTCGTCTCCGAGCAGTACTACCCGCCGTTCTGGCTGCTCGGAGGGCTCGCGACGGCCGTCTGGGCCGAGAGCCGACGCGCGCAGCGGGAGCACTGACCTGCGCGTCGTCTACGTCTCCACGCTCGAGCGGGGCGGGCCGGTCTCGCACGTGCGCGACCTCGCCCCCGCGATGGCCGCCGCGGGTGTCGACGTCCACGTCGTCGTCGCAAACGACCGGATCGCGAGCGAGTTCCGCAAGCTCGGGGTCGATGCCTCGGTCGCGTCGATGCGGCACAAGTTCGACGCGCGCGGCGCCGCCCGAGCCTGGCCGGCGCTCGCGGGCGCCGATGTCGTGCACACGCACGATCGCCGGGCGGGCTTGCTCGCACGGCCACAGGCCCGACTGCGCGGCGCGGCGTCGGTGCACACGCTGCACGGCGTCCCGGAGGAGCTGTCGATCCGGGTCGGCCGCACAGGCGATCCGGTTCAGCCCGGGGTCTCACCCGCCAGGATCGCGTGGCTGCGACATGGCATCGTCCGGATCGAGGCGCTGCTCAGCCACCTCGGCACGGTCGTCGTCCCCTCGCAGGCGCTCGCCCTCTTCCTCGCACGACACGGGTTCCCACGCGGCCGCATGCACGTGATCCCCTACGGCGTCGAGCCGCACGCCGTCGAGGCCCGGCCGGTGCGCGAGCCTCCGGTCTTCGGCACAGCCGCGAATCTCGAGTACCACAAGGGAATCGAGCTCCTGCTGGCGGCGGCGGCCCGGGTAGACCCGCCGCCGGCGCTCGAGATCTACGGCGACGGCTCGGCCCACGCCCGGCTCGAAGCCGAGGCGGCGCGCCTCGGGCTCACCACGCGGTTCCACGGCTTCGATCCCGACTTCCGCTCGAGGCTCGGCGAGCTCGACGTGTTCGTCCTGCCCACGCGCGGCGACAATCTGCCCGTGTCGATCCTGGAGGCGATGGCCGGCGGGCTCCCCGTGATCGCCACGCGCGTCGGCGGCATCCCCGAGCAGGTCGAGGACGGGGCGACCGGCTACCTCGTCGAGCCCGACGACGTCGACGGGCTGGCGGACGCGATCGGAAAGCTCGCATCCGACCCGGCGCGACGGGAGGCGTTCGGACGTGCCGGCGCGGAGAAGCTCGAGCGCGAGTTCAGCTCCGCCTCGGTTGCAAGCCGGCTGCTCGAGCTGTACGAGCGCGTCGCGCCGGGGCGCTGAGACATGCGGATCCTGCACGTGATCCAGGAGTTGCGGACGGGCGGCGCCGAGCGCGTCGTCGCCTCGCTCGTCCGCGGCGCGACCGAGCGCGGCCACGAGGTCGCGGTCGCGGCCGCGCCCGGAGCCGTCGCGGACGAGCTCGGCCTGCGCCCGTTCCCGCTGCCGCTGCTCGAGCGCCGTCCCTGGCGAGTCCCGCTCGGAGCCTGGCGCGTCCTCCACGCGATCCGAGAGTTCCGCCCCGATGTCGTGCACGCGCAGAATCCGGCGATGGCGCTCCTCGTCGCGCTCGCCACCCTCCGCGGCCGCCGGCCGGCTGCGCTCGTAAGCGTCCACGGCGTGCCCGAGTCCGACTACCGGGCGACGGCGAGGCTGCTGCGTGCGGCCGGGCTGCCCGTCGTCGCGTGCGGGCCCGGCGTCGAGAGCGGGCTTACGGAGGCCGGTTTCTCGTGCGTCGGGACGATCACGAACGCTGTCCCTCCCCCGCCGAAGCCACGTGACCGCCCCGAGCTCGAGCGCGAGCTCGGGATCCGCTCGGGCACCCGGCTCGTCGTGGCGGTCGGCCGGCTCGTGCCGGTCAAGAATCACGCGCTCGCGATCCAAGCGATCGCGAGCGTGCCCGACGCGACGCTGGCGATCGTCGGCGAAGGGCCGCTGCACGAGCAGCTGGCCGGGCAGGCAGCCTCGCTCGGAGTCGCGGACCGGGTCGTGCTCACCGGCCTGCGCGCCGACGCACGCGCGATCATGGGCGCCGCCGACGCCGTCGTCGTCCCCTCGGTCGGCGAAGGGCTGCCGCTGGTCGCGCTCGAGGCGCTCGCCGCGCGCGCGCCGGTCGTCGCCACTTCCGTGCGCGGCATCCGCGAGCTGCTGACGGACGAGCGCAACAGCCTGCTCGTGCCGGCCGGAGACGCGGATGCGCTGGCCGCGGCGCTCCGGCGCGTGCTCGAGGACGATGCGCTCGCCGCGCGGCTCGCGCAGGCGGGAGCCGAGCTCGTCGCGCCGTATACCGAGACACGCATGGTCGAGAGCTACCTGAGCCTCTACGAGCGGCTGGTCGCGCAGTGAACCCCCCAGCGAGCCCGCGGGTCTCCGTCGTGATGCCCGCGTACCAGGCAGCCTGGTCGATCGGCGCCGCCGCCAGCTCCGTGCTCTGGCAGAGCTACCGCGACCTCGAGCTCGTCGTGGTCGACGACGGCTCGACCGACCGGACGGCCGAGATCGTCGAGGCGCTGGAGGGGCCGGTGCGCCTGATCCGGCAGGAAAACCAGGGGGTGGCGGCCGCGCGCAACCGCGGCATCGAGTCCGCCACGGGCGAGCTGATCGCCTTCTGCGACGCCGACGACCTCTGGTTCGCCGAGCATCTCGAGGCGCTCCTCGGCGTCTACGAACGGGCCGGCGGGATCGCCACCTCGAACTGCTACTGGCTCTTCCCGCGCGGCATCCACCCCTCCCGGACGCGGTACAAGGGCCGCTTCCCGGCCCCCGGGCGGCAGCGACAGGCGATCCTGGAGCAGAACTTCGTCTCGACGATGTCCCTCTTCCCGCGCTCGCTGGTCGACTCAATCGGCCCGTTCGACGAGAGCCTGCGCCGCGCCGAGGACTGGGACTTCTGGCTGCGGGCGATCTACGCCGGACAACGCGTCTCGCTCCAGCGGCAGCCGCTCGCGCTCTACCGGTGGGGCGCGACCGGGCTCTCGTCCGGCTGGCGCGAGATGGACGCCGACATCGAGGTGATCTTCGAGGGGCTCGAGCAGCGCGTCGAGCTGACCGAGGACGAGCGCGCCTACGTCGGCCGGCGGCGCGCCGGGCCGGGGCCGCGCGTACTCGGCCGCGAAGGCGATGCCGCACTTCGCGAGGGCAGCTACCGAGAGGCCGCACGCGCATATGCCGAGGCGGCGCAGCTGTGCCCCGCCGAGCGCCCGCTTGTCTGGAAGGCGCGGGTGCTTCGGGCGGCGCCCTGGCTCACCGGCCCGCTCGTGCGGGCGCGGCAGCTGCGGATCGAGGACGAAATGGGCATCGAAGAAGGGCATCAGCGATGAGCGAGCCGCACGACACCTTCCACGTCTTCTTCATCTGCACGGGCAACCGCTTCCGCAGCGTGCTCGCCGAGCACCGGCTCCGACAGGCGACCGCCGGGCTACCGGTGCGCGTGTCCTCGCTCGGCACGCTCGACGAGCCCGGGATACCGGCGCTGGCGGACGCGATCGAGCTCGGCGCCGGCGCGGGCCTCGACCTCGCAGAGCATCGCTCGCGTCCGCTGCGGGGCGAGGACCTGCACGCCGCCGATCTCGTCGTCGGCTTCGAGCGCAATCACGTCGCCGCAGCCGTTGTCGAGGCCGGCGCTCCCCGGGAGAAGACCTTCGGCGCCTACGAGCTCGTCGAGCTGCTCGCGCGAATCGAGTCCCCGGGCGACCTCTCGGTTCCGGAGCGGGCGCGGAACGCGGTCGCTCGTGCGAACGCGGCGCGGCGCGAGGGCAAGCGGCCGTTCCGTGAGCTCTCCGATCCGGTCGGCCGCGGCAGGCCGTTCGCAGCCGACACGGCGGCGCAGGTCGGCGACCAGGTGGCACGGATCGCGTTCGGGCTGTTCGGAGCCGGTCCCGCAGCGGCGGCGGCACCAACGACCCCGTCCGCCGCCGGTCACCTCCTCTTCGTCTGGGCGCCTGCGGGCTGGAGGCTGGAGCAGCGCGACGGCGAGCCGCCCGCGGTCGGCGACATCGTCGAGGTCGAGGGCGCGACGCTGATCGTCACCGCCGTCGGTCCGTCGCCGCTGCCCGGCGATCGCCGCCGCTGCGGCTATACGCAACCTCGCTAGCGGACCCGCTCGATCAGCGCCGCGAAGACGTCATCGATCACGAGGCCGACGTCGCCGGGGAGCCTTCCGTCCGGCCCGGCGACACTGCGGAATGAGTCGAGGTAGATCTCGAGCTCCTGCCGCTGCTCGGGGAAGGCATCGCCCTGCTCGAGCAGCAGCCGCTCGACGTCGGCGACCGCCCACTCGCCGAAGCGGGGCACCACGAACGGCCCCACCGCAGGCGCAGGCTCCGCGCGCGCGACCGGCTCAGTCGTCGCGACCACCGCCTGGCGAACCGGCGCTGGAGCAGGCGGCCGCGCGCGGCGGACAGGCCGCGACGGCAGCCGATCACGGAGGCCGGCGAGCACAAACCCCAGGCCCGCCAGCGCCCCGATCAGAACGCCAAGCGCGAGGTTCCGTGCCGGCTTCGGCGAGACGCGCTCGTCCGCGGCGCTCGCGGGCTCCCACACCGACGCCGTCGTCTGCGGGGCGAAGCGGTCGTTGAAGAGGACGGTCGAGACCTCGGCCACCTCCTGCGCAGTGCGGCGTGCCTCCTCCTTGCTCGGTGCCTCGACATCGATCCGCACGAGCGAGCTGCTCTCCTCGGCGTCGACCTCGACCCGGTCGAGCAGATCTTGCGGCGAGCCGTCGAGGCCGAGATTCCGGATCGCCGACTCCGCGACGGCGCGGCTGTCGAAGAGCTCGGCCGCGGCGCCCGCGGCCTGCGCGAGCTCCGGGTCGCTGCCGGGCGGCTGCCCCTGCCGGACGAGCACGATCGACGCGTCGGCACGGTAGGTCGAGTCCTGAAGCAGCGTCACGGCGACGGCGAGGAGCAGCCCGGCGGCGGCACCGATCAGAGGTCCGGCGGGCCCGGAGAGCCGAGCGCGGGCGAGCATGTGTCTACGAACGTTCCTTCAGAGCCGGGAAGAGGATCACGTCGCGGATCGTCTCCCGCCCGGTCAGCAGCATCGCCAGCCGGTCGATTCCGAGGCCGAGCCCGCCGGTCGGCGGCATCCCGTAGGAGAGCGCCTCGACGTAGTCCGGATCCTCCTGCTCGCCGCCGACGAGCTCCGACTGGCGGCGGAACCGCTCCAGCTGCTCCTCGGAGTCGTTGATCTCCGAGAAGGCGTTGCCCAGCTCCATCCCGCCGGCGAAGTACTCGAAGCGCTCGGTCAGCGTCTCGTCGCCGTCGGTCGTGCGCGCGAACGGCGAGATCTCGATCGGGTAGTCGTGAACGATCGTCGGCTCGACCAGGTTGGGCTCGACGTAGAAGCTGAAGGCGTGGTCGACGAGCTGCGCCCAGTCCTTGTCGGCGTGCGTGTCGACGCCGCGCTCGTCCAGCGCGGCGCGCAGCTCGCCCTCGTCGCGGATCCAGAGCCCGTGCTCGGCCAGCGAGTCGGTGAAACGGAGCCGTCGCCAGGGTGCCTTCAGGTCGAGCTCGTGGCCGCGGAACGTCGTCGTCGTCGTCCCGATCACCTCGAGCGCGACCGCCTCGACGAGGTTCTCCATCCGCACCATCGCGTCGTTGTAGTCGGCGTACGCCTCGTACCACTCGAGCATCGTGAACTCGTTCGAGTGCTTGTACGAGATCCCCTCGTTGCGGAAGTCCTTGCCGATCTCGTAGACGCGCTCGAGCCCGCCGACGATCAGCCGCTTCAGGTAGAGCTCGGTCGCGATCCGGAGATAGAAGTCCTGCTCGAGGTAGTTCCAGTGGGTGACGAACGGCTCCGCGAAGGCGCCGCCGTAGCGCGGCTGCAGCACCGGCGTCTCCACCTCGACGAAACCGTCCGCGTCGAGGATGCGCCGGATTGCGGCGACGACGCGGCTGCGGGCGAGGAAGTCCGCCCGCGTCTCCTCGTTCATCAGCAGGTCGAGATAGCGCTTGCGGTAGCGCTGCTCGACGTCGGTCAGCCCGTGGAACGTATCGGGGAGCGGCGCGCGGTTCTTCGCGAGCAGCTCGAACTCGACGACCTGTAGCGAAGGCTCGCCGCGCCGCGACTTCGCCGGGTTGCCGGAGACGCCGACGATGTCGCCGAGATCGACGTCGACCTTGCCGGCGAGTAGCTGGATCCGTCCGCTGCGGTCGACGAGGTCGAGGAAGGTGATCTTCCCCATCTCACGCCGCGCGAGCACGCGCCCGGCGAGCCGGAACCGCGTCGACTCGTCGGTTGCACCGGGCTCGAGCTGCTCGGCCTCGCCGCGGACAGCCGCGATCTCGTCCCGGTCGGGAAAGCGCTTCGGCAGCATCGCGCGAGTCTAGACGGCGTCAGCCCCAGATCAGCCAGCCGACCAGGAGCCCAAGCGGGAAGGCGATCGCCGCGAACGCAATGGCGACCATGAACCTCATCGGACTCACGTACCCACCTACGTAGATGGGCTTGCTGGCGGACGCTACGGCCGTCCGGTCTCTGGCCGGATTGTCGCGCCGACGACCCGGGCCGGAGAGCATGCGGATCGTTTCGTTCCGAATCTTCTCGACGTCGGCGCCAGCATCGAGCAGGACATCTGCGGCAACGCCCTCGCTCTCGTGTAGGAGTCCCAGGAGCACGTGCTCCGTGCCGACATAGTTGTGGCCGAGTGAGAACGCCTCGCGGAGTGACGCCTCGAGCACCTTTTTCGCCCCCACGGTGAACGGGATCTGGCCGGTCGGGGCGCTCTCGCCCTGGCCGACGATGCGCGCGACGTGCCCGCGGACATCCTCCACGGTGATGTCGAGCGACTCGAGGACTCGAGCGGCGAGCCCCTCCTCCTCACGCAAGAGTCCGAGCAGAATGTGCTCCGTGCCGATGTAGTCGTGGCCGAGGGCGCGGGCCTCATCCTGCGCGAGCACGACCACCTGGCGAGCCCGCTCGGTGAAGCGCTCGAACACGCGGCCACCCTACGCCAAGTAACAGTCTGTTACTTGGCTGTCTCTCTCGCAGCGGTGCGTAGCGTGCTCCGGCGTGAGGTGGGCGGAGCCGGGCTCCGCCCGGCGGGAGCCGACCGGCCGGTGCGCGCTACGCGGCGGCGATGTCGAGGATCTTGTACTTGAGCGAGCCGCGCGGCGTCGTGACCTCGACGGTCTCGCCCTTTTTCTTGCCGATGATCGCCTTGCCCACCGGCGACTCGTTCGAGAGCTTGAGCTCTGCGGGATTCGCCTCGGCCGAGCCGACGATGAAGTACTCGTCCGTCCGCTTGGCGTCGACGTCGCGCAACTTGACCTTGGCGCCGATCGAGACGACGCTCAGGTCGACGTCGCGCTTCTGGATCACGCGCGCGTTCAGGAGACGCTCCTCGAGCTGGGCGATCTTGTGCTCGAGCATCGCCTGCTCGTTCTTGGCGTCGTCGTACTCGGCGTTCTCCGAGATGTCCCCGAACTCGCGCGCCACGCGGATCCGATCCGCCACCTCACGGCGCTTCGCGGTCGAGAGCAACTCGATCTCCTGCTTCAGTTTCTCATAGCCCTCGGGCGTGAGAATGACTTCCTTCAACGGGCCTCCCTAAGACAAAAGCCGGCGGTCACGCGCCGACGCGGGCCGGAATGGTAGCGGCCAGCCCGGATGTGGTCAATACCTGCCGTTACCATCCCGACACCATGAACGTCGACCTGCGCGAAAGCTGGCACATCCGGGATGTGGAGATTCCGACGCGGCTCGTGCTGGCGCCGATGGCGGGCGTCAGCGTCCAGGCGTTCCGCCGCCAGGGACGCCGTTTCGGCGCCGGCCTGGTCTGTTCGGAGATGGTCAGCTGTGCCGGGATCGAGCACCGGAACGAGAAGACGCTCGGCTACCTCCGGGTCGCCGCCGACGAGCATCCGCTGGCGATCCAGATCTTCGGCTCGGAGCCGCGCACGATGGCCGACGCGGCCCGGATGGTCGTGGCGGCTGGCGCCGATCTCGTCGACATCAACTTCGGCTGCCCCGTCCGCAAGGTGACCAAGACCGGCGCCGGCGCCACCCTGCTCGACGAGCCCGCGCGGGCGGCGGCGATCGTCGAGGCGGTCGCGAACGCCGTCGACGTGCCGGTGAGCGTGAAGATGCGACGCGGCCTCCGCGACGGGTCGCGCACGTGCCTCGACGTCGGGCCGCAGCTCGTCGACGTGGGCGCCGCCACGCTGACGCTCCACCCTCGCTCCGCGCAGCAGATGTACACCGGCACGGCCGACCACTCGCTCACAGCCGAGCTCGTCTCCCTCGTCGACGTGCCGGTGATCGCATCCGGCGACGTCACCTCCCGCGCGAAGGCGCAGACCGTGCTGGCGACCACCGGCGCCGCCGCCGTGATGGTCGGCCGCGGCGCGCAGGGCAATCCCTGGGCGCTCCGCGAGATCGTCGACGGCGACGGCTCCGAGCCGACGCGCGAGGAGGTGGTCGCCGAGCTTGTCCTCTTCATCCGCGAAACCGTCCGCGAGCTCGGCGAACGGCGCGCCTCCGGCTTCCTGAAGAAGTTCTACGGCTGGTACCTCGGCCGCGGCCGCTTCCCGCGGCCGTTCAAGCAGGAGCTCGTCGTGCTCGACTCGACCGACGAGGTCGAGCGCCGGCTGATCGCCGCCGCGCCGGGAGCCCTGCGGCTGATCGAACAGCTCGAGGCAGAGCTTCCGGCGGGCGACGAGGTTCTCCTCGACCTGCCGATCTCGATCTACGGCGGCGGCTAGACCCTCTCGACGATGCGGTCGTCCCGCTCGAGCTCGAGGCGACGGCCGGTGGCGGGCTCGTCCTCCTTCTTGGCGACGAACCACGCACCGAGCAGCGCGACGGCGAGCCCGAGGTGGAGCCAATCGTCCGTGTCGTCTGCCGGCAGCCAGTCCATCTGGCCCAGGATCCCGACGAGGAAAAGGCCCGCGTAGGCGATCCCGCTGACGAGCAGATACGTCAGTGCCGTCGCGTGCTTCCGGGCGGCGAGGATTCCGAGGCCGAACGCGAGGTGGGCGATGTTGTGCAGCACGCTCGTCTGGAAGACGCCAAGCAGCGAGCCCTCCGAGTCCTCGCCGGCGAAACTGCCGGGCGCGTCCTCGGTGATCCCCGGAATGAAGCCGAGGATGCCGACGAGCAGGAAGACGATCCCGAAGAGCCAGGCCAGCTTCTGCGCGAGCGTGCGGTTGTCCCCATTGCGGTAGTTCCCATTGCGATCGTTCATGGTCTCCCTTTTCTTGGACGACAGTTGGACAGAGACGTTCCTTTCGGCACGCTCCGGCAAACGTGGGGACGGGGGAGGCGCCATAGCGCCTCCCCCGCTTTCGCCCTGGTTCAGCGGCCGGTGTCGTCCCGGCCGGCAGAGGTGTCGGCGATCGGAATCGCCACCGGCTCGCGCACCTTCGTCTCGTTCTCCGCAGCGAGCTCGTCCTTCTTCGCCTGCGCCTCTTCCTTGGCGCGGCTCACGCCCTGGTCGAGGTCGCGCTTGAACTCGGCCTTGCTCTCCTGCCCCTTCTCGTAGGCGCCCTCGAGCATGCGGCCCGCCACCTCACGGCCGCCGAGGCCGAAGGCAAGCGCCGATCCGAGCGCGATCGCGCCGATCAGCCCGGCATAGGTGATCACGACGATGTTCTGCGCGATCTGGAGCTGGTCGAGGATCATGAACGTCGCGATCGTCATCACGAGGATCGGCGCCGCGGTGGCGACGATCTTCCCGAGCGACGTTCCGCCCATCACACGGTTGGCAAGCGCCGCGACGCCTGCCGAGACCGCGCCGGCGACGAGGAAGATCAACACCGCTGCGAGGACGTTCGGCAGGTAGCCGTAGATCGCGGCGACGAAGTTCGTCAGCGCGTTGATCCCGAGGACGGAGACCGCCAGCGAGATCGTCCCCAGCAGGATCGCCCAGAACGTCAGCGTCCCGATGAGCCGCGACGGGCTCGACGTCACCTTCTGGACGAAGTTGCCGCCGGCCCCGGTGTGGAGCGCCTTGTCCAGGCCCGCGCGCCCCAGCGCGCGCGTGACCAGCTTGCCGACGAACTTGGCGACGAAGTAACCGATGACCAGGATCGCCAGCGCCCCCAGCAGCGCGGGAATCCAGGCGAAGAACACGGTGAACCCACGTTCGATGCTGTTTCCGATGTCCATCTGACCCCTTTCGAGCTTCGACGAATGTGGGACAGACCCCACACACAGTCCTTACAACTCGGAAGTGCGGTCAGTGGTTACGCGCCCACACGATCCGAAGTCCTTCGAGCGTCAGATGGGGGTCGACGCGCTCGAGTGTGCGGGCGTGCGGCGCGATCAGGTCGGCCAGGCCGCCCGTAGCGACGGTCTGAGCCTCGACGCCGAGCTCGTCCCGGATCCGGCCGACGATGCCGTCGACCTGGCCGGCGAAGCCGTAGACGAGCCCGGACTGGAGCCCGCCGACCGTGGTCTTGCCGATCACCGCCGGAGGTGCCGAGAAGTCGACCTTGACGAGGCGGGCCGCCCGGGCGAAGAGCGCGTCCATCGAGATCTCGATCCCGGGCGCCAGCACGCCGCCGACGTACTCGCCGGCCGGCGAGACGATGTCGAAGTTCGTCGAGGTGCCGAAGTCGACGACGATGCAGGGCGCGCCGTAGCGCTCGTTCGCCGCGACGGCGTTGACGATCCGGTCGGGCCCGACCTCGCGCGGGTCGTCGTAGCGGATCGGGATCCCGGTCTTGACGCCGGGGCCTACGGTCAGCAGCGGCGCCTCGGCCCACCGCTCGGCAACGCGCTCCCACTCCCGCTGCAGCGCCGGCACGGTCGTCGAGAGGCAGATCCCGTCGACGTCTTCGAGCTCGAACAGTGAGCCGAGCGTGACGCCGAGCTCGTCCCCGGTCCGGACCGGATCGGTCGCGAGCCGGAAGCTGTCGGTCAGTCGCTCGCCCTCGAACAGGCCGAGCACCGTCTGCGTGTTGCCGACGTCGACCGCAAGCAGCATGGCGCCTCTAGGGCTGTTCGTCGTCCGTGTTCAGCCGCTCGCCGAGTCGCTCGGCGAGCGCGTCCGCGGTCAGCTTCGGATCGTCGTTCTCGCCGCGCAGCTCCTCGACTGTGACGTCGCTCGAGGTGTAGACCTCGGCGCGCGGGATGATCCGCGTCGGGCGGTTCTTGTCCCAGACCCAGACGTCCTCCATCCGCACGTGGAAGAACGGGTAGCTCGCCTGCGGAGTCACCTGGAGATCGAGCTTGTTGCAGAGATAGGTCGCGTCCGCCGTCAGGATGCAGTAGCGAAAGAGACCGAAGACCGCCGTGTACTCGCGCTTGAGCGCGAGCTCGAGCTCGGCCTCGAACTCGTCGAGATCGTCGAGATGCGACATCGCCTCAGTCTAGCTCCGTGAGCAGGTCTTCCACCCGTCCGCGGCCGGGAACCGCCGCCTCGGGATCGAGGTCGAGGAGCGGCTCGAGCGCGAAACGCCGCTCGTGCAGGCGGGGGTGCGGGACGGTCAGGCCCGGCTCGTCGATCGTCTCGTCGCCGTAGAGCAGCAGGTCGAGGTCGATCGTGCGCGGGCCCCAGCGCTCGCGGCGCTCGCGGCCCAGCTCGCGCTCGATCGCGAGCAGCATGTCGAGCAGCTCACGGGGAGCGAGCTCGGTCTCGAGCACGACAGCGCCGTTCAGGAACCGCGGCTGGTCGACGACCCCGACGGGATCGGTCTCGCGCAGCTGCGAGACGCCGGCGACCCCGGGTAGCGAGTCGAGGGCGGCACGGATCGTCGCCTCGCGGTCGCCGAGGTTGGCGCCGACGCCGACATAGGCGCGCGTCATCGCTCGGCGGTGACGGTCGCGCGGCCCCCGTCGAGCTCGAGCTCGGGCTTGCCGACGCGCACACTCGCGCTCGAGACCGGGAACCGCCGCATCAGCTCGTCCGCGACGGCCGCCGCGAGCGATTCGAGCAGCTGGAACGCCCGCCCATCCGAGATCTCACGGACGCACGCGACGACGTCCCGGTAGTCCACGGTCGCGTCGATGTCGTCCTCGGCGGGCTCGTCCAGCTCGAGCGCGACGTCGAAGACGAACAGCTGGCCGTCGCGGCGCTCGTGGTCGAGCACGCCGTGCAGGCCGCGCAACGTGATCCCGGCGATCTCTATCCGCATACGGCCTCCGCGGCGGTGAGGGCCTCGACGTGCGCGCGGACGTCGTGGACGCGGAAGATCGAAGCGCCTCGCTCGTACGCCGCAACCGCAGCCCCGATCGAGGCGGCGAGTGTCCCCGTCCGCGCCTCGGGGTCGAAGAGCTTCCCCAGGGAGCTCTTGCGCGAGAGCCCGACGAGCACGGGCCTGCCGAGCGCGAGCAGCACGTCGAGGCGCCGCACCAGCTCGAAGTTCTGCTCGGCCGTCTTGCCGAAGCCGATGCCCGGATCGAGGCAGACGTGCTCCTCCGGAATCCCCGCCGCGACCGCGGCCGACAGCTGCTGCTCCAGGAACGCCGCGACCTCGCCCGCGACGTCGTCGTAGCGCGGGTCGAGCTGCATCGTGCGAGGCTCACCCTGCATGTGCATCAGGCAGAGATACCCGCCTGCGTCAGCGACCACTCCCGCCAGCGCCGGGTCGCCGCGGAGGGCCGTCACGTCGTTCACAAGCTCGGCGCCGAGCTCCAGCGCGCGGCGCGCAACCTCGCTCTTCGTGGTGTCGATCGACACGCGCACGCCCTCGAGCCGCTCGAGCACGGGAATGACGCGGCGCAACTCCTCGTCGAGCGAGACGCCCTCCGACCCGGGTCGGGTCGACTCGCCGCCGACGTCGACGATCGCCGCTCCCTCCGCGACCATCCTGCGCGCGGCCGCGGCGGCAACATCCGGGTCGAAGTGGTCGCCGCCGTCCGAGAAGCTGTCGGGCGTGACGTTGACGATCCCCATCACGGCGGGTCGCCGCAAACGTTCCTCCACCGCTGGACGTCTCACCCTGCATGGAGAGTAGCGCCCGCACCCGCAACGCCTTGCTGACCGTGGCCGGTGTCCTGGCGGCCGTCGTGCTTGTCGCCGTCGCGGCGCGCGGGTCGACGTCGCTCGGCGACAACTCTGCGCGGAAGCCGAGCGACGCGCTGATGGACGTCTTCTTCACGATGTATCTCGTCGCGATGCTCGCCGGCGCGGTGATGTTCGTCTACCTGCTCGTGCTGCGCCGCAAGGTCAAGGCGCAGACGGGCCAGGCGCCGCGCAGGAGCGTGCTCGAGATGCTCGGGACGATGTTCGTACTCGTCGCCGTCGGGATCCTGCTCGCGCGACGGCTCGGCGACTGGCGGCGTCCCGCGCCGGTCGAGCCCGAGGAGGCGATCGGCCAAGCACGGTCGATCCCGATCGACACCGCGACCCAGCTGACGCCGACGTCCTACGAGGCCGAGATCGCGTGGGTGCCGGTGCTCGTGACGATCGCGCTGATCGTCCTCGCGACGGTGGCGTGGTGGTACGCGGGACGCGCACGGAAGCACGCCCGCGGGGAGCTCCACTCCGAGCTCGCCGCGGCGGTCGCCCATGCGGTCGACGAGTCGCTCGACGACCTCCGGGCGGAGCCCGACCCGCGCCGAGCCGTCATCGCCGCCTACGCACGGCTCGAGCGCGTGCTCGCCGCGCACGGACTGCCACGCAATCCCGCCGAGGCCCCGCTCGAGTATCTCGGCCGCATGCTCGCGCAGCTGTCCGTCACCGACAAGGCTGCACGCGCCCTCACCGATCTGTTCGAAAGGGCTAAGTTCTCGCAGCATGCAGTGGGGGCCGAGATGAAGGACGAGGCGATCGACGCGCTCCAGACGGTGCGGGACGACCTGCTTGCGGCGCAGGCGCTCGCCGAGCGGGAGCGAGCGGCGGCGATCGAGGCCCAGCGCGAGCGGGCGGCGACGGAGTGAGGCGCGCGCTCCGGCTCGGACGCTTCCCCGTCCTCCTGACCCTCGCGCTGATCGTCTCCCTCGTTGTCCTGCCGGGCCGCGCCGACGTCGTCGTGCGCGTCTGCGTGCTCCTCCTTGCCGGCTACGTCCTCGCCCAGCTGCTGACCCGCTTGCGCAGCTCGCTCCCCGAACGCGGCACCTCGCCGGTGGACGCGGCCTTGAGCACCCGCCCGCGGCGGGCGGCGCGCGTCCCCGAGCTCGAGAAGATCGAGCGCGAGGTGACGCTCGGGCTGACGACGGCGTTCGACCTTCACTTCCGGTTGCGACCGACGTTGCGCCGGATCGCGTCCGAGCTGCTGCGGGCCCGCCGGGGGATCGACCTGGACACGAATCCGCAGGCAGCTCGCCGCGCGCTCGGCGAGCAGACGTGGGAGCTCGTGCGCGAGGATCGCGAGCCGCCGCTCGACCGCTTCGGGCGCGGGCTCGACCTCGACTCGCTTCGGCACGTCGTCGTCTCGCTGGAGGCGCTCTGATGCAGCTCGCGCAGGTGCAGGAGCACGCGAGCCGGATCCTCGACGAGGTCGAGCGCGCCGTCGTGGGGAAGCGGGACGCGCTCGAGCTCGTCCTGCTCGGGCTGCTCGCCGACGGGCACGTGCTGCTCGAGGACTACCCCGGGCTCGCGAAGACGCTGACCGCGCGCTCGTTCGCGCAGGTGACGCGGACAGGCTTCAACCGGATCCAGTTCACGCCCGACCTGATGCCCTCGGACGTGACGGGCTCCTCGATCTGGAACCAGCGCGACGGCGACTTCGAGTTCCGGCCCGGCCCGATCTTCACCAACCTCCTCCTCGCCGACGAGATCAACCGCGCCCCGCCGAAGACGCAGGACGCGCTGCTCGAGGCGATGCAGGAGCGGCAGGTGACGATCGAGGGCGTCACGCACCAGCTCGCGCGGCCGTTCCTCGTCCTCGCGACGCAGAACCCGATCGAGTACGAGGGCACCTACCCGCTGCCCGAAGCGCAGCTCGACCGCTTCCTCTTGCGCGTTTCGTTCGGCTACCCAAGCCGGACCGACGAGTGGGAGGTGCTGTCGCGCCGAATGGAGCGGCGCGAGGACGAGGTCGAGTTGACGCCGGTCGTGGACGGAAAGACCCTGCTCGCGCTCCAGGCGGCGATCGAGGACGTCCACGTCAGCGACGCCGTCGGCGCCTACATCGTCGACCTCGTCACCGCGACTCGGACGAGCACGTCGACGACGGTCGGTGCAAGCCCGCGCGGCAGCCTGGCAGTGCTCAAATTGGCGCGCTGCAAGGCCGCGCTCGCCGGCCGCGACTTCGTCACGCCCGAGGACGTGAAGGCCGTCGCCGTCCCGGCGCTCGCCCACCGGCTGATGCTGAAGCCGGAGCTCTGGGTGCAGCAGCTCGCAGCCGAGGACATCGTCCGGGAGCTGCTCGAGACCGTGCCGACGCCCGCGGCCGAAGCGACGGCGCCGGCGCCAGAATGAAGCGCGCAGAATGAGATGGGCAGAGTGAGGCGGGCAGCGTGAGGCCTTCGCCGTCACCGCGCGTGACGGCCTACGCGGGCCTCACCGCGATCTTCCTCTTCGCCGCGCTGGCGCTGCGTCGGCCGGAGCTGGCGGTGCTGGCGCTGCCCTTCGCCCTGCCGCTTGCGGTCGGGCTGCGGCTCGCGCGGGCGCCGAGTGTGCGCGTGCAGGTGGAGGTCGAGCGCGCGACCGCGCTCGAGCAGGACGAGCTCGAGGTGGAGCTGACGGTGTCGTCGGATGCGCCCGTCGAGCGGCTCGAGCTGGTGCTGGTCGTCCCGGAGGGGCTCGAGGTCGTCTCCGGCGCGAATGCGCAGTCGCTCCGGCTGGGCTGGGAGGACGAGCGCACGCTCGAGCTGAGGCTGCGCTGCGTCCGGTGGGGCAACTACCAGCTCGGCGACATCCGCCTCCGCGCCCGCGACCGGCTGGGGTTGACCGTCTGGGAGTCCCGCCTCGACCGGAAGCAGCGGCTGCGCGTGTACCCGCTCCCCGAGACGCTGCGCCGGATCGTCAGGCCGGTCTCGACCCAGCTCTACGCCGGCAACGAGGTGGCGCGCCAGAAGGGCGAGGGGACGGAGTTCGCCGACTTGCGCCTGTTCGCGCCCGGCGACCGCGTCCGCTCGATCAACTGGCGCGCGAGCGCCCGCCGCGACGAGCTCGTCGTCAACGAGCGGCACCCGGAGCGCAACGCCGACGTGATCCTCTTCCTCGACACGTTCGCGGACGCGCGCTCGGGCGAGCGCTCGACGCTCGACCTAGCAGTGCGCGCCACCGCCACGCTCGCCGCGCGCTACCTCGAGCGGCGCGACCGCGTCGGGCTCGTCTCCTTCGGCGGCGTCCTCCGCTGGCTGACACCGGGGATGGGGTCGACGCAGCGCTACCGGATCGTCGACGCCCTGCTCGAGTCGGAGATCGTCTTCAACTACGCCTGGAAGGATGTCTCGGTGATCCCCGCACGGGTGCTGCCGCCGCAGGCGCTCATCGTCGCCGTGACGCCCCTGCTCGACGACCGTGCGGTCGAGGCGCTCGCCGACCTGCGCGCGCGCCGCTACGACCTGGCGATCGTCGAGGTCTCGCCCGTCGGCTTCACCGAGCCGGGCCAGAGCGAGGCCGACAAGCTGGCGCACCGGCTCTGGGTGCTGCGTCGCGACGAGATCCGGGCTCGCTACGAGCGGCTCGGCGTCGCCGTCGCCAGCTGGAGCGACGACGCGCCGCTCGACGCGGTGCTGGAGGGGGTGAGGGCATTCAGGCGCCACGCGCAGATCTCGCGCGTCTAGCCACCGGCGCCGCGGCGGTGGCGGGCGCCGTCGGCACGGGTGCGTGGCTGGCTGTGATCGCCGAGGACGGCTATCTGGTCCGCGCGACTCTGCTGGCCGCGTTCGTGGCCG
Organism: Gaiellaceae bacterium; assembly: GCA_035556515.1. Classification (GTDB taxonomy): domain Bacteria; phylum Actinomycetota; class Thermoleophilia; order Gaiellales; family Gaiellaceae; genus Gaiellasilicea. The sequence goes on from DATMEO010000164.1 coordinate 37,211, forward strand.
CCGCCCTGCTCGCCGGCGGTCTCGTGCTGCGAAAGCCGCTCGTGATCCCGGGCGCGATCTGCATCCTCGCAGCGCCGTACGTCGCGGCCCTCGGCTTCGAGATCGACGGGATCGACACGCGCGCGCCTCTGCTCGCGGCGTTGCTCTTCGCGGTCGCCGAGCTCGCCTACTGGTCGCTGGAGCTGCGCGGGACGCTGGCAGACGAGCCGGGGACGTACCTGCGACGGGTGGCGCTCCTCGCCGGCCTCGCGGTCGCCACGATCGCAGGCGGAACCGTCGTGCTCGCAGTCGTCGAGGGTGTCGCCGCCCGTGGCGTCGCGATCGATCTACTCGGCGCGGCCGCGGCCGTCGGCGCGATCGCGCTGCTGGCGCTGGCCGTGGGCAAGCGCACCGGCTGAAGGATCAAGCCTTTGGGAGGCGGGCCGGCCTTGGCGCGATGAGCGTCCGCGAGAGCGGATGCTCATCCTGCGCAGAAAGTCAGCCGGCCGGATCCGGCTCGGGCGGCTGCATCGACACGCCCGGAACGGGGCGCGGCTTCGGCTTCGGGGCCGGCTTCCGCTCGGTCTCGCCCTCGGCAGGCGCCTCCTCCGGCTCGGCGGCCTCCTCCGGGAACACGGACTCCTCGGCCTCGCCGGCGAGCAGGCGCTCGAACTGATCCTTGTCGATCGTCTCGCGCTCGATCAGGATCGCGGAGAGCTTGTGCAGGTCGTCCATGTGCTCGCGGAGCACACGGTGCGCCGTCGCGTGCGCCTCCTCGATCACGCGGCGGATCTCGTCGTCGATCTCGCGTGCGATCTCATCCGAGTAGTCGGGCTCGTTGCCCATCTCGCGGCCGAGGAACGGCTGGGTGTGATCGCGGCCGAGCACGCGCGGGCCAAGCTTCTCGCTCATCCCATAGCGCATGATCATCGCCTTCGAGGTCGCCGTCACCTTCTCCAGGTCGTTCGCAGCGCCGGTCGTGACTTCGTGGAAGACGAGCTCCTCCGCCGCGCGGCCGCCGAGCGTCATCGCCAGGTCGTCCATCAGCGCCGAGCGTGTCGTCAGGTAGCGATCCTCGGTCGGCAACGAGATCGTCAGGCCGAGCGCCTGACCGCGCGAGACGATCGTGATCTTGTGGATCGGGTTCGTGTTCTCGAGGTGGAAGCCGACGAGCGCGTGGCCCATCTCGTGGAATGCCGTGATCTTGCGCTCCTTCTCGCCGAGCAGCCGCGCCTTCTTCTCAGGCCCGGCGATCACGCGCATGATCCCCTCCTCCAGCTCGTCCTGGTCGATCATCTTCTTTCCGTGACGGGCGGCGAGGAGCGCGGCTTCGTTGATCAGGTTCGCGAGGTCGGCGCCGGTGAAGCCGGGTGTGCCGGCCGCGAGCGTGTCGAGGTCGATCTCGGGCGCCAGCGGCTTGCCCTTCGAGTGCACCTCGAGGATCCTGCGGCGACCGATCCGGTCGGGGCGGTCGACGACGATCTGGCGGTCGAACCTGCCCGGGCGGAGCAGGGCGGGATCGAGGATGTCGGGGCGGTTGGTGGCGGCGATCAGGATGATGTTGTCCTTCATCTCGAAGCCGTCCATCTCGACGAGCAGCTGGTTCAGCGTCTGCTCGCGCTCGTCGTGGCCGCCGCCGAGGCCGGCACCGCGATGGCGGCCGACGGCGTCGATCTCGTCCATGAAGATGATGCAGGGGCTCGACTGCTTCGCCTGCTCGAAGAGGTCGCGGACGCGCGAGGCGCCGACGCCGACGAACATCTCGACGAAGTCCGAGCCCGAGATCGAAAAGAAAGGTACGCCCGCCTCGCCGGCGACGGCGCGCGCGAGCAGCGTCTTACCGGTGCCCGGAGGCCCGTAGAGCAGGACGCCCTTCGGGATCCGCGCGCCGAGCGCCTGGAACTTCTTCGGGTTCTCGAGGAACTCCTTGATCTCGTGCAGCTCCTCGACGGCCTCGTCGACGCCGGCGACGTCCTTGAAGCCGATCTTCGGCGAGTCGGGTGTCATCCGTTTCGCGCGCGACTTGCCGAAGCTCATCACCTTCGAGCCGCCGCCCTGGACCTGGTTCATCAGGAAGATCCAGAAGCCGATCAGGAGCGCGAACGGGAGCAGCGAGATCAGCAGCGAGCTCCACCACGACCCGCCCTTGCCCTTGGAGTCGTAGGTGACTCCTTCGGACCGCAAGGAGTTCTCGAACTCGAGCGCGGAGACATCGGTGGGATAGTTGACCTTGACCTTGTCGCCGCCGATCAGCGTCGCGGTGATCAGCAGCCGGCTCGGCGAGAACTCGACAGACTGGACACCGCCGTTCTCGACCTGGCTGCGCAGCTGCGAGTAGGTGAGCTTCTTTTCGGCCTTGCCGCGCGGGATCAGCGT
>DATMEO010000165.1:0-4093 GCA_035556515.1 Gaiellaceae bacterium
TCGGGCGCCGATGCACGCCGCATCGTCGGGCTCGACGAGCTCGTCTACGTCGGCGAGCACGGGCTCGAGCTCGAGCCGGAGGCAACGGAGTGGAGCGAGCGGTTGCAGGCCTTCGCAGCCAGCGTCGACTGGGAGGACGTCGAGCGGAAACCGCTCACGATCAGCCTCCACTACCGGCGCGCCGACGACGAAGAGGAGGCGTTGACGATGCTGAGCGCGGTCGCCGCGCGCGCCAGACACGAGGGCCTTGTCGCCCGGTTCGGCCGCAAGGTGCTCGAGCTGCGGCCGCCGGTGGGAGCGCACAAGGGCACCGCTGTCACGCACCTGCTCGGCGAGCGAGGGCTCGAGCGGGGCCTCTACGCGGGCGACGACACGACCGACCTCGACGCCTTCAACGCGGTCGGCGCGCTCGAGCTCGGCGTCAGGGTCGCGGTCGCCTCGGCCGAGGGCCCGGCAGAGCTGCGCGAGGCCGCCGACATCGTGGTCGGCGGCCCCGCGGAGCTGCTGGAGCTCTTGAAGCTCCTCTAGGCCGCTTCGAGGACGGCCTCGGGAGCGCCGGCGATCTCCTCCTGCCGGATCAGCACGAGCGCCGCGACGACGCCCACGAGCGCAATCCCGGCGCCGACCCAGAACGCGAGCTGGAAGCCCGACGTCAGCGCCTCCGGCTGAGCGACGCCGGCGGCGAACTCGTTCTCGGTCCGGCTGATCGCGATCGTCGAGAGCAGCGCGATCCCAACAGCGCCGCCGATCTGCTGCGACGTGTTGATCAGGCCCGACGCGATCCCGGCCTCCGCCTGGCTGACGCCCGCGAGGGCTGCGATCGAGATCGGCACGAAGCAGAGCGCCATGCCGAGGGCGATGATCAGGAAGCCGGGCAGCAGATTCGCCGCGTACGTGCCGTCGACGGGAATCTGCGTGAAGAGGATCATCCCGACGGCGAGCAGCGCCATGCCGCCTGCGATCAACGGCCGGACGCCGACGCGGTTGACCATCACAGCGGCGACGTTCGCCCAGATGATCGACGTGCCTGCGACCGCGAGGTACGCGACGCCCGTCTTCATTGCCGAGTAGCCCAGCACCTGCTGCATGTACAGCGTCAGCATCAGGAACATCGAGAACAGGGCCGTGCCGAGGATGAAGCCGGCGACGTTCGCGCCGAGCACCGTCTTCGTTCGCAGGATGCCGAAGCGCATCAGCGGCTCGGCGACGCGGTTCTCCCAGGCGACAAAGCCGGCGAGGAGCGCAGCCGAGAGGACGAAGATGCCGATCGTCCGACCCGAGCCCCAGCCCCACTCGTTGCCCTGGGTGATCCCGAGCACGAGCGTGGTCAGCCCGGAGGTGACGAGAACTGCGCCGAGCGCGTCGAACGACTTGACGCGGGTGTCACGGCTCTCCTTCAGCAGGACGGGCGCGAGCGCGACCGCCGCGAGGCCGACCGGGATGTTGACGAAGAAGATCCACTCCCACGAGAGCGCGTCGGTGAGGACGCCGCCGAGCAGGACGCCGGCCGCGGCTCCGAAGCCGCCGACCGCGCCCCAGACGCCGAGCGCGATGTTCCGCTCCCGGCCTTCGGCGAAGGTGGTCATCAGGATCGCGAGCGCCGCCGGCGAGATCGTGGCCGCGCCGAGGCCTTGGATCGCGCGGGCGCCGATCAGCGAGGCCTCCGACCAGGCGAGCCCGCAGAGGAGCGAGCCGATCGTGAAGGCAATCAGGCCGATCATGAAGACGCGCCTGCGGCCGAGCAGGTCGGCCGTGCGGCCACCGAGCAGCAGGAAGCCGCCGAAGACCAGAGCGTAGGCCGAGATCACCCACTGCAGGTTCGCCTGCGAGAAGTCGAGGTCGGTCTGGATCGAGGGCAGTGCGACGTTCACAATCGCGATGTCGAGCACGACCATGAACTGGACGGCGCCGAGAAGCGCCAGTCCAAGCCATTTCAGTTGAGGTGAGGTAACCATCCGCTATCCTTTCGGCAGCTTGCTCTTTCGCAACAGAAGGCTATACTTGCAAAAAGCAAGTCGTCCTTGAGGATGATCTTTCACCGATGAAGAGCTACGGCCACTACTGCCCGATCGCCCATTCGCTCGGTCTCGTCGGCGAGCGCTGGACGCTGCTCGTGGTGCGCGAGCTGTTGCACGGGCCCAAGCGCTACACCGACCTCGCCGACCAGCTGCCGGGAATCGGAACGAACATCCTGGCGATACGGCTGAAGGAGCTCGAGGCAGGCGGTCTGATCGAGAAGAAGAAGCTGCCGCCCCCGTTCTCGTCGACCGTGTACGAACTGACGCCCGCAGGCCGGGAGCTGCGGCCGGTGCTGCACGAGCTCGCGCGCTTCGGCGCCCGCCTGATGGGACCGCCGCCGCCGGACGCACTCGCCGAGGGCTGGCTCGTCGGCGCGCTCGACCTCGCACTCTCACCGCTCTGCCAAGGCAGCACGATCGCCTTCCGGATCGGCGACGAGGAGGCGTCGCTCGTCGACTGCACCGCCATCCCGGGAATCGCCGAGGACTACGACGTCCTCGTCGAGACGGACGCGACCGGCTTCTACCACCTCGTCGTCGACCGCCGGCTCGAGGGCGTCCGGATCGACGGCGACGTCACCGCGCTCGACCAGCTCCTCGACGGGTTCGCGCCTAGCCCGCTTCCCGCCTGAGCACCTCCCAGGCATGGCGCACGTCGGCCTCGGTCGTGCGGGCGCTTCCGACGGCCAACCGCAGCGTGTAGCGGCCGTTCAGCTTCGTGTGCGAGATGAAGATCTCGCCGGTGGCGTTGACGCGCTCGAGCAGCGCCTCGTTCTCCTCGTCGGAGCTGTCGCGCCGGAAGCAGACGAGCGAGAACGGCCGGGGTGCGGTCACCTCCCAGCCCGGCTCCTCGCGGACCCAGCCCTCGAAGAGGGCCGCGAGCGCGATCGCCTCGCGGATCCGCCGCTGCAGCCCTTCGCGGCCGTAGCAGCGCAGGACGGTCCAGAGCTTCAGCGCCCGGAACTGGCGGCCGAGCGCCGGGCTGTACTCGGACAGGCTCGCGACGTCCTCGCTGACGCGCAGATACTCGGGCACGAGGCTGAACGCGGCGCGCAGGTCGTCGGGCCGCCGCGTCCACATGGCCGAACAGCCCATCGGCGTGAACAGCCACTTGTGCGGGTTGACGACGATCGAGTCCGCCCGCTCCCAGCCGGCGAACGCCTCCCGTAGCTCCGGACAGACGGCCGCCGATCCCGCGTAGGCCGCGTCGACGTGCAGCCAGACGCCGTCGCGCTCGCAGGCGTCCGCGATCCGGCCGACCGGGTCGATCGAGCTCGTCGACGTCGTCCCGATCGTCGCCACGACCGCGCACGCATCGGCGAGGTCGAGCGCGTCGGCGCGGAGGCGGAAGGCGTCGTCCACCGGCGTCGTCCTCGGCTCGAGGCCGAGGATCCGGCACGCCTTCTCGACCGACGAGTGCGCGTGCTCGGAGCAGACGACGACGGCGGCGCCGGGCTTCGCCTCGCGCGCGGCCGCGAGGGCCGCCATGGTCCCGGTCGACGCGGTGTCCTCGAGATGCCCGTGCAGTCCGGGAGGCAGCCCGAGCAGCTGTGCGAGCCAGTCCAGGGTCACCTCCTCGAGCTCCTGGAGCACGGGCGACGTACGCCAGAGGATCCCGACCTGGTTCAGGCCGGCGATCAGCAGCTCGGCGAGGATCCCGGGCTCGGAGCCCGTGCTGGGGAAGTAGGCGAAGAAGCGCGGGCTCTGCCAATGCGTCATCGCCGGCAGGAGCACGTCGTCCAGGTCGCGCAGGACGGCGGCGAACGGCTCGGCCGTCTCCGGAGGCGCCGCCGGCAGCCGCGAGCGGAGCTCGCCCGGCTCGACCTGCGCCAGCACCGGGAGCTCGCGCACACGCTCGAGGTAGGACGCGACCCAGTCGACCGCCGCGGCGCCGTCGTCCCGAAAGCTCATGCCGCAACTCCAAAGGGAAGGGACTCGAGCTCGCGCCACCGATCGGGCTCGTACTCCTCGACCAGCGATGCCGCCGGCAGGGAACATCGGGCCGGCAGCGTCGGCTCCAGCCGAGCCTGCACCTGCGCACGGCTCAAACTGACCCGGGAGTAACTGACGATCGT
>DATMEO010000166.1:0-3987 GCA_035556515.1 Gaiellaceae bacterium
GCGGAAGACGCCCATCGGGGTCGCGCCGATCACCTGCTGCGTCATGCGGGAGAGCGCGAACGCGTGCGCCGGCTCGGCCGCGTGCGCGTCGTGCACGAGCAGGCCCGGCTCCGTCGCCGCCACCACCTCGGGCGAACCGTCCGGCAGCAACCGCACACCCTTGTCGCCCCAGACGATCGGCTCGCCGTGCCTGAGGTAGAGCCGGTTCTCCTTCTGCTCGCGGACGAAGTCGAACGCGTTGTCGTTGTAGATGTTGCAGTTCTGGTAGATCTCGACGAAGGCGCTCCCCTTGTGGGGCGCGGCCGCGCGGAGCACCTCGGTCAGCTCCTTCTTGTCGGTGTCGATCGCGCGCGCGACGAAGCTCGCCTCGGCGCCGATCGCGAGCGAGAGCGGGTTGAACGGGTGATCCAGCGACCCCATCGGCGTCGACTTCGTCACCTTGCCGAGCTCCGAGGTCGGCGAGTACTGGCCCTTCGTCAGCCCGTAGATCCGGTTGTTGAAGAGCAGGATCTTCAGGTTCACGTTCCGGCGGAGCGCGTGGATCAGGTGGTTGCCGCCGATCGAGAGCGCGTCGCCGTCGCCGGTCACGACCCAGACCGAGAGGTCCGGGCGCGAGACGGACAATCCCGTTGCGATCGCCGGCGCGCGGCCGTGGATCGAGTGCATCCCGTAGGTCTCCATGTAGTACGGGAAGCGCGCGGCGCAGCCGATCCCGGAGACGAAGACGATGTTCTCGCGCTTGAGGCCGAGCTCGGGCATGAACGACTGGACGGCGTTCAGGATCGCGTAGTCGCCGCAGCCGGGGCACCAGCGCACCTCCTGGTCGGACTTGAAGTCCTTCGCCGTCAGCTGCACGAGCCCGTTGCCGTTACCGCTCTCGCTCATCGCCTCTTCTCGTTCCCTCGCTTGAAGTTGCCGGTCGCCTTCGCCATCAGCAGCTGCAGCTCCTGGCCGCTGCAGTCCGACGAGACGGCGAGGAAGTTCTCCGCCAGCTTGCCGGTCAGGACGGTCGCCGGGACGCGCCGCCAGAAGATCGCGACCGTGCCGTCCTTGCGCTGCCGGAACGTGAACGGCTGCTCCTTCAGCAGCACGCCGCGCCGGTCGGGGCTCTTCTTCTTCGGCCTCACGACTCCACCAGCGCCGTGATCGCGTCGGCGAGCTCAGACGCCTTGAACGGGGTGCCGCGGACGCGGTTGTAGCCGACCGCGTCGACGAGGAACTCCGCGCGGACGAGCTTGAGCAGCTGCCCGAGATTCATCTCCGGGATCAGCACCTTGTCGTAGCGGCGCAGCACCTCGCCCGTATTGCGCGGGAACGGGTTCAGGTAGTGGAGATGCGCCTGCGCGACCTTGTGGCCGTCGCGGCGGACGCGCTTGACGGCGGCACCGATCGGGCCGTAGGTCGAGCCCCAGCCGAGCACGAGCGTGTCGGCGCCGTCCGGATCGTCGACCGCAAGCTCGGGGATGTCGTTCGCGATCCCGGCCACCTTCGCGGCGCGTAGGCGCGTCATCAGGTCGTGGTTCTCGGGGTCGTAGGAGATCGAGCCGGTCACGTCCGCCTTCTCGAGCCCGCCGATCCGGTGCTCGAGGCCCGGCGTGCCGGGAATCGCCCACGGCCGCGCGAGCGTCTCGGGGTCGCGCGCGTACGGCATGAACTCGGTCTCGCCGACGGCCGCGAAGTCGGTCGAGATGTCCGGCAGGTCTTCGACCTGCGGGATCAGCCACGGCTCGGAGCCGTTCGCCAGGTACGCGTCCGAGAGCAGGTAGACGGGCGTCCGGTACTTGAGCGCGATCCGGGCCGCCTCGATCGCGGCGTGGAAGCACTGCGACGGCGTCGAGGCCGCGAGCACCGGCACCGGGCTCTCGGAGTTGCGCCCGAACAGCACCATCAAGAGGTCGGCCTGCTCCGGCTTGGTCGGCATCCCGGTCGACGGGCCGGCGCGCTGGATGTCGAGGACGAGCAGCGGCAGCTCGAGCATGATCCCGAGCCCGATCGTCTCCTGCTTAAGCACGATCCCTGGCCCGGCCGAGGTGGTGACGCCGAGCGAGCCGCCGAAGGCGGCGCCGAGCGCCGCGCCGGCGGCGGCGATCTCGTCCTCGGCCTGGAAGGTGCGGACGCCGAAGCTCTTGTGCCGCGCCAGCTCCTCGAGGATCGAGCTCGCCGGCGTGATCGGATACGCGCCCAGGAACAGGTCGAGCCCGGAGAGCTTCGAAGCGGCGATCAGCCCGTAGGCGAGCGCGGTGTTGCCGCTGATCTGCCGATAGACGCCCGGCGGCATCTTCGCCGGCGCGATCTCGTAGCTGACCGCGAAGTCCTCCGAGGTCTCGCCGTACGCGTAGCCGGCCTTGAACGCGGTCGCGTTCGCCTGCGCGATCTCGGGCCGCTTGCCGAACTTCTTCTCGACGTACTCGAGCGTCCCCTCGGTGGGCCGGTTGTAGAGCCAGCTCATCAGCCCGAGCGCGAAGAAGTTCTTCGAGCGCTCGGCTTCGCGCGACGTGATCCCCTCGATCCCCTTCAGCGCCTCGACCGTCATCGACGTCAGCGCGACCTCGTGCAGGTGGTAGCCGGCGAGCGAGCCGTCCTCGAGCGGGCTCGCCTCGTAGCCGGCCTTCTGCAGGTTGCGCTCCTTGAACGTGTCGGTGTCGACGATCAGCGTGCCGCCCTGCGGCAGGTCGTTCACGTTCGTCCGGAGCGCCGCCGGGTTCATCGCCACGAGCACGTTGGGCGCGTCGCCGGGCGTGAGGATGTCGTGGTCGGCGAAGTGGAGCTGGAAGCCGGAGACGCCCGGGAGCGAGCCGGCGGGCGCGCGGATCTCGGCGGGGAAGTCCGGGAACGTCGCGAGGTCGTTCCCCATGATCGCCGTCTCGCTCGTGAAGCGGTCGCCGGTGAGCTGCATCCCGTCCCCGGAGTCGCCCGCGAATCGGATGATCACGCGGTCGAGCTGTTCCACCGCTTTTGCCATCGCCCTAGTTGTAGCTCATCTGCGTGACGCCCGAAACGAGCGTTGGCCAGGCTGAAATCTCTACGGTGAGGACGAAGGAAGCAACGAAGGAGGACCCCCGATGCAACCCGATCTGCATTCACGTTTCGCCAGCGAGCGGTTAAAGGACGACCACGACGGGATCCAGCCCGAGGAGGACGGAACCGCCACGCTCGAGCCGGAGTCGATCACGATCCGGCCCCTTCGAGGGGACGACGTCCCGGCCGTGGAGCTGCTCGCGGAGCTGGAGGAGCGCCCGGTTCCGCCCGGACCGCTCCTGCTCGCCGAGGTCGACGGGTCGATCGAGGCCGCAATCGGAGTCGAGGGCCGCGAGACGATCGCGAATCCCTTCTCCGGGAGCGCCGGCGCGGTCTCGCTTCTGCACCTCCGCGCAGCACAGCTGCGCGCCGCCTAGCCGGCTGGGCGCCGGACGACCGAGAGGCCCCAGGCGCTGCCGGATGCGAACAGCTCGTCGGGATCGACGTCGTCGCGCCAGCCGATGAAGTGCTTCTCCGGATCGTCCGCGGTCGAGCCGAAGACGGCGAGCCGCTCCTCGGTCGGCTGCTCGACTCCGCGCTCGAGCTCGTCGAGGCGGCGCTCCGCCTCCTCGGCGGCAGGACCTTCCATGTAGCCGCGCGGCATGCCCGGATCCTACGCCGCGACGGCGAGGACGAACGCGTTCCCGGACGGATCCTCGATCATCGGGCCGGCGTCGGTGTCGCGGTACGTGCCGGCTCGCGCGAGCACGCGGTCGCGCTCGGCGGCGTCGGGCAGCACGATCGTCCCATGCCGCAGCGCGGCGGTCCCGGGAGGCGCCTTGCCCACACCCGCGCTCTCCCACGTATTCGCGCCGATGTGATGGTGGTAGCCGCCCGCCGCGAGGAACGCCGCCTGGCTGCCGTACTCCGCCATCAGCGCGAATCCGATGCTGTCGCGCCAGAACGCAAGCGTCTCCGGGATCGACGACACCTTGAGGTGCACATGGCCCATAACCGTGCCAGTGGGCA
>DATMEO010000167.1:0-9609 GCA_035556515.1 Gaiellaceae bacterium
CACGCGGGGTCAGACGGTGGTCTCGGAGTCCGACAACACGATCGTGATCAGGACGAACGAGCTCGGTCAGGCCGGCATCGTGGTCAAGAGCACGCTGCCCGGTCTCGTCGACATCGACGCCGAGAACATCGGCACGATCAACGGCGGCTTCGGTGTAGAGCGCGTTCGCTGCCTCCGGTTCGCCGGCGACGGCGTGACGCTCCCGACGGACGGCGCGACGTGCGTCGCTCCGACCGATAGCGGTACGACGATCCCGATCCCGCCGGTCGGTGGGGGCAACACGCCCACGCCTCCGGCCAACAACAACAACAACGCGGCGCCGCAGCAGGGTGTTGCTGCGACCGTCGTGAGCCTCGCCGGCAACCCGGTGCCCGCAGCAAAGGCACCGGCGGCGAAGAAGCCGGTCGCGAAGGCGAAGGCGCTCAAGCTGACGTCCGCGCGGCTCGTCTTCAAGGGTGGCAAGCGGTACCTGGTCGTGCGCGTCAACGGCTCGGCCAAGACCGCGAAGGTCCGGATCACGCTCGTGATGCGGACTGGGAAGGCGTCGAAGCCCGTCGTGCGCACGCTGCGCACGAACGCGGCGGTTCGCGTCGCCAACCTGCAGGTCAGCAAGCACGTCCGGACGGTCAGGGTCGCGCTCGCTCGTTAGCGCTTCTCGCACCACCGGATAACGAGGAGGGGCCCGCATCGCGGGCCCCTCCTCTATCGTTGGGTTCGTCAAGTCGACACGGGGGTCTTTTCAAACGTGAGCAGCAGGGTTCGCCGAATCTCGATCGCCCTCGGGCTCTTGCTGGCGCTGGGCCTGGTGGTCGGCGTCGCAGCGGGCGACCGCCTTGCCGGCGACGACGGGGATGCGACGACCACCGAAGCCGCCGCTACGACGCCGGTCGAGCCCGACCCGCATCCACTGGCGACAGGGACGACGCCGAAGAGCGTCCAGCTGCTCGTCTTCGAGCGGGCCTACAGCGAGTGCGCGTCAACCGAGGCAGGGCTGCTCGCGTCGAAGTACAACATCGCCGACAAGTCCGAGGAGGGCGTGGCGGCGGTCGTCGGCCGTGCCTGGGCGAGCTATTTCAAAGCCGGTCAGGATGCGGTTCAGGATGGCCAGGACGGCTGCCGGCAGGGCCAGCAGGAGCGCAGCAACTGACCGACAGCACGGTCGCGGTCGCAGCCGCGTCGACGCGTCCACTGGCCACGAAGTCTCCGACCCGAACAGCATTGGCCGACATCGCGGCGACGATCTGATCGACGGGCGCGTCCTTCGCAGTGGAGCGTGCGAGCGCGGCGATGCCCGACGCGAACGCCGCCGCCGACGAGGTGCCGCAGAAGTCCGCGTACCCACCGCCGGCCTGCGTCGACTGACTGCAGCCGGGAGCGGCCAGCGTGACCCAGTTGCCGTAGCTGGCCCACTCGTAGCGGCCGTCTGCGGCGTCCGTCCCGGTGACGCTGACGACGCCGGGCTGACTCGCGGGGAAGGTGACATCGGCGCTGCCGTTGTTGCCGGCGGCCGCGACGATCAGGACGCCCTTCGCGCGGGCATGCTCGAGCGCGGCCGCGACCCCGGCGTCGGCGCCGGAGAGGACGAAGCTCATGTTGATCACGCGTGCGCCGTGGTCGGCCGCCCAGACGATCCCCTCGGCGATGTCTGCGGCGTTCCCGGCACCGTTGCCGCCGATCACCTTGACGGGCATCAGCGAGCACTGCGAGCAGGCTCCGACACCGCCGATGCCGTTGTTCGAGCGGGCGGCGATCACACCGGCGACAAGCGTTCCATGTCCGTGGTCGTCGTTGGCGTCAGCGTCCTCGTTGACCGCGTCCCAGCCCTCGACGAACGAGCCCTGAAGGTCGGGGTGATTGGGATCGATCCCGGTGTCGAGCACTGCGACGACGACCTCCGCTGCGCCCTTGGTCACGCGCCAGGCGGCCGGAGCGCCAACCTTGGCGAGCGACCAGGAGTCGCGCCAGAGCGGATCGTTCGGCAGCGCAGGGTCGACGGCGACGGGGCGCGGCTTGGCCTTCGGCTTGCTGGGCTTGGCCGCCTTGGGCTTGATCGGCTTGCGCACCGAGCCGGCGACGTGCGCGGTGACGTCGGCTTCCTGGGAGCCCCCGGCAGGGCGGGTGTGACCCGGGAGCAGGAGCAGCAGCAGGGCCGCTGCGACGACGACGGCGTGTCGAAGGAGCGAGAACACCGTCTCGCTATCGGCACTACCGGCCTATCCTTTAGCCCCAGGTCCCGACGTCAGGAGATCTTGGCGCGGAACGGTGCATGTGCGCGCATGCGGCCCTGCTGAACGACGACCGTGGCGCTGACGATCTCGCCCCGCGCTGCCACCGGGATCCGCCAGGCGCACACGGCCGATCCCGCGCGGAGGCCGCGTGTCAGCACCTTCAGCGGGCGGCCGTGGAAGCGCGCGCTGCAGAAGACATTGCCGGTGTTCAGGCGAGTCCCCCGCTTCAACACGACAACTTTGCTGCCCAGCACGCGGCCGGCGGCAGGCCGCCGCGGGGTGAGCGTGAGTCCGCGGAAGGTGAGCGGGTTGGCGGCGGCCGAGGCGGCATTCGGCGTCGGCTCTGATCCGGGCGGCCCCGGTTGCGCAGGCGGTCCCGGTTGCCCAGGCGGTCCCGGTTGCGTTGGCGGCGGCGCCGGCGGCTTGGGAGTCGTCGGCGGTGGTGCGGGCGGTTGCGGGGCGGGCGGCTGCGGGGCAGGCGGCGCGGGCACAGGTGCCGGAGGAGGCGGAGGCGCCGATGCGCCGCCGTTGCTCGAGAACGTGTGCGCCCAGTAGATCTGGCCCGAGGAGCTCGCCGCCGCGCCCGTGCCGATCGCGGTGTAGTTCGGGTTCTCGATGTTCGCACGGTGCCCCGCTGAGTTGAGCCACCCGTTGACGACGGACGCCGGCGTCGCGTAGCCCATGGCGATGTTCTCGCCCCAGGAGCCGGTGACGCCGCACGCGGCCATCCGCTCGCCCGTGCTGCGCGCGACTGGAGGCGCCGGATCGTTGTGGCCCATGTACGCGTACTTGGCCATGTGCCGGGCCTTCCAGACGGCGGACGCCTGCAGCGCCGACGCGACGGCGAGCGGCCTCAGCCCGCGACTCGAGCGGTGGGAGTTGACAAGAGTGACCGTCTGGGACGCGAGGTCGTCTCGCGGGCTTCCCCAGTCCGAGCCGACTGTGCAATCGCCGGCAGCGGCGGCGGCGCCGGCGTTCGACGCGGACGAGCCCAGGGTGCCGAAGGCAACGGCGCAAACCAGCGCGAGAACGGCAAGTGAACGGCTAAGGACATCCATCAGGCGGCAAGCAGGTGCAACGGGGGTCTGTGGTGCTACCTGGAGAATCGGCACTATAGCGCCTCGACTTGACGGCGTCGTGAACGACCGTCAATGAAGCTCTTGTGCCGCCTCTGCCAGCTTCGCCAAGGCCGCCTGCAATTCCTTCACCCGCTCGAGCTCGGCCCCGGCGAGCTCGCGGCGCAGCCTGCGGGCGCGCAGGTTGAGCAGGAGCTCTTTGCCGGTTCGCTCGTCGAGCGCCTCGCGGGCCGCTCGGGCATCGAGCTCGGCACGCAGCGCGGTCAAAGCGTCGTCCTCCTCCCCGCCCTGGACGAGAAACGCCCGGAAGCGGCGGTGCAGCTCCGAGTCGAAGTGATCGGCGGAGAGCTCGGCCAGGAGCGTGAGGAGACCTGGATGGAGAACGCATGCGGCGAGGACGCGCCGTTCGAGCTGCTCGCCCTTCTCGAGCATCGCGGGCGAGAGCTCCGCTGCCGCCGCCGGGCGGCCGCCGTCCGACGACTTCGCCCCCAGGCCGGCAAGCGTCTCCCGCGGCAGGTCGAGCGTGTCGGCGAGCAGCCGCAGCGCGTCCTGACGTTCCGGCGAGTCCTCGACCTTCGCCAGCACCTCACGGGCGCGCACGAACGCCTCCTGCCGGTCGGGCGCCCGCTCGAGCTCGAGCCGCACGCGGTGGACGACATAGCTCGACGCACCGCTCAGCCGCTGCTCGAAACCGGCGGGTGCGTCGGCGGGGTCCTGGCCCTTCGGCAGCGTGACGACGCGCACGTCGAACCCGAGCGTCGTCGCGAGCTCCATGCCGCGCAGGGTGGCGTCCTCGCCGGCGGCGTCGGAGTCGAAGCAGAGGTAGAGCCGGCGCGTCAGCCGCTGCAGCTCCTTCAGCTGCCGTTCGGTCAGCGCGGTTCCCATCGAGGCCACGACCGGCTCGAAGCCCGCCTGCCGCAACGCGATCACATCCGTGTTCCCCTCGACGACGACCGCTCGCTCCTGCTTCGCGATCGCGGTCCGGGCGAGATTGAGCCCGTAGAGGATCGCCGACTTGTGAAAGAGCTCCCCCTCGGGCGAGTTGACGTACTTGCCCCGGAGCGGATCGTCGTCGTGCAGCTTCCGCGCCTGGAACCCGACGATCCGCCCGCGGGCGTCGGCGAGCGGAAACATCAGCCGCTGCGGGAAATAGTCGTTGCCGCGCGCGTTCGTGAGCCCGGCGCCGCGGAGCTCGTCGGCGGTGAAGCCCCTCTGGCGCGCCTTGTCGGCGAGGCCCGTGCCGGGAGAAAGGCCGAGCCGGAACTCGCGGCAGACGTCCTCGTCCAGGCCGCGGCTCTCGAGGTAGGCGCGCACGGGGACGCCGGCTGCCGCCTCCCACAGGTAACGCTCGTAGAACGAGGCCGCCTGGTCGAGCACGGCGTGGAGGCGGTCGCGCCGCTTGCGGGACTCCTCCTGTTGCGGGGAGGTCTCCTCGTACTCGAGCGTGACGCGGAACCGCTCCGCCAGCCACTCGACCGCCGCGGCGAAGTCGAGATTCTCGGTCTCCCGGACGAAGGTGATCACGTCGCCGCCCTTGCCGCAGCCGAAGCAGTGGTAGAGCTTGTCGGCTGGGTTGACCGAGAAGCTCGGCGTTCGCTCCTCGTGGAAGGGACAGCGTCCCGAGTAGCGCGCCCCGGCCTTCCGCAGCGCCGTCCGGCCGGAGACGACCTCGACCATGTCGGACGCCGAGACGACCTCTCTGACCGACGACTCCTTGATCCGGGCCACTAGTGGCTCGTCCGGTAGCTATCTCGAGCCGCTGCCGCGTCAGATGCAAGCGAGGCTAGGACGCAGGGAGCGTCCATACCGGTGGGTATGGACGCGACTGAGGACGACGCATCGCGCCGCAGCTGACGCGGTAGCGGTTCACTGATTGCTGCCGGACGGGCCACTAGAGGGACTCGGCGTACGAGAGCGCGAACCGGTCGGTCATGCCGGAGACGAACGCGCGGATCGCGTCCTCGGAGTCGCCACGGGCGACGAGGTGGGCAAAGATGCGGCCGATCGTCTCGTGGGCGCGCAGATGCTCCCCACGCGCGTGCTCGCCGAGGTAGACGCGCTCGAACATGAAGGAGCGGAGAGCCAGCATCGCGGCGCCGACCTCCTCGCTCTGAGCAACCTCGCCGGCCGCCTCGGAGGTCTCGATCAGGTCGTGGACGAGCACGTCGATCCGCGTCGAGCCTGTGTCGCCGAGCAGCTCGATCTCGGCTCGCGGCAGGTCGTCCGGCGTGAGCAGCCCCCAGCGGATCGCGTCGTCGATGTCGTGGTTGATGTAGGCGACCCGGTCGACGAGTCGCACGATCTTTCCCTCGAGCGTCGCCGGCTCGCGCTCGCCCGTGTGCGTGAGGATGCCGTCGCGCACCTCCGCCGTCAGGTTGAGCTGTTCGGCGATCCGCAGTGACTGCTCGTTGTGCCGGAATCCGGAGCCGAAGTGCTCCCGCAGGCAGGCGTCGAGCTGCTCTTCGCCCGCGTGCCCGAACGGAGGATGCCCCGTGTCGTGACCGAGCCCGATCGCCTCCGTCAGGTCCTCGTTCAGCCGCAGCGCGCGCGCGACCACACGGGCGATCCCGGTCGTCTCCAGCGTGTGCGTGATCCGCGTGCGGTAGTGGTCGCCGGCGGGGTCGATGAAGACCTGGGTTTTCCCCTTCAGACGGCGGAAGGGCTTCGAGTGGACGATCCGGTCGCGGTCGCGCTGGAACGGCGTCCGGATCCCGCACTCTTCTTCCTCGCGCAGCCTCCCGGTCGTCTCGTAGGAGCGGACGGCGAGCGGCGAGAGCAGCTCGTCCTCGGCCGCGCGGACGCGAGCCTCGAAGGCGTCAGCGACCCGTCCGGCGAGATCCGGCATCACGCTCAGGGTATCCGCGAAGCCGGATCGACTCCCTCGACGAGATCCGACTTAGTTGCTGTCAGCAACTAGCTCTCGGAACCGCGCGGAACAGGCGGGATCACTCTCATTAGTAACTGTCAGCAACTAAGTCCTCAGACGATGATCGGGACGGTGCCGCCGTCGGCGCTCCAGGCGGCGCCGGTGACGTAGGAAGCCCGCTCCGACGCGAGGAACGCGATCACGGCGGCGATCTCCTCCGGCTCGGCGAGCCTGCCGAGCGGCCGGCCCGCGCCGACCTTGGCGAGGACGTCGGCGCGCTCGCCGCCCTGCTGGTCGGCCAATCCTCCCTCCCCCAGCCAAGCCTCCGTCGCTGTCGGGCCGGGCGTGACCGCGTTGCAGCGGATCCCGTCGGCCGCGTACAGATCGGCGACGAGGCGGGAGAGCGACAGCACGGCCGCCTTCGTGACCGAGTAGTGCGGCATGCCGCCGGACGGGCGCTTGCCGGCGGTCGAGGAGACGTTGACGATCGAGCCCCGGCTCGCGCGCAGATGCGGGAGCGCCGCCCGGATCGCGCGGACGTAGCTCATCACGTTCAGGTTCCACATTGCGTCCCAGTCCGCGTCGGCGACCTCCTCGAAGCGCGCCTGCACCGCGAAGCCGACGTTGTTGACCAGGACGTCCAGTCCTCCGAGTTCGCCGGTTGCAGCAGTGACGACGCGCGCCGGCGCGTCCGGCTCGGAAAGGTCCGCGCGGACGTGGGTCGCCTCGCCGATCCGGGGCGCATCTCTCCGCCCGCAGGTGGCGACGCGGGCGCCCTCGGCCACGAGCAGCTTCACCGTCTCGAGGCCGATGCCGCCGGTCGAGCCGGTGACGAGACATGCCTTCCCCTGCAGACCCAGATCCATGGGCGGCTAGCGTAGCGGCGTGACCACGCTCCTCCTGGCACGCCATGGTGAGACCGACTGGAACCGCGAGCTGCGGATCCAGGGCTCGTCGGACATCGTGCTGAACGAGCTCGGCCGGCAGCAGGCGCAGTTCCTTGCCCAGGAGCTGACCGACGTCGATCTCGACGCTATCTACTCGAGCGATCTGAGCCGTGCGCGCGCGACCGCAGCGGCCGTCGCAGCCACCCACGGCCTCGACGTGAACGTGGACGAGCGGCTACGCGAGCGGTCTTTCGGCAGCTGGGAAGGGCTGACGCGAGAGGACATCTCAGCCTTCCCCGCGGGGTCGCGGCACGACGGTGAAAGCGACGAGGAGGTGCGCGAGCGAGTGCTCGCCGCGGTGGAGGAGATCGCGGCGAACCATCCCGGCGAACAGGTGCTGATCGTCTCTCACGGAGGGGCTCTGAACACGCTCTGGCATCACGCGCTCGGCGTGCGACTCGAACGCTGGGCGAATTGCGCCGTCTACAAGCTCGCGGTTCGGGACGACGGATTCGTGGAGATAGACTGAGCGGCCCGTGGACGACTACACGAACAAGTACAAGGGCGAGCAGATCGAAGTCGCCCTCTTCGGCGGTGAGTATCAGGAGGGGGTTCTCACCGCCTACTGCTCGATCGAGGACGTCCCCCACATCGAGCTCAACGGCCATATTCTCGTGCCACTCCAGAATGTGGCGTCGCTGCACTGCTCGAGCCGCTGCGACGCCCCGGAGCCGGACTGGCCCCCGCGCGGCCTCGGGGACGACGACCGCGACAGCCTCGGCGACGACGACTCGTAGCCGGCGCGCTGAACATCGCGAAGTGGTGGCTGGTCGCGGCCATGCTGGCTGGGCTCTTCGGCACCTTCGGCTGGGCCCTCGGCGGGCCGCAGACGGCCTCGGTCTTCGTCTTCTGCACCTTGCTCGCCGCGCTTGCCGTCTACGCCTACGCGGACCGCGCGCTGCTCGGCATGTTGGGCGCGCGGGAGTACGCGCTCGCGGAGGACCCGCTCCTGCGCTCGACCGTGGATGCACTGGCGGCCAAGTTCAAAGTCGTTCCGCCGAAGCTCTATCTGATCCCCGACGGTTATCCGCGCGCGCTCTCGGCCGGCCGCGGGCCCGCCGGGTCTGCGCTGGCGCTCTCGACCGGCCTCCTCGGTGCGCTGACACCCGCAGAGCTCGAGGCTGTGATCGCACACGAGCTCGCACATGTGCGGCGCCGTGATGTCCTGACGCAGACCTCTGCCGTGATGCTCGCCGTCGTGCTGGTCGACCTCTCGCGGATCGGGGGCTGGTTCGAGCGGGCGCTCCTGGCCGTGCTCGGCCCGATCGCGTCGGCATTCGTCCACCTGCTGCTCTCACCGCGCCGTGAGCTGGCAGCCGACCGGATGGCGGCGTCGCTGCTCGGCTCCGGCGAGGGGCTCGCCGACGCGCTGCTCAAGCTCGATCGAGCCAGCGACCTCGTCTCGTTCCAGGCGAGCCCGGCGACCGAGCCCTTGTACACGGTGAACCCATTTGAGGAAACCGGGTTGGCCGCGCTCTTCGTCACCCATCCGCCGCTCGCGCGCCGGCTCGCTGCGCTACACGAGCTCGCCGGGTAGGAGCGAGAACAGCACTGCATCGCGCCTGCGGCCATCGCGGTGCAGCGTGTGCGCGCGCATCACGCCCTCCCGGCCGAACCCGACCTTCTCGGCGACGCGCTGGGAGGCGATGTTGTCCGGGTCGGTGATCAGCTCGACGCGGCCGAAGTCCTGCTCGAGCGCCCAGCCGGCCAGGAGCCGCAGGGCGCTGCTCGCAATCCCGCGGCGGCGCGCCGGGGAGGCGACCCAGTAGCCGATGTGGCCAATCTTCATCAACCCGTTGACGCCCATGCCGATCGCGCCCAGCAGCTCGCCGGTGCCCGCGTCGACGATCACGAACGAGTAGCTGCCGCGCTCGAACGTCTCGCGGGACCAGGTGATGAAGTCGCGTGCGCTCTCCTCCGTATACGGCTGCGGGATCACCGGGATCCAGCGCGGGATCTGGGGGTCCTGGCACGCGACGCGGACGGCCTCCGCGTCGCCGTCCTCAGGTGCGCGCAGCACGAGCGTTCCGTCCGTCAACTCCATCGGCGGAGTCTAGAACGAAAGAAGGGCCGCTTTCGCGGCCCTTCTGAGGTAATTCGGCGGCGTCCTACTCTCCCGGGGGCTTGCGCCCCGAGTACCATCGGCGCTGTCGGGCTTAACTTCTCTGTTCGGAATGGGAAGAGGTGTACCCCCGACGCTATGACCGCCGAAATTGTCGAAAGCGCCTGTTTAGCGGCACCCTCAAAACTCCATAGCGACTCGAACGTGTTCTAAATCAAGACCTCGGGCAATTAGTACCGGTCAGCTGAACGCATTGCTGCGCTTGCACCGCCGGCCTATCGACGTGGTGGTCTTCCACGGCCCTTACTCCCTCGAGGGGATGGGAAGTCTCATCTCGAGGTGGGCTTCCCGCTTAGATGCTTTCAGCGGTTATCCCATCCAGACGTAGCTAATCAGCAGTGCCCTTGGCAGGACAACTGATACACCAGCG
>DATMEO010000168.1:0-6645 GCA_035556515.1 Gaiellaceae bacterium
CGACCTCGTCCGTCCACTTGTCGCTCGCATCGAGCTTGAAGCGGATCTCGGGATAGAGCGCGAGCAACTCCTGCATGGCGCTCTGCGAGACGACGAAGGTGACGGGCCGCGGCTCGCGGTCGACGGCGTCCGCGAGCGAACGGCCCGCCTGACGCAGCGCCAGGTCGAGCGCCGCCGACTCCAGGCCCCACTGCCGGTAGCCGGGCTGCCCGGCGACGAGCGCTGAGAAGGAGTCGAGCGTGTGTTCTCCGGCCAGGTCCGGCAGCGCGTCGGGGGTGAAGGCGAGCTGCAGCGCCTCCTCGTAGGAGACGTCCTCGCCGACGCCCTCCGCCCCGGAGCCGTGCAGGTGCACGACCGTGGTGCGGCGTGTGATGTGCTTCAACGGCAGGACGTGCGGTTCGAGCTCGATGTGCTCGATCGTGACCGTCAGGTTCTTGACTGCGTCATAGAGCGGCATAGGCAACGGCCACCTCCGCGGCCAGTCGTGCGTTGGCGGCGATCAGTTCGCGGTTGGCAGCGAGCGTACGGCCTCCGGACTCGCGATGCAGATAGGAGAGGACGAACGGCGTCACCTGCTGACCGGCGACGCCCTGGTCGTGTGCCTCGGCGAGCGCCCGCTCGATCAGCGGCTCGACGTCATCGAGGCTGTCCTCGGCGGGCCGGCCGAGCAGGATCGACGTGTGGCGGCCGAGCCGCCAGTGTGCTTGCGCGACCTGCGCGGCCTCGGCGGCCGACTCGACGCGGGCCGAGACGGGCGGGCCCCCGTGCGCTGCGTAGAAGAGCGGCAGGTCGTCGGTGCGGTAGCCGAGCACGGGCACGCCCAGGGTCTCGAGCAGCTCCGCGGTCGCCGGCACGTCGAGGATCGACTTCACGCCCGAGCAGACGATCAGCGCCTCGGTGCGGATCAGCTCGCCGAGGTCGGCCGACACGTCCGGTGGATCCGGGAAGCCGCGGTGGACCCCGCCCAGGCCGCCGGTGCCCATGAAGCCGATTCCGGCGGCGCGGCAGGCTGCGAGCGTCCCGCCGACCGTCGTCGCGCCGACGGCTCCCTGGACGATCGCGGCTGCGAGATCGCGCGGGCCGACCTTGCGCGCGTCGGCGGTGAAGCGGCCGAGCTCCTGCTCCGAGAGGCCGACCCGGAGCTCCCCGTCGAGGACGCCGATCGTCGCCGGCACGGCCCCGGCGTCCCGCACGCGCCGCTCGCTCTCGAGCCCGACCTCGACGCCCTCGCCGGGCGGGAAGCCGTGCGCGACGAGCGTCGTCTCGAGCGCGACGACGGGCCGCCGATCGGCGAGCGCGTGCCCGACCTCGTCCGAGACCCTGATCGGATCTTTCACGGCATCGAGCCTAGTTGCGCGACGCAGCGTGCGGCCGCGGCGAGCGCGAGCTCGCGGCCGCCGACGAGGTACCCGGCTGCGAAGGCGTCGCCCGCTCCGGTCGTGTCGACCACCTCGGCCGGGACCGCCGGCAGCTCGATGTCGCCGAAGCGCGCGCCGCCCGGCCCGAGCTTCAGCACCCACTCGGTTCCGGCGATCGGTCCGCCTAGGATCCGGTCCTCGTCCTCGTTCGCGAACACGATCGCGGGGCGCAGGGCCTCCAGCCGCTCGCGGAAGCGCTCCGGCCCGAAGTCGCGGATCGCGCTCCAGGAGGAGAGGTCGACGCTGACACGCGGGGCGAGCGAGGCCGCCAGTAGGGCGGCCCCGTCGATCGGGCCCCTGAGCAGCGAGTAGCCCGGAAGATGGAGGTGTACACAGCCGCTGATGTAGGTGGATGTAAGCTCCTCTGCTCGAAAATCCGGCGAGACGCCGCGGTCGGAGGCCATCGTCCGCCCGCCGTCGACGCCGACCAGCGACACGACCGTCCCCGTCCGGCCCGGAACGACCGGACCCTGCACGTCGACCCCGTAGCGCTCGAGCCCGGCCGCCGCGGCGCGCCCGGCCTCGTCGTCCGCACGCTTTCCCACGAAGCGCGCCTCGCCGCCGAGCTCCGCGATCCAGGCGGCCACGTTCGCCGCCTGGCCGCCCGGCCCGAGCTGCGTCACCGCGTCCGCGTCAGCGCCCTCGGCGAGGGGCTGCGAGAGCCGGACGATCACGTCGAGGAGCAGATCCCCAAGGCACACGATCACGCTTGAGAGGCCCCTCCGGCGCGAAGCGCCGTGCCGCCGCTCCGCGCTGGGCGGCGCGAGGCTGCGTCCTCAGTCGCGTCCATAGCACCACTATGGACGCTCCCTGCGTCCTTGCCTCGCGCCGCCCATCGCACCGCGGCGACGGGCGATCGCACCGGAGGAGCCTCTACGATCCTTCCATGGACGGAGAGTCACGCCGCTCGCGAACGCGCTCCTTCCTCGTCGGCGCCGCCGTCGGCGCGTCCGCCGCGATCGCTGCCGCCCGCCGCTTGCGGCCGAAGGATCGCAAGCGGGAGACGCCGGCCGGGCTCGCCGCCTTCGAGGAGGCGCCCTGCTACCGGGAGCTCGTCGAGAGCGAGCGGCTTGCGCCGTAACCGCGCAGCGCCCGTGCGGCGCGCTCGATCGTGGGCAAGTTGATGTCGGCGTCGCCGAGGTAGAGGCGCTTGCCGACCAGCATCGCCTGGCCCGCTCGCTCGAGGTATCGCTTCGGCGTCACCACCGGCTCGCGGGTGCGGATGACCAGGAACGGCCCGAAGTCGCGCACCTCGAACGCCGATTCGGGTCGCGGCGACACGCGCGGGATCTGCAGCGAGCGCTCGATGTTCGTCGTCTTGCTCGAGTCGAGCACCCAGATGCCGTGTCCGAGCGGGCGTTCGAGCGAGAGCAGGCTGTGCAGCGCCAGATCGGCGTCGGCGCGCGGGAGCACGACGAGCGGCAGCTCTGGGTCGAGCTCCCAGGCCTGCAGGTAGAGCGGGTCGTAGCCGAGCAGCACGTCGTCGCCCGCGGTCGTCGCGGCGATGTACGCGGCTGCGTCGGCCCGCGCCTCCTGGCGAACGTCCGGCTCCCACTCGAACAGCTCCGGCGTCCGGTCCCACGTCCACGCCAGCTGGGCGACGATGAGCGCGGCGAGCGCAGCTGGCCCCCAGATGCGGCCGAGCCGTGCCAGTCCGGCGCCCACGGCGAGCGCGACGAACGGGAGCAGGAAGATCAGATGGCGTGTCTCCGGCGACCCGGTGCTGCGTGCGAGGACGAGCGCGGCCAAGGGCACGACCGAGGCGCACGCGGCAAGGATTCGCGTCTCGCGCGGAAGCACCGCCAGGCCGGCCCCGGCGGCGACGAGCACGGCCGGGAGCACCGGGAAGCCCGCCGTGAAGTCTCCGGCCGCCTGCCAGACGTACTCGACGACATCGAGCCGGCTGCCCGCTGCGACGCCCGCGTCGAAGCGACCCGCGAGCACGAGGTCGGTCAGCCAGAACGGGATCCCGAGCACGGCGACCGCACCGAACGCCCACGCGGCCTCGCGCAGCCGCTCGCGCCGCGCGACCGCGACGAATGCGCCCTGCGAGGCGAGCACGAGCGCTCCGTACGGATGCGTCGCGACGGTGGCCAGGATCGCGAGCGCCCAGAGCGCCCAGCTGCGTCGCCCGCCTCGGTCGAGCGCGCTCAGCAGGGCCAGGTACGAGAGCGCGGCGGTGAAGAGGAAGAGGCTGTACATCCGGCCGTAGACGCCGTGGAAGAGGAACGTCCAGCTCGACGCGACGACGAGCGTTCCGAGCAGCGCAGGCGCTCGGCCTGCGAGCCGAGCCAGCAGCAGCGCGACCACGGGCAGGCTCGCGACCGCGAAGAACGCCGACACGGCGCGCAGCCCCTCGAGCCCGAGCTCGAGGTGCGCGACCGTCCAGGCGAGCAGGAAGTGCAGCGGCGCGCCGCCGCGCTCCTCGAGCACGACCTGGAACATCTCGTCGAGCGGGTGGCGGCCGATGAAGAGCGGCAGTGCCTCGTCCTCGTGCGGGGGCCACGCGAGCAGCTGGTGGAAGAGGAACGCGGCCGCCGCCATCGTGATCGCCGTGACCCCGAGCGGGAACCAATGCGCCGCCAGCCAGGGCCGCGCGATCGCCCACTCACGGGCGCCGAAACGGGTTGCCTGTGCGGTTTCGCTCATCGTCGCCGTCAGTCTGCCTGGCTACACTCCTTCGCCATGCCGATCTACGAGTACCGGTGCCCCGACGGGCACACCTTCGAGGTCTTCCAGCGCATGTCGGACCCTCCGTCGGAGACGTGTGAAGTGTGCGGCAAGAGCCCCGTCGAGAAGGTGCTCTACCCGGTCTCGGTCCACTTCAAGGGCTCGGGCTTCTATTCGACCGACTACGGCCGCGGCTCCGGGAAGAAAAAGGATGCCTCGAAGGACGGCGGCAGCGACTCCGGCTCGCCCGACAAGAAGCCGGACTCGGGCGAGAAGAAAGCCGCGCCCGCCGCGGACTAGCGCCGCTGCAGGGCGTTCAGGCCGAGCAGTAGCACGACCGAGCCGGCAACGGCGAGCAGGAACGGCTTCAGATCCCAGGCGAAGCGAACGTCGGTGTCGAAGACCGCCTCGCCGAGGAAGCCTCCGAGCAAGGCGCCGACGACGCCGACCGCGAGCGTGCCGAAGCAGCCGATCTCCTGGCGGCCGGGTGTCAGCGCCCGCGCGGCTGCGCCGGCAAGCAGCCCGAAGAAGATCCAGCCGACGATCCCCACGCGACGAGCCTAAACGGTCTCACGCTAGAGGCCGCGGCCGACCCTGCAGCCGGCGCCGAAGGTCGTCCCGGGCGGCGGTGGCTGCGGTGCCGAGCGACCGGTGAACATCGCCAGCGTGGCGCTGTTCTCCTCGCCGCCGACGAGCACGGACTCGCCGCCGATCGACTGCGGCTCGCCGCCGAGGCGGCAGTGCAGCGAGCGTTCCTCATTCGAGCGGAAGCGAACCCAGCCGAGCTGCAGGAGCTGACCGGCTGAGAGATCGGTCGTCAGCGGCTCGACGAGGTCGTCGCCGACGAAGGGCAGCTTCAGGAAGGTGCCGAAGGAGACGAGCTCGTCCGTCATCGCCTCGACGACCGTTTGCTGCCGGTCGCCGCGGGTGAGGTCGTTCTCAGCCGGATCGAGCCGGTTCTCGCGAACGCGCGAGTAGATCAGCGCGCGCTTGCCGCTCATCGTCTGCGTGCCCTTCTCGAAGCGCCACCCCTGCCACTGCTGGCAGCGGGCCTCGGTCGCATAGGGGCAGTCGAAGCGGTTGGAGAGGATCGGCTTCGGCACGTCGATCTCGACGCCGCCGAGCGCGTCGATCACCTCCTTGAAGTCGTCGAAGTCGACCAGGACGACGTGGTTCGGCTGCAGGCCCGTGAGCGCGCTGACGGTCTTCATCGTCAGCGCCGGCCCGCCGAGCTGGAAGGCGGCGTTGATCTTGTTCGGCCCCTGGCCTGGGATGTCGACGCGAAGGTCGCGGGGGATCGAGAGGTAGGCCATCCGGTGCCGCTCCGGGTCGGTGCGGACGAGCAGGATCGAGTCGGAGCGGCGGAAGTCCTGGCGCGCGGCGGTGCGGTCGCCGTCGGTCCCGAGCAGCATGATCAGCGACGGCTTCGAGCTGAGCAGGCCGTCCTGGGCCGCGAGGCTCGTCGCCACCGTCTTCGGCAGGCGGCCGTTCGCCTCCTCGACGCCCTTCCGGAACGCGAGGTAGCTGGCGACGAGCCAGACGACCAGAAGCACTGCCAGCAACAGCACGGCGAGGCCGATCCGCCGGCCCCAGCGCGGCTTCCCGAGTTGCTTGGTGCGGCTCGGCTCCTTCCGGCCCGGCCGCTCCGGACGCGGCGCCGTCGGCACCTTCCCCTTCGTGCGGCCGCCCTTGTAGAGCCGGTAGGGCTTCTCTGCGTCCGCCATCCGGCCGGGTATGGTAGCCGCGTCCCGTGAGTGCCCAACGCGTCATCGGTGTGGATCTCGGCGGGACGAAGATCGCGGCGGGATCGGTCGACGCGGACGGCGCGCTGCACGGCCGGCATGAAGTGCCGACGCCGGTCGACTCGCAGGAGGAGTTGCTCGAAGCGATCGTCAGCGCGATCGAGCCGCTGGCAGACGAGCCCCTGGATGCGATCGGCTTCGGGATCCCGTCCGTGATCGACCGCAGCACGGGCAGGTCGCTCGGCTCGGTCAACATCCCGCTGCGGGACGTTGTGCTGACCGACCTGACCCAGGAGCGGTTCGGCGTTCCTGCGGTGGTCGAGAACGACGCGAACGTGGCCGCGCTCGCAGAGTGGAAGCTCGGCGCGGGCCGCGGGGCGGACGATCTCGTCATGCTCACGCTCGGCACCGGTGTCGGCGGTGGGCTCGTCCTCGGCGGCTCGCTCTACCGCGGCATCGCCGAGCTCGGGCACGTCGTCGTCGTCGCCGATGGCCCGCCCTGCCAGGGGAGATGCGGCGGGCGCGGCCATCTCGAGTCGGTCGCCTCCGGCAACGCGGCCGACCGGGCGGCGGAGAAGCTGTGGGGGGAGGGTGCGACCGCCGAGCTGCTCGTCGGCCGGGCGGAGGAGGGAGATCCGGCCGCGCTCGAAGCGCTGTCCGGAATCGGTCACCTCCTCGGCGCCGCGATCGGCTCGTTCGTGAACACGTTCGCGCCCGAGCTGGTCATCGTCGGCGGCGGCTTCGGCATCGCTGCATTCGAGTTCCTCGTCCCGTCGGCCCTCGAGATCGCACGCCGCGAGGTTGTCGAGCCGGAC
>DATMEO010000169.1:0-8957 GCA_035556515.1 Gaiellaceae bacterium
ACGAGCAGCGGCAGCGCGTACATCGCGTAGCGCTCCTGCACGCGGCCGGCGTCGCCGACCACCGAGGCCTCGATGAGGAGAAGGAGGAGCTCCGCGACAGCGAAGACGGCGAAGCCGAGCTCCGCGCGGCTGCGCGGTCGAGCGACCCCCAGCGCGAGCCCGATCAGGGCGCCCGGGACGAGTACCCAGCCGACTGCGTAGGCGAGCACGAGCGCGTTCGCACCGAAGCCCTTCGCCGCCACGAGCGGCTCGACCGAGTAGGCAGTGATGTCGCCGTAGATCCCGACCGTGCCGGCCAGGGCGGCACCGAGGCCGAGCACGAGCGCGACACCGATTGCTCCGACCGCGAGCCCGTGCCCGCGCAGCGTCGCGCGCAAGCGCTCGTCGCGCACACCGACCGCGACGACGGCGCCGAGGTAGCAGAGCGGCAGCACCGCCAGCTGCAGCCGCGTCAACGTGGCGAGCCCCGAGAACGCCAGCACGGCGAACTGCAGCCGGAGCGTCGGCCGCTCGAGCGCCGCCACGGCGGCCGCTGCGGTCGCGAGCGCGAGCGGATAGGCGAGCGTCTCCGCTAGCGCGGCCGAGGAGTAGAGCAGCTCGGGCAGGAGCACGGCGAGCGCTGCGACAGCAACAGCCAGCCGGTCGCCGACCCGCAGCCGGCGCGCGAGCAGAAAGGCGGGGATTGCCGCCAGCGACATCGTCACGGCGTTGAAGACCTGGATCGTCCGGTACGCGTGCTCGACGTCGTCCCAGAGCCAGGCGGGAGCGGTCAGGAGCGGATAGAGCAGCGGCAGGAAGTGCGCGCTCTCGCCGCGGACGAGCGGCGTGCCGTTCTCGAGCAGCGAACGGCCGAGCTCCGCATACATGTACTCGTCGGGGAAGTAACCGGGAGTGGGGCGGCGCCAGGCGAGCGCCGTCTGCAGCAGGCTCGAGAGCGCGACGATCGCGGCGAGCGCGAACGGCGGCGTCGCCAGCCGGGCGGTGACGCGCGGGAGCGCGCTCGAACGGGTCAGCTGCGCGCCGACGTCCACCGCGCGCCTACTGAGCCTGGACGTCGCAGCCGAGGACCATCAGCGCCTCGACCGCTTCGGTGACGAACTGCGTCGCCTGCGTGGCATTCGCGAAGTTGTACGGCCCCGGGCGCACGGGCTCGGCGCCGTTCGTGGCACCTGCGGGATAGACCTCCGTCTCGACCACGCACGAGTCGCCGTGGTCGATCGCGCGCAGGATCGCGACCGAGCGTCCGTCCTTGCGGGCATGCCGGACGAAGAGCTCGCGCTCGTCCGCCTTGGCGACCGCGCTCACGGGAGGGCGTTCGCGGCGGCCTGGGCGACCGTCTCGCGATCGACGAACCCGGCCAGCTCGATCGCGACTTCGCCCGAGCGCTTCACGACGAGCACGCTCGGATCCTGGACCGAGTCGAGCTTGGCGAGCAGCGACCGTGCGACGCCCTCGTTGAGGACGTTGAGCGCGAGGAAGCCCGCGCCGCCGAGCTTGGCGCCTGCCTCGGCCTCGGCCGCGGCGAGCTCGTCGACACGCGCGCCGGGGACGACGAGGGAGACGACGACGACCTCGTGCTGCCGGAGGGCCCGGTCGACGACGACCGGGAAGCCGGTCGGCGGCACGACGGGGTTGACGGCGGGCTTCGGCTTCGCAGGCTTGGTGGCGGCAGGCTTGGGGGCGCTCGCGGCCTTGGCGGGCTGCGGCGTGACCTTCGCCGGCGTCGCGGTCTTCTTGACCGGCAGCGGGATCGCAGCCGACTCGTCGACGCCGGGGCCCATCGTCCGCATCGCGAGCATGCCCGCGACGCCGACCAGGACGATCACCACCGCGAAGATGCGGACGGGGAGGCTGATCTTCTCCATCTCATTCTCCTTATCGGCAGTGGGCGCGGCGGTCTGAAGGTCTGCCGCGAGAAAAGACGGAGGGCGCGGTCTCCCGCGCCCTCCGTCGGTCGATCAGACGAGCTCTGGCTTACGGGCAGCTGCCCTGCGTGACCACACCGCTGACGGTGGGGGCCGCCATGCCGAGCGCGTAGTAGTACTCGAACGCGGTGCCGTCGGCACCCGTCTCGACGCAGTAGGCGCCGACCGCGAGGTTCGTGATCCGGAGGTTCGGCGAGATGCCGGCATCGATGTCGTCGAGCTCGGTGAGCACCATGCCCTGGTAGCCGGACGTTGCCAGCGTCAGGTCGGCGTCAGCCGAGGAGCCGACGTTGTCGGCCGAGTACGTCTCGATCGCCGGGATCGCGGCGCGAAGGTTGGCCTGGTTGGCCGCGCGGGTGGCGCGGTCGCGGAAGCCGAGGTACGACGGCACTGCAATCGCGAGCAGGATGCCGATGATGATGATGACGACCAGGAGCTCGATCAGGGTGAAGCCCTTCTCGCTCTTGGCGTCCAGACGCTTGCGAAGCGCTGTAAGCATTGGGGGTGTCTCCTTCCGAAGGGACGGTCAGTTACTGCGTGGCTGACCGGACATCGGCCGACGCGGCCCGCCGGTAGACCCCTCGTTTGGGTGAACGATCACCCACGGCATCCCCCATGGTGGGTGAGTCAGGTTCCGGCAGGAAGAGAGGTGTTCGCGCGCGTCCGCGAGGGCCGCGATCCCTCACTCAAGTTACCCCGCGCCCCTGCCGATAGCCGAACTCGTGACCGGGATCACGCCCTCCGTGCCCGCCGCTGCGGTTCGATCGATCGACGACCTCCTCGAGGCCATGGTCGCGCGCGGCGCCTCCGACCTCCACCTCTCGGTGGGGACACCGCCTGCGATCCGTGTCCGCGGCGAGCTCGAGCGCCTCGAGGGCGCTCCGGTGCTCACGCCCGAGGACACGCAGCAGCTCCTCTACCGCGTTCTCTCCACCGAGCAGCAGAAGCAGCTCGAGATCAAGCGGCAGATCGACACGTCCCATGCAGTGCCGGGCCTCGCCCGGTTTCGCGTCAACGTCTATTTCCAGCGCGAGGCGCTCGGCGCCGCCTTCCGCGTCATCCCGGAGGAGCTGAAGACGCTCGAAGAGCTCAACCTCCCCGGCTCGCTCGCCGAGCTGGCGATGCAGCCGCGCGGCCTCGTCCTCGTGACGGGCCCGACCGGCTCAGGCAAGTCGACGACGCTCGCGGCGATGATCGACGAGGTCAACCGCAACCGCACCGACCACATCCTCACGATCGAGGATCCGATCGAGTTCGTGCACCGCCACAAGCGCTGCATCGTCAACCAGCGCGAGATCGGCGTCGATGCGATCAGCTTCGGCGAGGCTCTCCGCGCCGCGCTCCGCCAGGACCCGGACGTGATCCTCGTCGGCGAGATGCGCGACCTCGAGACGATCGGCACCGCGCTCACTGCGGCCGAGACGGGCCACCTCGTCCTCGGCACGCTGCACACGCAGAGCGCCCCGGGCACGGTCGACCGGATCATCGACGTCTTCCCGGCCGAGCAGCAGGAGCAGGTGCGGATCATGCTCGCCGGCTCGCTGCAGGGGATCATCACGCAGGCGTTGATCCCGACCGCCGACCACCAGGGCCGCGTCGCCGCGCTCGAGATCCTGCTCCCGGACGACGCGACCAGAAACCTGATCCGGCAGGGGAAGGTCGAGCAGATCTACTCGATCATGCAGACCTCCACCGGCCGCGGGATGATGACGATGGAGCAGTCGCTCGCGAACCTCGTTCTTCGACGGGTGATCACGCGTGAGGCTGCGCTCGCCGTCTCGAGCCGCGTCGAGCAGCTCGACGGCCTGCTCGACCGCGCCGGCTTCGAGGACGACTCGGTCGAGGAGGCGCCGCTGCACGCGGGTCTCAGGGTCGCAGGGAGTTGACGATGGCCGACGACGAGAAGCCCACCTCGATCTGGAAGAAGGAGATCTCGTTCCGGCGCAAGCCTGCCGACGAGGCGGCCACCGACACGCCCGCGGCGTCCGGCTCGAGCTCGATCTGGAAGAAGGAGATTTCGCTCCGTAAGAAGGATGCGGAGCACGAGTACGAGCCCATGCCCGAGCTCGACCCTGACCTCGACCCCGGGCTGGCCTTGCCCGTCGAGCCCGAGCCCGACCTCGATGCCGCGATCGCGGCGCTCTCAGTGTCAGCAGAGCCGGCGGCAATCGAGCCGGAGCCCGTCGCCCCGCCGGTGCCGAGCGTCGAGCACGGCTGGCTGACGCAGCCGCTGGAAGAGGTGTCCGAGCCGCCTGCCGAGGTCGTCTCGCCGGTCTCGCTCGTGCCAGCCGTCGTCGAGCCCGTCGTCGTCCCGATTGCGGCCGTCACCGTCCCGGAGCCCGAGCCTGAAGCCGGTTCCGAGCCCGAGCCGGAGCCGGACCTCGACCTCGAGCTCGACCTGCCGACCGCCGTCCTACCGGCGCTCGAGGTCGAGCCAGCCTGGCCCGGCGAGCCCGAGCAGGACGTCGT
Source organism: Gaiellaceae bacterium (assembly GCA_035556515.1). Taxonomy (GTDB): domain Bacteria; phylum Actinomycetota; class Thermoleophilia; order Gaiellales; family Gaiellaceae; genus Gaiellasilicea. Next base: position 4,395 of record DATMEO010000169.1, read on the forward strand.
TCCCGAGCCCGAGCTCGTCCCCGAGCCCGAAGTTGCTCCCGAGCCTGCCGCGAAGGTGCCCTTCTACAAGAAGGAGCTCTCGCTCAAGCTGACGCCGAAGGCTGCGAAGCCGCCGAAGCCGCCGAAGGAACCGAAGCCGGCCAAGGAGAAGCGCGCGAAGAAGGAGAAGCCCGCCGCCGAGGCCGGAGACACGGTGTCCGAGAAGAAGGTGCCGTTCTACAAGCGCGACCTCTCCTTCAAGCGCGGCCCGAAGGAGTGGGACGCCGGCGAGGTGCTGACCGACGAGGCTCCGAAGGAGCGCCCGAAGCTGCGCCGGCCGCCCCGGCCGCGGCCGTCACTCCCGACGTTGCCGACGTTCTCGCGCGGCGGCGGCGGTGGTGGCAAGCAGCTCGTCGGCCTCAAGATCGGCGGCTCCCAGATCGCAGCCGCTCGCGTTCGCAACGGCGAGTCGCCCGAGCTCGTGCAGGCCGCGCGCACACCGCTCGACCACGGCATCGTCGTCAACGGGGAGCTGCGCGACCCCGAGGCGCTGGCGCTCGCCCTCAAGGCTTTCTTCGCCGAGCACAAGCTGCCGAAGCGCGGCGTCCGGCTCGGCATCGCCAACAACCGGATCGGCGTGCGCACCTTCGAGGTGACCGGGATCGAGGACTCGAAGCAGCTCGCGAACGCGATCCGTTTCCGGGCCCAGGAGGTGCTGCCGATCCCGCTCGAGGAAGCCGTGCTCGACTACCAGGTTCTCTCCGAGGGCGTTGGCGAGGACGGCAAGCCACTCCGGCGCGTGCTCCTCGTCGTCGCTTACCGCGAGCTCGTCGACCGCTACGTCTACGCCTGCCGCAAGGCGGGCCTGCAGATCGTCGGGATCGACCTCGAGGCGTTCGCACTTCTGCGTGCCGTCGCGGCGCCCCACGACACGAGCGCCGGCTCGGAGCGTGGCGCACTCGTCGCGGTCTCGGTCGGGCACGACCGCTCTACGTTCGCCGTCTCCGACGGCCGCGTCTGCGAGTTCACGCGCGTGCTCGAGTGGGGCGGCTGGGCGCTCAACATCGCGATCGCCCGCGCGCTCGACATGTCGCCGAGCGAGGTCGAGACGGTCAAGCGGGCACTCTCGTTCGCAGGCGCCGAGGAGCTTCCCGAGGGCTTCACCGAGGAGCAGCTGGCGACCGCGCGGGAGGCCGCAAGGCGGCAGTTGCAGACGTTCGCAAGGGAGCTCGTCTCCTCGCTCCAGTTCTACCAGAACCAGCCCGGCTCGCTCGGCATCGGGGAGATCGCCCTTACGGGCGGCACCGCCCACCTGCCGGGCCTCGGCGCCGAGCTCGAACGGCTGATCGGCGTCCCGGTCCGGGTGGTCGATCCGCTCAACCGAGTCAAGGTCTCGAAGAAGGTGCACGAGCGCGAGCAGGTCGGTTCGCTCGCGGTCGCGATCGGCCTGGGGATCGAGGACTAGATGCGCGCGGTCAACCTGCTCCCCCGCGACGAGGCGAAGCGCAGCTTCGAGGCGAAGCGCGGCGTCGTCTTCGGCGGTGTCGGCGGCGCGGCCCTCGCGACCGTCGTGCTGGCATCGATGATGATGAGCGCCGGCGGCGCGGCGAACAGCAAGCAGGAAGAGCTCGACGGGCTCCGCGCCCAGATCGCGGCGATCCCGACCGTGCCGGTGATCGACACGTCCAAGGAGGACTCGCTCGCCGCCGAGAAGGGCGCCCGCGTCGGTGCGCTCTCCGCCGCCCTCGCCGGCCGCGTCGCCTGGGACCGCGTGCTGCGCCAGGTCTCGCTCGTGCTCCCGGAGGACGTCTGGCTGACGAACCTTTCCGCGGCCGCTCCCGATGCGACGCAGGCGGCCGCCCCCGGCACCGGCTTCACGCTCACCGGTGCGACCTACTCGCAGAACGGGGTCGCGCGATTCCTCTCCAGGCTCGCCGTGATTCCCGACCTCGCGAACGTGCGGCTGCAGTCGAGCCAGAGCCAGCTGCTGAACGAACGCGAGCTCGTCCAGTTCTCGATCCTCGCCGACGTTCGCGCCCCCGGCTCCGCGCCCGCGCCCGTCGTTCCCGCCGATGCCCAGGTGCCGCCCGCATGAAGCTCAGGCTGAACCGTCGCACGCTCGGCGCGATCGTCGGCGTCCTCATCGTCGCTTACGCCGCGGCCGGCTACTTCATGGTCGTCAGCCCGAAGAAGGCCGAGTCGGCCCGCCTCGACGAGGAGATCGCCGCCACGTCGATCGAGCTGCGCGACGCGCTCGCGGCAACCGCGGCGCAGGACGACACGCAGCCGATCGCCGTCGCGGACATCTTCCGGCTCTCGGTCGCGATGCCGAGCACGCCCGATATGCCGGGGATCCTGCTCGAGCTCTCCCGGATCGCCGACGAGACGGGCATCCGCTTCAAGTCGATCACGCCCCAGTCGGCGCTCCCTGTCGCCGCGTACCAGGTCGTCCCGATCGACGTCGCCTTCGACGGCTCCTTCTATGCGCTCTCCGACCTTCTCTTCCGGCTGCGCACGCTCGTGACGGTGCGCCGCGGCGAGCTGCATGCGGCGGGACGACTCTTCTCGGTCGAGAGCGTCGACTTCTCCGAGTCCGACCGGGGGTTCCCGCTGCTGTCGGCGAGGCTGAAGCTGAACGCGTACGTGTATGGGCTCAACACGGCGCCGAGCGCGGTTCCGGCTCCGGCGGAAACGCCGCCGGCGACGACGACGGAGGGCGCGGAGGTTCCGCCGCCCGCAGGCAGCGAGGCAACAGGAAGCGAGGCGACCGGGTAATGGCGAAGCGCGTCGATCCGCTGAAGGCGAAGGAGGCCAAGCAGAAGAAGATCGCGATCGCAGGCGCCGTCCTCCTGCTCGCGCTGCTCGGGTTCCAAGGCCCGAAGACGCTGAAGATGCTGCAGGGCCCGCAGCCTGTGACGGCGCCGACCTCGACCGCTCCCGCGACGACGACTCCGGGAGTCACGCCTGCGCCCGGTACGACCACGGCCGCCGGCGAGGTGCCGGTTGCGCCCGCGCCCGAGCTCTCCGCAGTCGCCGACTCCGATCTCTCGCCCGAGGCGGTGCAGGGCCAGCTCGCCACCTTCGAGCGCTTCGCCAGCAAGGATCCGTTCGCGCAGCAGGCCGAGCCAGTTGCGACGGCGCCTCCACGCGTCTCCGACCCGAAGGACGGCACCGAGACAACTCCGGTCGACACGAAGAACGACGCCGACAAGGCGGACGGCGCCGACGGTGACGCCACCGACGGCGGCTTCACGACCGGTGGCTCGACGCCGGACGCGCCGGAGATCGCGGCAGCGACGTCGATCTCCGTCAACGGCGTCGCCGAGGATGTCGCGACCGAGGGCTCGTTTCCGAAGGAGGAGCCGACCTTCGTCCTCGTCAAGGTCGCCAAGAACGGCAAGTCGATCGAGATCGGGATCGCCGGCGGCGAGTACGCGAGCGGCGGCGAGACGATCACGCTCGGGCTCGGCAAGAAGCTGACGCTCCAGAACACGGCCGACGGAAGCCGCTACGAGCTCGAGTTGCTGACGATCCAGGGCTCCCCGGTCCCGAAGCAGAAGAAGTAGTGACGCGGGAGCGTTAGGCTCCCATCATGGTTCCCGAGGCGCAGCTCGAGCAGACCGCGGAGGGTCTCGTCGCGAAGACGGACGGCTGGTTCGTCCTCAACGCCCGCGAGGCGCGGTGGTACCACGTCGAGGGTCGCTCCGCGTTCTGCGACTTCGAGGGCGAGCTGGACTTCACGCAGCTGGGAATCAACATCAGCGTGCTCGGCCCGGGCGAGTCGATGGCGATGTACCACTGGGAGGCGGACCAGGAGGATTTCCTCGTCGTCGCGGGCGAAGCGGTGCTTATCATCGAAGGTGAGGAGCGGCCGCTGCGGCAGTGGGACTTCGCCCACTGCCCGCCGAACACGAAGCACACGATCGTCGGCGCTGGGGACGGGCCCTGTGTCATCGTCGCCGTCGGTGCGCGTGAGCACGACGGCAAGCCGGACTGGGGCGGCTACACGGTCGACGAGGTCGCAGCCCGGCATGGCGCCTCCGCCGCCGCGGAGACGACCGATTCGAAGGAGGCGTACGCGCACCTGACGCGGCGCCGGCCCGCGGGCTACCGCGACGGCTGGCTGGCGGACGACTCCGCCAGCTCGCGTAGCTGAGCCTCGACGGCCACGGCGAGGTCGGGCGTCTCGGTCGACTCCCGCTGGAGCGCCGAGATCGCGCAGCGGAGCGCACGCCGGAGCTCCTGCGGTTCGAGTGAGCGGACGAGCGCATCCGCGAACGACTGCAGCACCTCGGCGGGTAAGTCGTCGAAGCGCCGGCCGTGCGCTCCCTCGAGCCCGTGGCGGCGGCAGGCGAGGATCCGCCAGCCCGAGCACATGGTCTCGGGCGCGGTCGCGGTCGTCGACGCTGAACGCGCGGCCGATCGTCGCAGACTGGCAGTGTTGCGCGATCCCGACGACTAACGTCGCCCGGACAAGATGCAACGGCCTGCTGAAGGAGGAAGAGCGTGTACGTCACAGTCACAACCGCCGACACGACCGGCGAGCCGATCGAGAACGCGTCGGTCGTGGGGGAGGAGATGGAC
>DATMEO010000170.1:0-6146 GCA_035556515.1 Gaiellaceae bacterium
GCGAGCCAGAAGCCGAAGAGGCCCGCCCAGACGGGCTCCATCGCGAACGCGAGCGCGGTGCGCGCCGCGCTCAGGCGCCGCTGCGCCCAGGTCTGGACGAGGAAGCCGAGCGCGCTCGCGAAGATCCCCGTCACGAGCAGCGCGCCCCAGACCGTCCACCCGCGCGGCATCTCGACCTGCCCGAGTGCGACCGCGACGACCGCAAAACCTGCGAACGCCGCCAGCATCTCCGCCTGCGTGAAGGCGACAGCGTCGTAGCGCGGCGCGTAGCGCTCCATCAGCACGATCTGGAGCGAGTACGCAGCCGAGCCGAGCAGGACGAGCACGTCGCCGAGCGGATCGCCCGCGCCGACGCCGGAGAGCATCGCCAGTCCGGCGACGGCGAGCGCGACCCCGAGCCAGACGACGCGGCCGACCCGCGTCCGGAAGAGCAGGAGCCCGAGCAGCGGCGTGAAGACGACGTAGAGGCCGGTAATGAAGCCTGCGCTCGAGACGGTCGTCCGCTCGAGCCCGGCCGTCTGAAGCGCGTAGCCGAGCGCGAGCAGCAGGCCGAGCCCGACGCCCGCGCTCCACCCGGAGCGGCCCAGCGCCCGCATCCGCCCCGCCGCGGGCACGGCCAGCACGAGCGACGCGATCAGGAAGCGGACGGCGAGGAAGGCGAAGAGCGGGTACACCGCGATCGCGTCCTTCATCGGAACGAACGTGTAGCCCCAGACGGCCGTGACGGCGATCAGCGCGAGCAGGGCGGGCATCGCGCGAGGCTATCGCTACGGTCTCACCGAAACCCGACGAGGAGCTGCCGATGAGCGACCAGCCTGTTCGCGAGCTCAGGCTCGCAGTGACCGCGCCCGACTACGACGAGGCGCTCGCCTTCTACCGAGACGTGCTCGGTTTGCGCGAGCGAGCCGCCTTCAGCTCCGCCGACGGCCGCGTCACGATCCTCGACGCGGGTCGCGCGACGCTCGAGCTCCTCGATCCGACGCACGCCGCGTTCGTCGACCAGGTCGAGGTCGGGCGCCGCGTCGCCGGCCACGTTCGGGTCGCGCTCGAGGTCGACGACGCGGAGGCGACGACGGCTCGGCTCGCCGCCGCGGGCGCGACGGTGATCGCGGCGCCGACGAGGACTCCGTGGAACTCGCTCAACGCCCGCCTCGAGGCGCCCGCAGGCCTGCAGCTGACCCTCTTCACGGAGCTCGGCGAGCAATAGCGCGTCCGCACCTCCCAGCGCTCCTCCGCGACGACCGACGCTTCAGGCGCTTCTGGGCCGGCCAGTCGATCTCGCTGCTCGGCGATCAGATCAGCCTGATCGGGCTGCCGCTCGTCGCCGTGCTCGTGCTCGATGCGAACGCGGCGCAGATGGGGTACCTCGTCGCCGCGGAGCTGGCGCCGAACCTGCTCTTCTCGCTCCACGCGGGCGCCTGGGCCGACCGCCGCGCACGCAAGCGGCGGACGATGATCGCCACCGACGTCGGCCGCGCGCTTCTGATCGGCTCGATCCCGGTCGCCTACGCGTTCGACGCGCTCACGTTCCCGCACATGCTGGCCGTCGCGTTCCTGATGGGAACGCTGAGCGTCCTCTTCCACGTCTCGTACAGTGCGCTCTACGCCGCGCTTGTGCCGCGTGAGCGCCTGGTCGAGGGCGGCTCGATCACGCACGGAAGCCGCGCCCTCTCCTACGTCGCCGGGCCGAGCATCGGCGGGCTGCTCGTGCAGGCGATCTCGGCGCCGGTGACACTCGTCGTCGACGCGTGCTCCTACATCGTCTCGGCCCTCATCCTGCGCGGGGTCGAGGTCGAGGAGCCGGCGATCGAGACGCCCGGGAAAGGCCACGTCGTCGCCGGTCTGCGCTGGGTCTTCGGCAATCCGATCGTGCGCGCGGCGCTGGGCGCGACCGCCACGATCAACTTCTTCAACTTCGTCTTCTTCGCGCTCTTCATCCTCTACGCGACTACCTCGCTCGACATCGCCCCCGCAACGCTCGGCCTCGTCCTCGGCGCAGGCGCGGTAGGCGGGCTGCTGGGCGCGTTCATCACGAACCCCGTCGCCCGCAGGATCGGCATCGGCCGGGCATTCGCGCTCGGCTGTGTCGTCTTCCCCGCGCCGCTCCTGCTCGTTCCGCTGGCCGACGGGCCGCAATGGGTGATCCTCGCCTGCCTCTTCCTCGCCGAGTTCGGCTCGGGGCTCGGTGTGATGATGCTCGACATCAGTGCGGGCGCGATCGCCGTTGCCGTCGTCCCCGACCGGCTCCGTTCGCGCGTCTCCGGCGCCTACATGGTCGTCAACTACGGCGTCCGTCCGCTCGGAGCGCTCGTCGGGGGCGCGCTCGGGACCTGGATCGGACTGCGCGAGACGCTCTGGATCGCGACCGCGGGCGCTCTGCTCGGCGTGCTCTGGCTGCTGCCGTCGCCGATCCTCGGGCTCCGGGAGCTGCCGGAGCCCGAGACGGCGGTGTAGCTAGACGCGCTTGTCGACCGTGTCCTTGACGTCGTCCGCGGCGTCCTTCGTCTTGTCCCACGCGTCACCGGCGGTGTCCTTGGCCTTGCCCCACGAGTCCTGGGCCTGACCCTCCTTCTCGAGCTCTTCGTCGCCGGTGAGCTTGCCTTCCGCTTCCTTGAGATTGCCCTCGATCCGATCCCTGTCCACGTGTGCCCCTTTCCTCGGTTGCAAGCAGGGTTCTTCCCTGCCGGCCGGTTCCGAACCTTCCTGGAAACGGCTAGCGTGAGGGCAATGCGCGACATCCTTCCCACCCTCGCTCGTTGGCAGGCGGACGGGCGCCGCGTCGCGATCGCAACGGTCGTCGAGCGGCGGGGATCGGCGCCGCGCGACCCGGGCGCGTCGCTGGCGCTGAACGACCTCGGCGAGATCGCCGGCTCGGTCACCGGCGGGTGCGTCGAGCCGTCCGTGATCCGAGAAGCGCAGGAGGTGCTGGACGGCGCGCCGGCGCGGCTGCGCGAGTACGGGATCGCTGACGACGCCGCCTTCGAGGTCGGCCTCGCCTGCGGCGGCACCGTCGTGATCCTGATCGCGCTGCTCGACACCGCGCTCGTCCCGGAGCTCGCCCGCGTCGTCGAGGACGACCGGGCGGCGGCGCTGACGCTGGTTGCGAGCGGCGACCGCCTCGGCGCCCAGGAGCTCCACGAGCACCCCGTGGGCTCGATCGCACGCCTGCTGGAAGCCGGCGAGAGCGCGCTCGCAGACGTCGAGGGCGAGGCCGTCTTCGTCCACGCCTTGACGCCCCGTCCCGCGATGTACGTGTTCGGCGCGATCGACCACGCCGCCGCCCTCGCGCGTGTCGGCAAGCTGCTCGGCTACCGCGTCACGGTCTGCGACGCGCGCGCCGCCTTCGTCACCCGCGAGCGGTTCCCCGACGCCGACGAGCTCGTCGTCGAGTGGCCCGACCGCTTCCTCCGCTCTGCCCCCGTCGACGCGGTCTCGGTCATCTGCGTGCTCACGCACGACGAGAAGTTCGACGTCCCCGCCCTGATCGCGGCGCTCGAGACACCCGCCGTCTACATCGGCGCGATGGGCAGCAAGGTGACGACGGCAGACCGGGAGGAACGACTTCGCGCCGAAGGCGTCGACGAGGCCGGCCTCGGCCGGATCCACGCACCGATCGGCCTCGCGATCGGCGCCCGTTCGCCGGAGGAGGTCGCGGTCGCGATCGGAGCCGAGATCGTGGAGGCGACCGCGCTCGCCCGCCGCAGAGCGGCGGCGGACACGGGCGCGGTCTCGCTGCTCTCGACGTAGAGACACCGAGGGCGCCGTCGCCGGCGCCCTCGATCGAAGCTCCCAACCGCCGAGGCCTACTTGACGGTGAGCGTGCCCTTCATGCCTGCCGCTGCATGGCCGGGGAGCGTGCAGAGGAACGGATACTTGCCCTTCTTCAGCGTCGCCTTCAGCGTCGCCGCCTTGCCCGTCTTCAGGCTCACCGTCTTCTTGCCGGCGATCTTGAAGTCGTGGCTGACCCCACCCTTGTTCGTGACCTTGAAGGTGGTCGCGCCCTTGACGATCGTCTTCTTCGAAAGCGTGATTTTGAACTCGCTCGGCTTGCCGAGCGTGACCGTGACCGTCGTCGCGTCCGTCGAGCTCGGGCCGCCGAAAGCGGACACGGCTGCGACCAGCGACACGGCCGCGATCAAGACGACGAGCGCAACCCCCTTGCGAAACGTGCTCAAGAAACCCTCCTCGTGTGCGAACTTACCGGTGAACCATACTGCTTCGGAGCTTAGACGAACCTCCAGCATCCTGGACACGTTTCGTCGCTTCCGACCGGAAAACGGTCTATCGTGGACAGATCGAGCCTGCTGAGCTGTACACGGAGATCGGGGCCTCCTCCATGGACGAGGGATCGCTCGGGACGACGCTTCGCGCGATTCGGACCACGCGTGGGCTCTCACTGGCGCAGGTCGCGAAGGCGACCGGAATCTCGCGCTCGCTGCTCTCGCTGATCGAAACGGGACGCAGCGACATCACGATCGGCCGGCTGACCCGGCTGGCGCGGCTGTACGACATCAGGCTTGCCGACCTCGTGCCCGAGCCGCGGCACCCCGATCCGATCGTCGTGCGCGCAGACGACCGGCTGGTGCTGCACTACACCGCCGAGGCGATCGACGTCGAGGTGCTGGTGCCGGACGGGCCGCATACGATGCAGGCGCTGCTCGCGACCTTCTCCCCGCTCGCGCGAATGCAGGACTACATCCCGCAGCCGAACGAGCAGTTCACGCACGTGCTCGAGGGCCGGGTGCGAACGGAGTTCGCCGACGGCCGCGAGCTCGAGCTCGCGGCGGGCGACAGCGCCACGTACATCTCGGGCGAAGGCGGCCACCGCCACGCCAATCTCGACGACGCCGTCGCGCGCATGGTGATCGTGATCCGCCGGCCGCGGCTCCGCTAGCAGCTACTGGCAGACCGAGTCCGAGGGCAGCGTCAACGCGAAGCCGTAGACCGAGTCGCCGTACGTGTAGATCGAGGCGACGGCGCCGGCTCTCCGGATGCTGACCGCGCCGTAGCCGATGCAACGGCTCCAGGGCAGGTTGCCGTAGACGCTGTGCACCTTGTCGGCCGGATCCCCGAGCGAGACGCCCCGGTTCGTCCGCCAGCCGCGCGGGACGCCGAGGGTGAACACGGCGGCGACGCGGCCGTTGCGGAAGGCGACCGCCGCTCCGGCGGTGCTGCTGCCGCGGTACGTGTAGAGCCAGGTGGGGCGCCGGCAGACGACACAGAGCGTGTATCGGGTCCCCCAGCGCGCGCGCACCGAAGCCTGGGTGGCGCCGAGCTCGATCCCGCCCAGGCTCTTTCCGGGCGCGAGCACGCCGCGCGTCGGCAGCGTTGCCCCCGCGTCCGGCGCGGCCGAGGCGGCCGGGACCGAGAGAACGAGGGTGAGCGCAAGGGCGAGCCTGAGCACGAGAGTGAAGGGTAAACGGGCCGGGCCTCGTGTGAGGCCCGGCCCGATGGGGGAACCGCCTTACGCTTTGAGGCTTGCGCGGACGCGAGGGGGCGTCATCGGCATCGTGCGGATGCGCTTGCCCGTCGCATCGAAGAACGCGTTCGCGATCGCAGCGGCGACCGGCGCGGTGGCGGGCTCGCCCGCTCCGCTCGAACGCAGCTCCGGCCGGTTCAGCAGCGAGTACGTGACCTCCGGCGCATCCTTGTAGCGGAGGATCGGGTACGCCTCCCAGTCGAGTGTCGTGACGCGGCTCTTCGAGAACTTGACCTCCTCGATCAGCGCACGGCTGACGCCCTGGACGACGCATCCCTCGACCTGCTGTCCGACCGTGTTCGGGTTGATGATCAGGCCGCAGTCGTGCGCGGCGTAGACGTGCTTTGCCCGGATCTTCCCGGTGACCGTGTCGACCTCGATCTCGGCCACGATGCCGACGAACGTGCTCGCGAAGCCGCCGATTGCGATCCCGCGGCCCTTGCGGACACGGCCCTTGCCGACGGCGGACCCGGAGACGCGAGCCTCCCAGCCGGCGATCCGCGCCGCCTCCTCGAGAACCGCGAGCCAGCGGAAGTTCTCGATGTTCTGCTTCCGGAAGGCAACCGAGTCGAGCCCGGCCGCGACGGCCAGCTCGTCCATCATCTGCTCCGAGGCGAACAGCGCCTGTGGCGCCGCCGGTGCGCGCAGGTATGCGACCTTCGGCAGC
>DATMEO010000171.1:0-7064 GCA_035556515.1 Gaiellaceae bacterium
AAGACGAAGGTGACGGTGCCGCTCGGGAGGGCAGGCATGCGCGCAGTATGCAAGCGCGTGGCAAGCTCGGGCTGTGAACCGGCTCGCGGACGAGACCAGCCCCTACCTGCTCCAGCACGCCGACAACCCGGTCGACTGGTATCCGTGGGGCGAGGAGGCGCTCGATCGTGCCCGCGCGGAGGACCGGCCGATCCTGCTCTCGATCGGCTATGCCGCCTGCCACTGGTGTCACGTGATGGAGCACGAGTCGTTCGAGGACTCGTCGACCGCGGCGGTGATGAACGAGCACTTCGTCAACATCAAGGTCGACCGGGAGGAGCGCCCAGACCTCGACGCGGTCTACATGGAGGCGGTCGTGGCGCTCTCCGGGCACGGCGGCTGGCCGATGACGGTCTTCCTGACGCCTGCCGGGGAGCCGTTCTACGGCGGCACCTACTACCCGCCTGAGCCGCGCCACGGAATGCCGAGCTTCCGTCAGTTGCTCGGCTCGATCGCAGAAGCCTGGCGCGACCGGCGCGACGACGTCTCGCGGGCGGCGGCCCAGCTCGTCGAGGCAGTTCGACATTCAGCGGAGCTGCGTCCGTCGAACGACCCGCTGGCGGATGCGGTGCTCGGCGCCGCCGCCCGCAGCCTCGGCGCGACGTTCGAGCCGTCGTTCGGCGGCTGGGGGCGCGCGCCGAAGTTTCCGAACGCGCCCACGCTCGAGTTCCTGCTTCGCCGCGAGGACGACGCGGCGCGGGCAATGGTTGTGAAGACCCTCGACGAGATGGCGGCGGGCGGCATGTACGACCTGCTCGGCGGCGGCTTCCACCGCTACTCGGTCGACGACCGCTGGCTGGTGCCGCACTTCGAGAAGATGCTCTACGACAACGCGCTGCTGGCGACGACGTACCTGCACGGCTGGCTCGTGACCGGCAGCGACCGTTATCGCGAGATCGGCAGCGAGACGATCGAGTACATGCTGCGCGAGCTGCTGCTCCCCGAAGGAGGCTTCGCATCGGCGCAGGACGCCGACACCGAGGGCGTCGAGGGATTGACGTTCACCTGGACCGAGGAGGAGGGCGCGCCCGCCGGGCTGCTCGAGCCCTTCGAGCACGGCCGCTCGATCATCCGCGGCGTCGTCGACGAGGAGACGCGCGCGCGCCTCCTTGCGATCCGGGAGCACCGGCCGAAGCCGCTGCGCGACGACAAGGCAATCGCCTCCTGGAACGGGCTCACCCTCGCGGCGCTGGCGGAGGCGGGGCGGCGGCTCGGACGGCCGGACTGGATCGAGGCGGCGGGCCGGCTCGGCGAGTTTCTGCTCGGCCCGCTCTCGGGGGCGGACGGCCGCCTGCGGCGCAGCTGGCGCGACGGCCGGACGAGCGGAGACGGCTACCTCGACGACTACGCGAACGCCGCCCACGGGCTGCTCGAGCTGCACGTCGCGACAGGCGAGCTGCGCTGGCTCCGGGAGGCACATCGACTCGCGCGGCTGGCGGTCGAGCTCTTCGCCGACGAGGAGCACGGCGGCTTCTTCCTTTCACCCGCCGACGGCGAACGGCTCGTCGCGCGGACGAAGGAGCTCGACGACCACCCATTGCCGTCCGGCAACTCGATGCTCGCGCACGTCCTGCTCCGGCTCGCGCGGATCTACGGCGACGACGAGCTCGAGCGGCGCGCGGTCTCGGTGCTCCGGCTCCTGCGCCCGGCGCTCGAGCGGGCGCCCTCCGCGTTCGGCTGGGGGCTCGTCGCGCTCGACCTGCACCTGAGCCCGCCTCGTGAGCTCGCGATCGTCGGGCCGGTCGACTCGGAGGTCGCGCGCGCGGCGCTCGAGCCGTGGCAGCCGCGTACGGTCGTGGCGGTCGGTCCCGCCGAAGACGTGCCGCTGCTCGCCGGCAAGGATCTCGTCGGCGGGCAGCCCGCCGTCTATCTCTGCGAGCGCTTCGCCTGCCAGGCGCCGGTCACCGATCCGGCATTGGTCCCGGATTAGGCGCACGTGAGCGCTGCGGTCGATCCTCCGGCCACACACCTTGCCGAGGAGGCCAATCATGTTCCGCTCGCTCTCGCTCATACCGATTCTCGCACTCATCCTCAATGCGCCGGCCGGGACCGCAGCGGTGCCTCAGCACCGCTGCCTCGGAGCGACGGCCACGATCGTCGGCACGGAGGGCGAGGACGACCTCGTCGGCACACCGGGGCGCGATGTCATCGTCGGGCTCGGCGGCAACGACCGGATCGAGGGCGGCGGCGGCTTCGACCGGATCTGCGGCGGCGGCGACCAGGACACGCTCTCGTTCTCGGGCTCGCGCAGCGGTGTGTTCGCGAGCCTCGCGGTCGGCCTCTCGATCGGGGGCGGGCTGACGGTCTTCACCGGGTTCGAGCATCTTCTCGGCTCCGCGGCCGCCGACGTCCTGCGCGGCGACGGCGCTGCCAACATCATCGAGGGCGGCAACGGCGACGACTTCCTCGACGGCGCCGGTGGGAATGACATTGCGAGCTACGAATCCTTCGCCGGCAGGCCCGGGAGCTCGGGCCCGATCGGCGTCGGCGTCGACCTCGCCCGTGGGTCGGCCCAGGGCGCGGGTTCCGACATCCTTGTGAGCTTCGAGCACGCTCTCGGCTCGCGCTTCGCGGACGTCCTCTCGGGCAACGATGGGCCGAACGTCCTCCGCGGCGCGGACGCCGACGATTCCCTTCAGGGACGCGGCGGGAACGACGGACTCGTGGGCGGTGCGGGTCACGACGGTCTGATGGGCGACGCCGGCGACGACTTCGTCGACGGTGGGCCGGGGCTCGACACGGCCGGCTTCGGCCAAGCTCCCGCGGGAGTCCGCGTCGACCTCGCCGCAGGGACGGCGACCGGAGAGGGGTCGGACACGCTGATGTCGATCCAGCACATCGGCGGCTCGCCGCACAACGACGTGCTGCGCGGAAACGAGGAGACCAACGGCATCAGCGGCCACGGCGGCGATGATGCGATTTCGGGTCTCGCAGGAGACGACTTCCTCTACGGCGAGTCGGCCGGCGACTTCGTGGGCCTCGCCGGCGACGACACGATCGCCGGCGGCCTCGGCTTCGACCGGGCTGACGGCGGCGGGGGCCGCGACGCCTGCCTCGAGAGCGAGATCCTGATCGCGTGCGAGCTCGGCTCTCTGGCGCTGTTGACACGGGGGTGAGGGACGGGCGGGTCGGCGCGCGCTGGTCGCGCCGACCCGCCCCGCGTTCGCCGCCTAACTTCCCCGGCCGGACGTTGTCTAAGTGGATAAGAAGGAGTAATCTCGCGCTCCAGCGGGCCTCTTTTCGTCCTATCAAGGGGAGTTTTCTATGCGTAGGGTCTCACTCGCCGGGCTGGCACTCGTAGGAGCGCTGCTCCTTGCCATCCCGTCGGCCTTTGCCAAGTCGGATGTCGTCACCGCCGACCCGGGCATCACAGCCAGTTCGATCAAGATCGGCGGCACGTTCCCGCTCACGGGGCCGGCATCGTCGTATGCGCCGATCCCGCAGTCGATGAAGGCGTACTTCTCGTATATCAACGCTCGGCGGGGCCCCGACGGCAAGCGGGGCATCTACGGCCGTCAGGTGATCTTCAATTACTACGACGACGGCTACAACCCGGTCAACTCGGTGCAGCTGCAGCGAAAGCTCGTGCAGGAGGACAAGGTCTTCGCAGTCGTCGGCACGCTCGGCACCGAGGTCAACCAGGCGGTGCAGCCGTTCCTCAACTCGGCGAAGGTGCCGCACGTGCTCGTCTCGACGGGCGCCAGCGAGTTCGGCAAGGACTACAGGAAGTACCCGTGGACGATCGGCTGGCAGCCGGACTACGTCTCCGAGGGTCGCCTCTACGGGACCGACATTCGCAAGAACCGGCCGAACGCGAAGATCGCGATCCTGTACCAGAACGACAGCTACGGCAAGGACTACGTCAACGGCTTCAAGGCCGCCCTCGGTTCGGCCAAGGTGCGGAGCCAGATCATTGCAGAGCAGGCGTACGACCTAGTTGGCGGCACGACGCCCGCCTCGCAGCTGGTGCGGCTGAAGGCGAGTGGGGCGGACACGCTGATGATCTTCGTCACGCCGACTCCGACCGTCCAGTCGTACGGCGTGCTGCGGGCGATCGCGTGGAAGCCGGGCACGATCTACGTCAACTCGGTCTCGGCCACGGACACGTTCATGGGCCTGGCGGTTCGCAGTTCCAGCGCAGACCTCGTCAACGGCTCGATCAGCGCCCAGTACCTGAAGGATCCGGCCTCGCCGGCCTTCGCCAACGACGCGACGGTCAAGCAATACAACACGCTGATGGCGAAGTACAACCCGCGCGGACGGGTGACGGACGGGCTCAACTTCTACGGCTTCGCCAAGGCGGACACGTTCGTCCGGGCGATGTACAAGGCCGGGAGGAACCCGACGCGCGCGGGCTTGATGAGAGCGCTGCTCTCGCTCAACGAGACCTCGCCGTACCTCCTCGCCGGCTCGAAGCTGAAGACGTCGGCGACGGACCACTTCATCATCTCGCACCAGCGGCTGATGCGGTACAACAACGGCGCCTGGGCAGGGTCCGGAGCGCTGGTCGACGGGCGGCCGCGCGGCTAGCCACCGACCGCACTGTGAAAGGATCGTGGGGGCCGGAGACGGCCCCCACGTTCGTTCATGGACTTCGAACTCACACCGGAGCAGGAGCTGATCCGCGCGTCGGCCCGCGAGCTGTGCGAACGCGAGCTCGTCCCGCACGCGCGCGCCTGGGACGAGGCCGAGGAGCTGCCGCGCTCGCTCGTCGGCACGCTCGCCGAGGCAGGCTTCCTCGCCGCCGGCCTGCCGGAAGAGCTCGGCGGCGGCGGGCTCGACTCGGTCTCCTACTGCCTGCTCTGCGAGGAGCTCGGCAAGGCCGACTCCTCCGTGCGCGGGATCGTCTCGGTCTCGAACGGGCTCTTCGGCAAGACGGTCGCGAAGTGGGGGACGGACGCGCAGCAGCAGGCGCACCTGCCGGGCCTCGCGAGCGGCGAGGCGCTCGGCTGCTACGCGCTCACCGAGCCCGGCTGCGGCTCCGATGCGGCTGCGCTCGCGACGCGCGCCGAGCGTGACGGCACCGACTGGGTGCTGACGGGCTCGAAGGTCTTCATCACGCTCGGCTCGTGGGCTGCCACCGCGATCGTCTTCGCCCGTACGGGCGAAGACGGCCCGAAGGGGATCAGCGCGTTTCTGGTTCCGACCGGCTCGGACGGTTTCGAGGCGAGGCCGATGAAGGGGAAGCTCGGGCTCCGCGCGCAGGACACGGCAGAGCTCTCGCTCGACGGCGTCCGCGTCCCCGCGGAGGCGATGTTGGGCGCGGAGGGGGAGGGGTTCACGGTCGCGATGTCCGCGCTCGACAACGGCCGCATCTCGCTCGCCGCGGGCTGTGTCGGGATCGCGCAGGGCTGCCTCGACGCCTCCGTCGGCTACGCAAAGGAGCGAGAGGCGTTCCGCAGGCCGATTGCGGCCTTCCAGCTCGTGCAGCAGTTGCTCGCCGAGATGCATGTCGAGACCGAGGCGGCGCGGCTTCTCACCTGGCGGGCAGCGGCGCTCGCTGACACGGGTCGCCCGTACACGGTCGAGGCGGCGCTCGCGAAGTGGTACGCGAGCGAGGCGGCGGTGCGCGCCGCGAACGCTGCCGTCCAGGTCCTCGGCGGCTACGGCTACGTCGACGAATACCCTGTGGCGAAATACCTGCGCGACGCACGCGTGACGACCCTGTACGAGGGCACGAGCCAGATCCAGACGTTGATCGTCGGCCGCGCCCTCACCGGGTCGAGCGCTTTCACCTAAGGAGACCGAGGAATGCCCGAAGCAGTCATCGTCAGCGCCGTCCGCACGCCGATCGGCCGAGCCGGGAAGGGCTCGCTCATGGACGTCCGCCCGGACGACCTGCTCGCGTTCGCGATCAGAGAGGCGGTCGAGCAGGCCGACGGCCTCGACCCGAACGACATCGTCGACGTGATGGTCGGCTGCGGCTTCCCGCAGGAGAAGCAGGGCATGAACCTCGCGCGCCGCGCCGCCCTGCTGGCGGGGCTGCCGAAGCGGGTCCCTGGCACGACGGTCAACCGCTTCTGTGCCTCCTCGCTGCAGACGGCGCGGATGGCGTTCCACGCGATCAAGGCGGGGGAGGGCGACGTTTACGTCGCCGCGGGGGTCGAGTCGATCTCGCAGGTCGACGGCTATCCGAAGGACTCGGAGGAGCTGCACCCGAAGCTCGTCGGCGACGGCGCGATCGCAAACGTCTACATCCCGATGGGCCTCACGGCGGAGAACGTCGCCGAGCGCTACGACGTCTCCCGGGACGACATGGACCAGTACGCGCAGCGCTCGCAGGAGCGCGCGGTCGCCGCGCAGGAGTCCGGCTTCTTCGAGCGCGAGCTGACGCCGTACACGAAGGAGGACGGGACGGTCGTCTCGGCAGACGACGGCCCGCGCCCGAGCTCGACCTACGAGAAGCTGCAGGAGCTGCAGCCTGCGTTCGTCCCCGACGGCAAGGTCACGGCAGGGAACTCCTGCCCGCTCAACGACGGCGCGGCGGCGCTCGTGATCATGTCCGACGAGCGGGCGGCTGAGATCGGCGCGAAGCCGCGGGCGCGGATCATCGCGTCGGCCGTGACGGGCCTCGACCCGGAGATCATGGGGGTCGGTCCGATCGATGCCGTCAAGGTCGCGCTCGGCCGCGCCGGGATGACGATCGACGACGCCGACGTGATGGAGCTGAACGAGGCCTTCGCGGCCCAGGTCCTCCCGGTCTGCCGGGAGCTCGGCGTCGACCCGTTCGGCGAGAAGCTGAACCCGCACGGCGGCGCGATCGCGCTCGGCCACCCCTACGGGATGACCGGCGCCCGGATCATGTGCACCCTGCTGAACGACCTCGACACGAGCGACGGCACGATCGGGCTCGAGACGATGTGCGTCGGCGGCGGACAGGGCATGGCGATGGTCGTCGAGCGGCTCAACTGAGCGCGGCGGTGAGGACTTAGTTGCTGTCAGCAACTAAGTCCGCCTGCGCGGCTTCGCTGCGCGGAACGAAGAGGGCAAGTTGCTGTCAGCAACTTGCCCTCGGCGCGTGAGCG
>DATMEO010000172.1:0-5362 GCA_035556515.1 Gaiellaceae bacterium
GCTCCCGATCGACGTCTTTCCCTTGGGCTGGCCCGGCCGATGCGGAAAGTTCGCGGTGATCGATCCTGCGCCGATGTTGGTTCCCTCTCCGATCTCTGCGTCGCCGATATACGAGAGATGCGGCACCTTGGTGTCCTGGCCAATGGTCGACTTCTTGATCTCGACGAACGCGCCGGCCTTCGCGCGCGGGCCGAGGACGGTTCCGGGGCGAAGGTAACAGAAGGGGCCGACCGTCGCACCCGGGCCGATCTCGGCATCGATCGCGACGACGTGCGAGCCGACCTCGGCGCCCGCGGCCACGGTCGTGGCGCCGCGTAGGAGCGTGAAGGGGAGGATCACGGCGTCGGCCTCGATCGTCACGTCCGGCTCGATCCACGTCGACCCGGGATCGGCGATCGCCACTCCCGCGAGCATGTGCTCGCGGTTGATCCGGTCGCGGAGCGCGACCGCGGCGGCGGCGAGCTCGACGCGGGTGTTGACGCCTTCGGTCTCGGCCGGATCGGCGGCGACGTGGGCGACGACCCGTTCGCCGCGGGCGACGAGGTCGCGCACGGCGTCGGTCAGGTAGAGCTCGCCCTGGGCGTTGTGCGGCTCGAGCCGGTCGAGCGCGGGCCAGAGCAGATCGGCGCGGAAGACGTAGATCGAGGAGTTGCACTCCTGGATCGCCAGCTGCTCGGGTGTCGCATCGCCGGCTTCGACGATCGCCTCCACCGTTCCTGCGGGCCCCCGGACGATGCGGCCGTACGAGCGAACGTCGTCGGGCACG
Source organism: Gaiellaceae bacterium (assembly GCA_035556515.1). Taxonomy (GTDB): domain Bacteria; phylum Actinomycetota; class Thermoleophilia; order Gaiellales; family Gaiellaceae; genus Gaiellasilicea. Next base: position 767 of record DATMEO010000172.1, read on the forward strand.
AACGAGAGGACGGTGGCGGCCGCGCCCTCGCGTCGATGCTCTGCGACGAGCGCCTCGAGGAGCTCGGCCGTGAGCAATGGTGTGTCGCCGGAGAGGACGAGCACGTTCTCGGCGCCATCGCCCACGGACTCACGGGCGGACAGAACGGCATCGCCGGTCCCGAGCGCCTGCTCCTGGACGGCGACGGGAGTGTCGCCGAACGCGTCGCGGCTCTCCGGGGAGGCGATCACGACGAGCGGCTCCGGCCCGAGCGGCCGCGCGGCCTCGAGCACCCAGTCCACCATCCGCCGGCCGAGGATCGCGTGCAGGTGCTTCGGCGTCGCGGAGCGCATGCGCGTGCCGAGCCCTCCGGCCATCACCACGGCTGCGAGGCTCCCTCCGGCCATCGTCGCGAGACCTTAGCGGCGAACCGATCGAGATGATTGATGCCACGGGACATCAATCATCTAGCCCGCATTCCCCCCGATCGGCCAGCTTTCAGAAGGCGCAACCCCACATACGTTTTAGGACAGGGGGTTCAACAGGATTACCCAGTGCCGCTTGTGGCCGAGCGAGGAGGGGGAGTTTGATGCGCGCACGACTTCGGAGACACCTCGACAACATGGTCGTGGCGGGAGTCGTCGCCGCGCTTGTGGCGGGGGCGCCGGCGGTTGCCGGCCCGCTCGTGGACTACGCAAGGCAAGCGGGGAACGCCAACAGCGTCGACGGCCTGAACGCGTCGCGCACGCCGCGCGCGGGACACTTGCTGGCCCTCAATGCGAGCAAGAAGTTCCCGGCCTCCGTCGTTCCCGCCGGCGCTAGAGGCCGGACCGGCCCGGCAGGGCCTGCGGGCGCGACCGGGGCCACGGGCAGCCCCGGCGCGAAGGGCGACACCGGAGCAGCAGGCGCCACCGGCGGGCCTGGCTCCGCCGGAGCACAGGGCGCCAAAGGTGACAAGGGCGACCCCGGAGCAGCAGGCGCGAACGGCGCGCCGGGCGCCGACGGGGCACACGGCGCGAAGGGCGACACGGGCGACACCGGAGCAGCGGGCGCGAACGGCGCGCCGGGCGCAAAGGGAGACAAGGGCGACACCGGGGCGGCCGGTGCCGACGGAGCGCCGGGCACCCCCGGAGCTCCGGGCGCGAAGGGCGACAAGGGCGACACCGGAGCAGCAGGCGCCACCGGCGCGCCGGGCGCCCCTGGGGCACAGGGCGCGAAGGGCGACAACGGGGCAGCAGGCGCCGACGGTGCACCGGGCACCCCCGGAGCACAGGGCGCGAAGGGCGACGCCGGAGCAGCGGGCGCGAACGGCGCGCCGGGCACCGACGGGGCACAGGGCGCGAAGGGCGACAAGGGCGACCCCGGTGCGAAGGGCGACAAGGGCGATCCAGGCGAGACGGGGCCTGCAGGCTCGGCGGCCGCCTATCCCCCGATCGTCGACGTCAATCCGATCCTGCGTCCGAGCGGATCGAATCTGTGGGATCGCGTCCAACTGAACGGGAACTCCTGGTTCTTCGGCTACCGCTCCTCGTTCCCGAACGGCACCGATGCCAGCTACTTGGAATGGGATCTCCCGCTCCAGGCAGGCACTTGGACGATCGACGTCGTCTACGTCAAGAGCGACGACGCCGGAATCCTGTCCCTGTCGCTCGGGGGCGACGCGCTTGCACCGGAAATCGACGCCTACAGACCGCAGGCAGACGGGATCGAGTTCAACCAGGTCGCAACCTTCACCGGGGTGACCGTCGCAACCAGCGGGATCCACAGGCTCAGGATCAAGACGGCGTCGAAGAACCCGGCGTCGAGCGGATACCTCGGCTACCTCACCTGGATCAGGCTGGTGCGCGAGTAGCCGCCGGGAACTGGGGTGCCAGGATTCGAACCTGGGATCGCGGGACCAAAACCCGCTGCCTTACCGCTTGGCTACACCCCACGGCTCGGTCGCGGAGCGATTCTAGATGGTTGATGCCACTGAAACGTCCGTCTCGGGGCGCGCGGTGCAGTGGCATCAACCATCTAACGGCGGTCGCGCAGCAGCACGACGAGCGCGACGACCGCGATCAGGACGAGTGCGACGACGGCGAACGCCGTCAGCACGAGCGCCAGCACCGGCACGAGCACGACCGCGACCTGCGAGACGGCGAAGATCCACGAGACCTCGCGAACCTCCTCGCGCCGCGCGGCGCGTCCGCGCAGCACGTAGAAGGCGACTGCCGCGACCGCGAGCACCAAGACGATCCACCAGTCGATCGACCCGATCAAGACGAGGATCCCCTCGACGAGGGCGACGATCAGCGCGACCCGGAGCCGGTTCTCGCGCAATCTACGGCCGATGCGGCTGCTGCGATGCTCGATCGTCGCGGGGCGATCCATGCCGGAACGGTACCGTCGGCTCGCTGGTCAGCCGTACCAGACCGGCACGGTCAGCCACGTCGTGCCCGCGCCGCGAAGCTCGCGGCGGGCCGCCTCAGCCCGGCGCCGGTGGTGGAAGAGGCCGTAGACAGTCGGTCCGGCGCCGCTGACGTCAGCGCGGAAGGCGCCGTGCCGGCGCAGCACCTCCGCCAAGGGTGAAGAGGCGAGATCGTTCGGCGGCAGCTCGGTGAGGTCGCGGGGTCGGCGGACGGCGGCAAGCGCCTCGTCGACCCGCGCGCGCCGCTCCTCGAATCCGAGCGGACCTTCCCGCTCGTCGAAGGCGGCGTAGACGGCTGCAGTCGAGGCCTTGGCGGCGCCTTTCGGGAGCACGAGCACGATCCAGTAGTCCTGCGGCAGGTCGAGTTGCGCGAGGTGCGAGCCGTAGCCGACGCCGAGCTGAGGCCCGTCGGCGAGGAAGAACGGCACATCGGATCCGATCCCCGCCGCGAGCGCGTGCAGGTCTGGCGGGGCGAACGGCGAGGGCAGCGTCTCGTTCGCGAGCCTGAGCGCGGTCGCGGCGTCGGAGCTGCCGCCGCCGAGGCCCGCCGCGACTGGGATCCGCTTTGTGATCGTCGCGCGCCAGCCGGAGGCGACGCCCGCCGCCCCGGCGAGCGCGACGAGCGCGTTGCGGACGATCGTGTCACCGGCGAAACCTTCGACGACAAGGCTCGGCGAAGGCGCGATCGCGACACGGTCGGCGAGGTCGATGCGCTGGAGGACGGTGGCGACCTCGTGGTAGCCGTCCTGACCGACCGGCCCGACGACGAGCGCGAGGTTGATCTTGGCTGGGGCGGGCGCTCTCACAACGCTTCTGCGAGGGCGACGAACTCCCGCGGCTCGAGTGCTTCGGCACGCGTTTCCGGAGCGCGGCCGATCGACGCGAGCGCGGCGGCCGCGTCCGCGCGGGAGGAGAGGCCCGCGAGCGCGAGCGAGTTCGGCAGCGTCTTGCGGCGGTGGGCGAACGACGCCTCGACGACCTGCTTGACCCGCGCGAAGTGGGGCGGCAGGGGTACGCGGCGGAAGCTGACCAGGGCGGAATCGACGTTCGGCGGCGGTCGGAAGACCGTGCGGGCGACTGGATGGAAGCCGGTGCGCTCGGACGCGAGCTGGACGAGCACCGAGACGGAGCCGTACGCCTTCGTCGACGGCGTGGCGAAGAAGCGGTCTGCGACCTCCCGCTGCACCATCACCGTCCAGCGCTCGAGATTGGGCAGGCCGGCGAGGCTCTCGGCGACGATCGGGGTGGCGACGTTGTAGGGCAGGTTCGCGACCAGCTTCGTCGGGACAGGGTCGAGTGCGGCCAGGTCGAGCTGGAGCGCGTCGCCCCAGTGGAGGTCGACGTTCGGTCGGTCGGCGAGCTCGGCCAGGTGAGGCGCGAGCGAGCGGTCGAGCTCGACGGTGTGGACATGACGGGCGCGCTCGGCGAGGCGTCGCGTGAGCACGCCGAGTCCAGGCCCGATCTCGAGCACGACATCGTCGCCGTCGAGCTCGGCGAGGCGCTCGATCACGCCGAGGATGTTCTCGTCGGCGAGGAAGTGCTGGCCGAGCTGCTTCTTCGGGCGGACGCTCACGGGAGGCGGAAGGCGCGTGCGGCGTTGGCGTCAATCCGCGTGGCGAGCTCGTCGCGGTCCTCGCCCCGGGCGTCGGCGAGCGCCGCGATCGTGTGGACGACGTGCGCGGGCTCGTTCGGACGGCCGCGGAGCGGCTGCGGCGCCAGGTAGGGACTGTCGGTCTCAGCGAGCAGGCGCTCCGCAGGTACGGCGGCGGCAGACTCGCGCAGGGCTTCCGCCTTCGGATAGGTGACGTTGCCGGCGAACGAGAAGTACCAGCCGTGCTCGAGACCCGCTGTCAGCAGCTCCGGCTCGGAGAAGCAGTGCATGACGACGGTGCCCTCGTGCGCGCGGAGCATCGCCTCCGTATCGCCGTTCGCAGCGCGTGTATGGACGACGATCGGCAGGCGCAGCTCCGCCGCAAGCTTGAGCTGCGCGGCGAAGAGGCGGCGCTGCTCGTCCTTCGCGTCGCCGCCGTAGTGATAGTCGAGTCCGGCCTCGCCGACCGCGACCGCCCGCGGGTGGTCGAGCAGCGTGCGGAGCTCGTCGACGCGCGCTGCCTCGGGTGTTGCCGCCTGGTGCGGGTCGATCCCGAGAGCGGCGAAGACGCCGTCGTCGCTCGTCAGCTCGAGCGCGCGGCGGCAGGAGTCGATCC
>DATMEO010000173.1:0-3062 GCA_035556515.1 Gaiellaceae bacterium
GTGAGGAGGCCGAGGCAGGGGCGACCGGTCGTCGCCTCCGGCGCCAGCTGGACGAGCGCGTCGTGCTCTTCGCCGGCGTCCTCGAAGGCGACCACATGCCAGGCCTCGGCGGCGATCTCGTCGGCGAGGTCCCAGTCGGCCCCGGCGAGAGCGTCCCGAAACGCCGGGACCGGCTCGTGGGCCGTCCAGTGCCAGCGCGCGCTGAGCCGCTGCAGCAAGCCGAGGTCGTGCGGCCTCGTCCGTCGCAGCTGCGCCCGCAGAAACTCCAGCAGCAGCCCGTGATAGCGGTAGCGGATCTCGGACCCGGCATGACCGGAGACGAGAAAGTTCGCCGCTGCGAGCTCGGCCAGCACGCGGCCACCGTCACGTCTTCCGGTCAGCGCGTCCGCCAGCTCCGCACTGATCGTGTCGGGCACCGACGTGCGGAGGAGGAACTCCCGAAGGCGATCGGGCTGCCGGTCGAGGATCTCGTTCAGCAGGTAGTCCGCCACCGCCCGATCGTCGCCGGCGAATCGGCGCAGGAACCCGGCTCGGTCCGGCTCCGACGCGAGCGACAGCGCGGCGAGACGGATCCCGGCCGCCCATCCTTCGGTGCGCTCGTGCAGCGCCTCCACGTCGCCGTCCGCGAGGTCGGCCGCGTAGGGCTCGAGCGCCTCGCCGCATTCGTCCACGGTGAACGCGAGCTCGACGGCTCGGACCTCGGTCAGGTCGTCCGTGAGGCGCAGGCGCTGCAGGCGTAGCCGCGGGTCGGCCCGGGTCGAGATGACGACGCGGAGCCCGCTCGGCGAGCGGTCGATCAGGCTCTGCAGCTCCCGCAGGACGATCGGGCTCTCGATCTCGTGAAAGTCGTCGAGCACGAGCACCACCGGCTCCGCGCTCCCGTCGAGCCGCTCGGCGATGTGCGCGCCCAGGCCCGTCCCACCGGTCTTGGTCAGTGGACCTCCGAGCGCGCCGGCATGAGCGAGCGCGCGCTCGACGCCGAGCCAGAAGCGAGGGCTCCAGTTGTCGTCGCGGTCGAGCCCGAGCCAGGCGACTCGCCGAGGCTCGGCCGCCGCGGCCCAGGAAGCGAGCAGCGCCGTCTTGCCCGTGCCCGCATGTGCCGAGACTAGCGTCACCAGTCCCGCGGTTCCCAGGTCGATCAGCTCGTGCAGCCTGGCCCGGTGCACGAGCCGCGCCGGCGCCGCCGGCGGGACGAGCTTCGCGGCCGGAAACGGCACCGCCGGGCGTCGGCGGACCGTGGGCTGGCTACGGGTGTTTTCGACGGCAACCGTATGCATCGTCCACCTGGGGTCTGGGGTGGGACGGCCGGTATTGCCCGGCGTGCTTCGAGTTTCCCAGCAACTCCCGGATCCCCCAAGGGGGCACGCAGGCATCCGCACCGCGTGCACGCACGACGCGCCGTGCGGGCGGGCACCACCGACCGTTTCAGCTGCGGCTGTCGAGCGGCGCGTCCGCGAGGTAGAGCAGAACGGCCGAAACGCGCCTGCTGACCACCGACTCGTCGGGGAGGCCGAGCTTGAGAAAGATCGAGCCGACGTGCTTCTCCACGGCTCGCGTCGTCACGACGAGGCTCTGGGCGATCGCCGCGTTGCTCTGTCCCTTGGCCATGCCCGCGAGCACGTCCCGCTCGCGTGGTGTCAGCTCGTTCAGGGGGGAGTCGTGTCGACGGCCCTGCGCGCTCAGCAGCAGCTCCATCATGCGGGGATCGATCATCGACCCCCCGCGGGCGACGAGCTCGATTGCCGCGCGAAGCTCTTCGCCGTCGTGGACACGATCCTTGAGCAGATAGGCGCGACCCTCGGCGCCGTTCGTCATCAGCGCCGCCCCGTGCTGCGGCTCGGCGAACTGGCTCAGCACGACGACGCCGATCTGCGGGTGCGTCTCGCGGAGCCGGTGCGCCACTCGGATGCCTTCGCCGTCCCCCGCCGGTGGCATGCGGAGGTCGGTGACGACGACGTCCGGGGGCTCGCGGTCGACCGCTTCGAGCAGGGCGTTGCCGTCACTGCAGACGGCCGCGACGGCGATTCCGTCCAGCCCGCTCAGCACCTGACCGATCGCCTCGCGCATCAGGTACGAGTCGTCCGCCAGCGCGATCCGTAGCGGTGAGCTCATCGTCGTCACAATTTATCCTCGTCCGAATCCGGACAGCTGCTGTTTACCAGATCGACACCAGAAGCGCCGCAAAACCGATTGCGGAATCCCCGCGCAATCGCCAGACTCAAGCCGTGGTCACGAGTCCGGAAGCCTTCGCCCCGCCGGGTGCTGCCGACGTCGATCTGGTCCGCGTGCGCACGGCGCGCGCCTGGATCCCTGCGGGTGTACGAGGGGCAGCCGCGCTTGCGCTCGTGCCCGTCGCGGCCTCGTCGCTCCTGCTCGGAGCAACGAGCGATCACCTCGCCCATCCGGGTGCAGCAGGCATCTACGCGACCTATCTGATCGCGGCCCCGGTTCTCGTCGGTCTCCTCTGGTGGCGGCGCCGGCCGGCCAGCCGGCTCGGCCCGCTGCTCGTCGCCCTCGGGTACATGTCCTGGCCGATCTCGTGGCAAGGCGCCGAGGTCGCGCTCGTCTACAGCCTCGGCGTCCTCGGGACTGCCCCGCTGATCGCGATGAGCCTGTATCTCTGCCTCGCCTTCTCCACCGGCCGGCTTCGAACCGGCGCCGACCGCCGGCTGCTTGCGACGCTGGTGTTCATCCTCACGCTCTTCTTCGGGGTGTCGCTGCTCGTCTCGCCGACGCTTGTCGGCGAGGGGCCGCTCGCCGCGTGTGTCGGCGCGTGCCCCGACAATCCATTCCAGGTCGGCTCGCAGCCGGAGTTGCTGGAGACGGTGGCCAGATTCGTCACCTATGTCGGGCTGGCGGTCGTTGCGGGCATCGCGGCCGTCTGGATCCGGCGTTTTCGCGCCGCCACCCGGCCGCAGCGGCGAACGCTCGTCCCGGTCGCGCTGTCTTCGCTGCTCCTGGTTCCGACGCTGTTCACCTTCTACTTTTCGGTGCTCGTGCTCGGGGTGGGCGCCGGTACCTACGACGCGCTGTCGTGGGTGCTCGTCGGGATGTGGATCCTG
>DATMEO010000174.1:0-7283 GCA_035556515.1 Gaiellaceae bacterium
TGCACTTTATCGACGTGCATAGGATGGAGCGGGTGAGCACCGTCTTCGATGCCGATCGATTCGAGATCGAGCAGCTGATCAGGCCGATGGTGAACCTCTACCGGATCTCGTCGCGCGGGTTGCCGGTCGCGTTCGTGCGGCAGAAGCGGATGGCGATCAAGGAGGACATCCGCTTCTTCGCCCACGAGGACGAGACTGAGGAGCTGTTCCGGATCAAGGCGCGCTCGATGATGGAGCTCGGCGGCCGTTACGACGTGACGACGCCAGGCGGCGAGAGGATCGGCGTACTCGAGAAGGTCTTCGGCAAGTCGCTGCTCCGCTCGACGTGGCGGATCCTCGATGCGGGCGAGCAGGAGCTCGCGGTCGCACAGGAGCGCTCGATGCTCGTTGCCATAGCCCGCCGCGTCGCCGACCTGGTCCCTTACGGCGAGTTCGTTCCGATCCTCTTCCACTTCCGGATCGATCGCGGCGAGCAGCGCCTGGGCGACTTCACACGGCCGATCGGCGTGCGAGACCGGTACACGCTCGACCTCGCCGGCGACACCGAGCGGACGATCGACCGCCGCCTCGGGATCGCGCTTGGCGTCGCGCTCGACGCGCTGCAGAGCCGCTAGGCCGGGACGCGCAGCGGCTCGTCGGTCGGAATCTGCTCCAGATCGCGGTTCTTCAGCATCGTCAGCAGAAGGACGAGACCCGCGAGCAGGAGGACGGCGCCTGCAAAGAACGCCCCCTTGAAGCCGGTCACGAGCGCGTCGCCCAGCTGGATCGGGTTCGGAGCGCCGGAAAGCGCGGCGAGCTCGTCGTCGGTGCGGTTCACCGCGATCGTCGAGAGCACCGCCAGGCCGAGTGCACCGCCGATCTGCTGGGACGTGTTGAAGAGGCCCGACGCGAGCCCGGCGACGTCGGCCTGAAGGCCGGAGGTCGCGAGCAGCGTCACCGGGACGAACGTGAGCCCCATTCCGACCGAGAGCGGGATCATCATCGGGAGGACGTCCGCGAGGTAGGAGCCGTCCCGGTCGATCGTGAGCAGGGCGAGCATGCCCGCGGATGCGATCGTGAGGCCGATCGCGCTGGTCGTGCGGAGTCCGATCGACCTCATCATCGGCTGCGAGAGCCCGGCCCCGATCCCGATGCCGACGGTGAAGGGGAGGAATGCGAGCCCGGCCTGGAGCGGCGAGAAGTCGAGCACCCGTTGGATGTACAGCGTGTTGAAGAAGAACATCGCGAAGAGGCCTGCGGCGACGAAGAGCATGACCACGTTCGCGGCGCGCAGCGTGCGCACGCCGAAGATGCTGAGACGGACGAGCGGCTCCGGCGAGCGGCGCTCGATCACGACGAACGCGGTCAGCAGGACGACGGCGAGCGCGAGGAAGCCGAGCGTCTCCGGCGACCCCCAGCCCTCCTGTTCCGTCGAGACGATCCCGTAGACGAGCGCGATCAGGCCGGCCGTCACGGTTACGGCGCCTGGGATGTCGTAGGCCTTGTGGCCCGCGTCGCGCGACTCGGGGACGTAGCGCAGCGCGGCCAGACCCGCGGCGATCCCGACCGGGACGTTGACGAAGAAGATCCACGGCCAGGAGAAGAACTCGACGAGCACGCCGCCCGCGAGCAGCCCGGCAGCGGCGCCGCCCGTCGCGATGGCGGCCCAGACGCCCATCGCCTTGTTCCGCTCCGGGCCCTCCGCGAACGTCGTCGTGATGATCGAGAGCGCGGCGGGGGAGATCAGCGCGGCGCCGAGGCCCTGCAGGCCACGCGCGAGGATGAGCGTGGTGGACGAGTCGGCGAGCCCGTTCAACAGGGACGCGCCGGTGAAGACGACCACTCCCGCCAGGAACACGCGCTTGCGCCCGAGCAGGTCGCCGGCCCGGCCGCCGAGGAGCAGGAAGCCGCCGAAGGTCAGCGTGTACGCGTTGACCACCCACTGCAGGTCGCTCTCGGCCATGTTCAGGTCGGCCTGGATCGACGGGAGCGCGACGTTCACGATCGTCGCGTCGAGGACGACCATGAACTGCGCGACGCAGACGAGCGAGAGGACGAGCCAAGGATTCGTGCGGCCGGACAAGCCTGAGCTTCTATCAAACGGCGCCTCCGGCTACGGTTGGGAAGTGGCGAAGGTCAAGCGCAACTGGATTCAGGAGGAGCGGCGCAAGACGCTCGGCGACTACACCTGCTTCTGCCTCGCCTGCGGCTCCGTCTGGCGCTACTTCCTCGAGGACGAGGCCGGGCTCCCCGACGCCTGTCCGCACTGCGGCGGTGAGACACGCCACCGCTGTCCCGCCTGCTCGGCGCCGTTTCCCTCGGCGTTCGCGGTCGAGTGCGAGGAGTGCGGCGCGGCGGTGCGGCCCCCAGAGGTGCTCGGCGTCCGGATCAGGAAACCGGGCCGTTAGTCGCGACAAAGAAGGTGCGCCGGGCCGCGGAGCGGCCCCTTTAGTGATCTTCGGGCGCCGTCGGTTCAGCCGGGAGGCAGGCGGACCAGCAGCAGCACCTCGACCGGCTCGTCGCGGCCCTTCACCTGCACGGTCTCGAGCGGCACGGTCTCTGCGCCCCAGAGGTGCTTCGCGGTCTCGGCGCTGATCGCGACGCCGCCGGCCGGCGCGAGCTTCTCGATCCGGGAGCCGAGGTTGACCGTGTCGCCGATCGCGCTGTAGGTGCGGCCGCTGCCGGTCCCGAGCACGCCGACCGAGGCTTCGCCCGTGTTGAGGCCGGCGCGGAAGCGCGGCCAGTCGGGGTGCCCGGCCGCGAGCGCCCCGGTCTCCTCCTGCAGCGCGAGCGCGGCGCGGGCGGCGCGCTCCGCGTGCTTGTCGCCCTCGAAGGTGGCGAAGACCGCATCGCCGATCAGCCGGTCGACGACGCCGTCGTGGCGCTCGATCGCCGGGATCGCCGCCTCGAAGAGCGTGTCGAGCATCCTCGAGACGGTCGCCGGCTCGTGGTGCTCGGAGAACGTTGTGAAGCCCTTCAGGTCGGCGAAGAGCACCGTCACCGGCTGCGCGTCGCGGTCGAGATAGAGGCGGCCGAAGCGCTCCTCCGAGCCCTCCTGGTGCGCCATCACGGCGATGGTCGCGAAGGCGAGCAGCATCAGCACGTGCCACTCCCACCACGAGGCCTGCCAGTTGCGGCTGACCGCGACTGCGACCATCGCCTCCGCGAGCAGGACGAACGCGACGGTGAAGCCGAGCACGAGCCGCGAGCGCCGCTGCCGGTAGAGCGCGAGGTAGCGCGCAACGGCGAAGGCGTAGAAGGCGATGCCGGCGACCGAGAGCGCAACGAGCGGCCACGACAGGCGCTCGGGCACGACGGAGTCGTCCACCTCGGGGAAGAGCGTGAGCGCGGCGATCGTCCAGACGGCGAGCAGGACGAGCAGTCCTCGCTCGAGCAGCTTCGGCTCGATCGGCTCGCTGTCGATCGCCGACAGCGCCGCGAGGGCGCCGGCGAGCACGAGCCCCACCGGCGTCGCGATCACGAAACCGAGGTTCGGCTTGTCGAGCAGCACACCCGGCGTCGCGAGCGCGTGCAGCGCGAGGAAGCCGGAGGCCGCGAGGAACGAGAGCGAGACGAGATGGACGCGCCGGTCGCCGCGCCTGCGAGCAGCCACGCCGGTCGCATAGGCGAGCACGGCGTTCAGCCCGGCGGTCAGGAGCACGAGCCAGAAGTGGGACGGATGGTGCTGCCAGTGCACGTCCGCCTCGGGAGCGGCGAGCAGGATCGCCAGCCCGGCGAGCGGGAGCGCAAGCAGCAGCGCGAGGATCAGCGGCGAACGGGCCATCGAACAGCCGGCTCCAGGGAGAGATAGGTGTGCACGTCGCTGACGGCGAGCGCACCCGAGCCGGCGGCCGAGGCGACGCGCTTGACCGAGCGGGCCCGCACGTCGCCCGCGGCGAAGACGCCGGGCAGGCTCGTCTCGAGCGGCAGCGGCGAGCGTTCGAGCGGCCAGCCGGGAGCGTCGGTGCCGGTGGCGAGGTAGCCCCACTCGTCGCGTGCGACCGCCTCAGGGAGCCATTCGGTGTGAGGATTCGCGCCGATCAGGACGATCAGTGCGGCGGCGGGGACGGTCTCGATGCCGTCGGGAGCTCGCAGCTCCAGCTGCTCGAGGCGGCCGTCGCCGTGGGCCGCGGCAACCTCGGTCCGGGGCAGCACCTTCACGTTCGGATCCTTGTCGATCGTCTCGATCAGGTACTGCGACATCGTCGCCGCGAGGCCCGGTCCGCGGACGAGGATCCGGACCTTGCAGGCGTAGCGGGCGAGGTGCAGCGCCGCCTGTCCTGCCGAGTTGCCGCCGCCGACGATGTAGACGCTCTCCCCCGCCAGCGCCTGCGCCTCCGACATCGAGGCGCCGTAGTAGACCCCTGCGCCCTCGAGCTCGGTCAGGCCGGGCGCGTCGAGCCGCCGGTACTCGACCCCCAGCGCGAGCACGAGCGCGCGCGCGGCGATCTCGGAGCCGCTGTCGGTGCGGACGACGTGCCTGCCGTCCCGCGGTTCGAGCGCGACCGCGCGGTGCGTGAGGCGGAACTGCGCGCCGAAGAGCCACGCCTGCTGATACGCGCGCTGCGCCAGCTCGCCGCCGCCGAGGCCACGCGGGAAGCCGAGGTAGTTGCGGATCAGCGAGCTCGAGCCCGCTTGGCCGCCGACCGCGCCTGCATCGAGCACCGTCGTCCGCAGGCCCTCCGAGGCGCCGTAGACCGCCGCGCTGAGACCTGCCGGGCCGGCGCCGACGACGAGGAGGTCGGTTTCATGCGAGTCGAGCTCGGTCGGGAAGCCGAGCGCCCGGGTCAGCTGCGCCGCGTTCGGATCGGTCAGCACCTGGCCGTCGGCGAGGGTCACGGCCGGTGCGTCCCCCGCTGCCGCCGCCAGCGTCCGGTGCGGGATGCCGAGCCCGGCCAGGCTGGAACGAAGCTCGTGCGCCCGGACGGATCGGCCGTCGGCGACCACGATCGCGCCGGCAGGCCCCTCCCCGCGCAGGCGCTCCGATTCCTGCAGCAGCTCGCTGATCGTCCGGTGGAAGACCTCGTCTCGACGCCGCGTCGGCCGGATCACGTAGAGGTCGATCCAGCCGCGGGCCATGCTGCGCAGGACGAGCTCGCCGACGCCGCGGCGGCTCCAGCCGAGCCAGGGGATCAGGAGGCCTCGCCGCGCGGTCGGGAAGCGGCCGCGCATTCGGGCGAGCAGGTCGGCTCCCTCCTTCCCGGTTGCAAGAGCGAGGGCGACGTCGTCGCCGTTCGCCTCCGCCTCGTCGAGGACGCTCTCCAGCTCGGCCGTCGCGCAGATCCGGATCCTGTAGTCGGCGCCGTAGCGCCGGCCGAGCTCCTCCTCGATCAGCCCGCGCTCGGCCGGGTCGTCGTCGGCGACCACGAGCAGCGGCGTTCGGGCGGGGGTCGTCACGGGGCGCTTCCTGCGCCCATCCTACGGCGGCGTCTCTAGAACATCGAGCCGATGATCTGCGAGAAGCGGATCACGGTCACGGTCTCGTCCTCGGCGACGGGGCGGTTGTAGAGCTGGCCGAGGAAGCGCGTCATCTCGTCGGGGCGGCGGATCTCTGGGTTGTCGTGCTCGATCTCGCGCGGCGAGAGCTCCTTGATCTGCTTCACCTCGACCTTGTCGATCACGGCGTCGAAGATCTTCTCCCGCTGCCCGTAGCGGACGCCGACGAGCACGGTCACGATCATCCCCTTCTTGTACTTGCCCGACTTGTCGCCGAGCCGGATCGTCGCCGTCTTCCGATGCGTACGCAGCTGGTCGGCGACCAGCGGGGAGTAGAAGTTGAGCGCGAACATGGCCACCGCCGGAGGATCATAGAAGGGCGGCGGCCTTCGTAGCCATCTCCCGCTCGCCGCCGTAGGCGAGCAGGCGCGGCGCGTCCTCGAGAGGCAGCCAGCGCGCCTCCGCCACCTCGAGCTCCATGCCCGGCGGCAGCTCGCCGATCCGGCCGCTCGTGTACCGGAGGAGGAAGAAGCTGACCACCTTGAAGATCCGCTCGCCGCCGCGGGTGTAGACGTAGCGGACGTCGCCGACCTTTCCCTCGAGCCGCCCGGCGAGCCCTGTCTCCTCGGCCACCTCGCGCACAGCCGTCTCGGCGCCGCCCTCGCCGGGGTCGATCAGCCCCTTCGGCAGCGCCCAGATCCCCTCCGGCTTCCCGTTCGGGCGGATCGCCGCGAGCCACCAGCGGCCGCGCAACCGCCGCACGAGCACGCCGCCGGCGGAGAACTCACGCGTCATCGCCACATTGTGACAATCCGTCGCTCCCCGCGACGGTTCTCGCTTGCGCAGCGTGCGGGAGACTGTAGAATGCCGTCGGCACTCTCACACGCAGAGTGCCAGCTAGTGTCACAAAGTCTGAAGATTGAGGAGGCATCACATGAATTTGCAGCCTCTTGGTGACCGTCTGATCGTCGAGATCCTCGAAGAAGAGGAGATCACGACCAGCGGCATCGTGCTGCCCGACACCGCGAAGGAGAAGCCGCAGCGCGGCAAAGTCCTCGCGGTCGGTCCCGGCCCTCGAGACGAGGACGGGGAGTACATCAAGATGGACGTCGAGGAGGGTGACGAGATCATCTTCTCCAAGTACGGCGGCACCGAGATCAAGGTCGGTGCGGACGATGTCCTGATTCTGCGCGAGTCGGACGTCCTCGCAAAGGTCGTCGGCGATCGCGCCGCGGTCTAGTCAGCACTAGGAAGTAACAGGAGGAATACGGAAATGGCTCACAAGGAGCTCAAGTTCAACGAGGACGCACGTCGCGCGCTCGAGCGCGGCGTCAACATCCTCGCCGACGCGGTCAAGGTGACGCTCGGCCCGAAGGGCCGCTACGTCGTGCTGGACAAGAAGTTCGGCGCGCCGACGATCACCAACGACGGCGTCACCATCGCCCGCGAGATCGAGGTCGAGGACCCGTTCGAGAACCAGGGGGCACAGCTGGTACGCGAGGTCGCCACGGCGACCAACGACGTCGCCGGCGACGGCACGACGACCGCGACCGTGCTCGCCCAGGCGATCGTGCGCGAGGGCCTGAAGAACGTGGCCGCCGGCGCGAACCCGATGGGGATCAAGCGTGGCATCGAGGCGGCCGTCGAGGCCGTCGTCGAGGATCTGAAGAAGCAGTCGAAGGAGGTCTCGGGCAAGGAGGACATCGCCCGGGTCGCCACGATCTCGGCGCGCGAGCGCGAGATCGGCGACGTGATCGCGGACGCGATCGAGAAGGTCGGCAAGGACGGCGTCGTGAACGTCGAGGAGGGCCAGACGTTCGGCCTCGAGCTCGAGTTCACCGAGGGCATGCAGTTCGACAAGGGCTACC
>DATMEO010000175.1:0-13089 GCA_035556515.1 Gaiellaceae bacterium
CCCAGCACCCGCTTGATCGAGCTCATCCCAGTTGCTCCTTCGCCTGGTCGTAGTAACGGTCCTGCTCGGCGAGCGGCAGCTCGCTCCAGCGCTCGCCGCGGGCTGCGGCAAGCTGCTCGGCGCGCTCGACCCGCTCGACGAAGCGCACGTTCGTACCGCGAAGCGCCAGCTCCGGGTCGACGTTGAGCCGCCGCGCCAGGTTGACGATCGTGAAGAGGACATCGCCGACCTCGTGCGCGACCTTCGCGTCGGCCTCGGTCTCCGGGTTGGGCTCGCCTGTCCGCGCCACCTCCGCCTCGAGCTCGCCGAGCTCCTCCCGCACCTTCGCCAGCGGTCCCTCGAGGTCGGGCCAGTCGAAGCCCGCGGCGACCGCACGCCGCTGCAACTTCCGAGCCTGCAGGAGCGCGGGCAGCGACGCCGGCACGTCGTGAAAGATCCCCTCGCGCCCCTCCTGCTCGGACTTGACCTGCTCCCAGCGCTCGCGGACGCGGCCCGCAGTGTCGGCCTCGACGTCGCCGAAGACGTGCGGATGGCGCCGAACCAGCTTCGCGTGGACGGCGCGCGCGACCTGCTCGAGATCGCCCTCGCCCTGCTCATCCAGCAGCAGGGCCAGGAAGTAGACCTGGAAGAGGAGGTCGCCGAGCTCGTCGAGCAGCTTGGCCGGGTCGCCTGCCTCGGCGGCGTCCGCGACCTCGTATGCCTCCTCGACCGTATGCGGAACGATCGTCCGGGCCGTCTGCTCGCGATCCCAGGGGCAGTCGCGGCGCAAGCGCCGCGTCAGCTCCTGTAGCTCTTCGAGCGCCTCCCCGAGGGGCAAGCCGCTACTCGGTCTGTGTGACGCCGAGGGAGCTCGTGCCCTTGGCGTCCGGCGGCGGCGTGAAGCCGGTGGCGTACGAGACCTTGTCCTTGTAGTCCTGCTTCAGCTCGTCGACCCACTTGGTCATCGCCTCGTTCTTCTTCGTCTGCTCCAGCTGCTGCTTGATCGAGACCTTGACCTCCGCGAGCGGGGTCACCTTCGCTGCCTTCGTCTCGCCGAGCGGCTGGATGATGTGGTAGCCGAACTCGGTCTTGACCGGCTTCGAGATCTCGTTCTTCTTCAGCAAGAACGCGGTCTGGTCGAAGGGGGCGACGGTCTGGCCCTTCGAGATCGTCAGCTTGCCCCCGTTCGCCTTCGAACCCGTGTCCTCGGAAAACTTCTTCGCCAACGCGGCAAAGTCGGCGTCGCCCTGCAACTGCGCGTACAGCTCATCCGCCTGCTTCTTCGTCTTGACCAGGATGTGGCGCACCTCCCGGCTCTCCGGCTGGCTGTACTGCGCCTTGTTCTTCTCGTAGTACTCCTCAATCTGAGCGTCGGTCACCTTCACCTCACCCGTGACCTGCGCGAAAATCTTCTCCGAGACGATCTGAGAGCGGATGTCGTTGCGAACCTGCTTCTCGGTGATCCCCTGTTCGGTCAGCTGCTTCTCGAACTTCTTCTTGTCGCCGCCGAAGTACTGCTTCTGGATCTGCGCCAGCCGCGCGTCCACCTGCTTCTCGGTCACCTCGACGTTGAGGCTCTCGGCCTCCTGCTCGAACTGCTCCCGCTGGACCAGGAACTGCACCGCCTGGTTCCGCAGCGTCTGGAACTCCTGCGAGCCGGCGGCGGGGAAGTCCCGCTTCTGGTTCTTGTAGCTCGTCTTCGCCTGCGTGATCAGCGCCTCGTAGTCGCTCCGGGCGACTTCCTCGCCGTCGACGACCGCGACGGCGTCGGCCGGCACGTCCTTGCTGCTGCCACCGCAGCCGGCGAGCGCAATGGACGCGAGCGCGCAGAGGAGGAGAACGAGACGAGAGATCTTCATGTGAGAAAGCTCCAGGTGTTCGCGTTTTGGGCGGACTCAGGCCGCCTGACGGGCTTCCACGATAGCATCGACCAGCCCGATTGCTCCCTCGAGCGCCTCGGTTCGTTGTGAAACCTCGCGTTTTGCGCTCGTATAGACGGCGGTGTCGGAGACGTCGCGGAGCGCGCGCAGCTCAGCGGAGCCGAGCACGAGCGGCCCCACCGTTGCCCGGCCGCCGCGGTAGATCAGATAGTCCGCGCCGAGACGCGCCAGCTTCAGCTTCGCCTCCTGGATCGCGAACAGGTGCTCGACCGGCTCCGGCACCGGCCCGTAGCGATCCTCGAGCGCCGCGTGCAGCTCGCGCAGCTCGTCGTCCGACTCGGCGAGCGCGAGGCGGCGGTGGATGTCGATCTTGAGCGCCTCCGAGGCGACGTAGGTCGCCGGCACGTAGGCGTCGACGCGGGCGTCGACACGCACCGGCCGGGTCGCGAGCCGACGCTGCCCCTGCAGCTCCGCGACGGCTTCCGCGAGCATCTCGACGTAGAGCTCGAAGCCGAGCGCCGCGACGTGCCCCGACTGCTCGGCGCCGAGCAGGTCGCCGGCGCCACGGATCTCGAGGTCGCGCATCGCGATCTGGAACCCGGCGCCGAGCTCGGTGTGGTCGGCCAGCGTCGAGAGCCGTGCCCGCGCCTCCGGGGAGAGCTCCATCGCATCGGGATAGAGCAGGTACGCGTGCGCAGTCACGTCCGAGCGGCCGACGCGGCCGCGAATCTGGTAGAGCTGCGAGAGCCCGAGCACGTCGGCCCGCTCGACGATCAGCGTGTTCGCCTGCGGGATGTCGATGCCCGACTCGATGATCGTCGTCGAGACGAGCACGTCGGCGTCGCCGCGCAGGAACGCGTGCATCTTCTCCTCGAGGTCGCGCTCCTTCATCTGCCCGTGCGCGACGATGAAGCGCAGCTTCGGGCAGAGCTGCTGCAGCTTCTCGGCGGCCTCCTCGATCGTCTCGACGCGGTTGTGGAGGTAGAAGGCCTGGCCGCCGCGCTCGATCTCGCGCTCGAGCGCTGTCTTGACGAGCTCCTCGTCGTACTCCCCCACCGTCGTGCGAATCGGGCGACGGCCCTCGGGCGGCGTCTCGATGATCGAGATGTCGCGCAGACCGGAGAGCGACATGTGCAGAGTGCGCGGAATCGGTGTCGCTGACAGCGCGAGGACGTCGACCTCGAGCCGCAGGCTGCGCAGCAGCTCTTTCTGGGCGACGCCGAACCGCTGCTCCTCGTCGAGGATCACGAGCCCGAGATCCTTCGGGATCACGTCCCGGCTGAGGACGCGGTGGGTGCCGACGAGCACCTCGATCTTCCCCTCCGCGAAGTCCTTCAGGATCTGCTTCGTCTCGGCGGGCTTGCGGAAGCGCGAGACCATCTCGACGCGGACCGGGAAGTCGCGATAGCGCGCCTTGAACGTATTCCAGTGCTGCTCGGCGAGGATCGTCGTCGGGCAGAGGACGAGCGTCTGCTTCCCGTTCACGGCCGCCGCGAAGGCGGCCCGAACGGCGACCTCGGTCTTGCCGAAGCCGACGTCGCCGCAGACGAGGCGGTCCATCGGCCGCGGCGCCTCCAGATCCTCCTTGACCGCCTCGATCGCCCGGGCCTGATCCTCCGTCTCCCGATAGGGGAACTCGGTCTCGAGCCGCTCGAGCCACTCGTTCTCCAGCTCGTAGGCCGTGCCTGGCGCCTGCTGGCGCTGCGCGTAGAGCGCGATCAGCTCGGTCGCGAGCTCCTGGACGCTCTCGCGCGCACGGGCCTTGAGGTTCTGCCAGGCCTTGCCGCCGAGCTTCGAGAGCGTGGGCGCACCGGCGTCGGCGCCGATGTACTTCGAGATCTTCCCGAGCTGCTCGTGCGGGACGTAGAGCCGGTCCTCGCCGCGGAAGGCGAGGAAGAGGTAGTCGCGCGTGACGCCGGCGACCTCCTTCGTCTCGAAGCCCAGCAGCTTGCCGACACCGTGATCCTCGTGGACGATGAAGTCGCCGCTGCGCAGGTCGGCGAACGAGGCGAGCGCGCGGCCGAGCCGCTTGTCCGCCCGCGGCGGGCGCTTGCGGAAGACCTGCGTGTCGGGCAGGAGGACGAGCCCGAGCTCGCGCCAGACGAAGCCGCGCCGGGCGCCGGCGACCGCGAACAACAGCTCCGGCTGCTCCGGGAGATCCTGGCCGGCATCGAGGACGCGCGCGTCGGCGCGCTTCAGGAGGTTGTCCGTCCGGAGCGCCTCGCCGGCGTGCGGGAAGGCGACGACGACGCGATTGCCGCCGTTGACGAAGCCGTTCAGCTCGTTCTCGGCCTCCGCAAGGCCGCGGGCGGCGATCGCGGGCCGCTGTGCCTCGAACGAGAACGGCTGCGACTGTGGGAACGGGTCGAGCTCGGACGCGCCCTTGAGCGAGATCGCCTCGAGTCCCTCCTCCGACCAGACGCGGCGGACTTCCTCCGGCTGCCAGACGAAGTCCGGCGCGCGGTCGAGCACGCGCACGAGGTCGTTCGGGATCTCGGGCGCCTTCGGCTCCTCCTCGTCCCAGTCGGCGCCAAGTAACAGACTGTTACTTGGCTTTCGCTCGGCGGCTGGATAGACGACGGCGTTCTCGACCGGATGCAGCGCTCGCTGAGTGAAGGGCGAGAACGCGCGCACCTGCTCGATCTCGTCGCCGTAGAGCTCGATCCGGAGCGGCTCGCGGCCGGTGGTCGGGAAGACGTCGAGGAGGCCGCCGCGGACGGCGAACTGGCCGCGCTCGTCGGCGCGCTCGACCCGCTCGTAGCCGGCGAGCGCCAGGTGCTCCGAGAGGCCGTCGAGACCGGGCTCGCTGCCGATCGCGAGTTGCAGCGGCTCCGGACGCTTCAACGGCGGCGGCATGCCCTCGGCGAGCGCGGTCGCCGAGGCGGCGACGAGGCCGCCCCGCGCGAGCACGTCGAGGGCCCGGGCGCGCTCGCCGACGAGATGCGGCGGTGGCTCGAGGCCGGAGCCCCAGCGAACGCCGCGACCGGGGAGCAGCGCGACGTCCTCGGCGCCGATGAACCATCCCGCAGCCTCGGCGAGGTCGCGCGCGTCGGCGTCCTCGGGCAGCAGGACGACGAGCCCCCGGCCGAGCTGCTCGTGCAGCGTCGCGAGCAGGAGCGGCAGCACCGGCTCCGACACACGGGCGCGGGACGGCAGGGCGGCCGCAAATGCCTGCAGGCGCTCGAGCGCAAGCAGCTCCCTGACGAATGAGTGGAGTACCGGACGGTCCATGACGACAGGCGGAAACCGGGTTTCCGCCAGCTTCATTCTAGTCGCCGTCGGTGGAGCGACCGCCGTGCCAGGACTCCCAGAGGGCGGCGTACGACCCCTCGTGCTCGACGAGCTCGTCGTGCGTGCCCAGCTCGGTCAGCCTGCCGTCCTCGACAACGGCGACCCGGTCGGCATCGTGCGCAGTCTGGAGGCGGTGCGCGATCGCGACAACCGTCCGCCCGTCGAGCACGGACGCGAGCGAGCGCTCGAGATGCCGGGCGGCGCGCGGATCGAGCAGCGAGGTCGCCTCGTCGAGCACGAGCGTGTGCGGATCGGCGAGCACGAGCCGTGCGAGGGCGACCTGCTGCTGTTGCGAGGGCGAGAGCGGGTGGCCGCCTGCCCCGACGACGGTCTCGAGCCCGTGCGGCAGCGCCTCGAACCACGGCCGCGCGTCGACCGCCTCGAGCGCCGCCCGCAGATCCTCGTCGCTCGAATCGACCCGGGCGAGCCGGAGGTTGTCCGCGATCGTCCCGACGAAGACATGCTGCTCCTGCGTCACGAGGGCCACCTCCTGCCGCAGCGTCTCCAGCTTCAGATCCACCAGCCGGACGTCGCCGACCTCGACGCGACCGGTGCGCGGTGGATGAATCCCCGCGAGCAGGCGTCCGAGCGTGGACTTGCCGGCCCCGGAAGGCCCGACGACGGCGATCCGCTCGCCCGGCTCGAGATCGAGGTCGAGGCCGTGGAGCACATCACGATCCTGCACATAGGCGTAGCGGACGTCCGAGGCGCGCAAACGCTCGTGCTCCGGCTCCTCGCCGGTGGCAGCGCGGTCGTCCGGAACCTTCGTGACGCCGACGAGCCGCGCGAACGACGTCGCGCCGACCTGGATCTCGTCGAGCCACGAGATCAGACGGTCGACGGGGTCGGCGAGCTGCTGCACGTAGAGCGCGACCGTCGTCACCTCCCCGATCGAGGCGTGGCCGGCAGAGACGAGCCAGCCGCCCCACACCAGCGTCACCGCAACCGGCAGCACGTACGCGATCTCGACCGTCGGAAACAGGACCGTGCGGAGGTAGAGCGTCCGGCTTTCGGCCCGGAAGGCGTCGGCAAGATCGGCGTCGATTCGCTCGACGCGCCTCCGCCCGAGGCCGAGCGCGTCCACGGTCCGACCGCCGTCCACCGTCTCCCCGACGGTGCCGGTCATCGTCGCGTACGCGGCCCGCTCCCAGAGGTACCCCTCCGGCGCACGGCGCAGGTACCAGCGCGTCCCGATCAGGATCGCCGGTAGCCCGACGACGCACGAGAGCGCTGTGATCGGGCTGACGACGACGGCCGCGACCACTGTCAGCAGCACCGTGACGGCCGAGATGAGTGTCTCGGGGATCGCGAAGCGCACGGTCCGCGCGAGCGTGTCCACGTCTGCGGTCATGCGGGAGACGAGATCGCCCGTGCCGGCACGCTCGACGACGGAGAGCGGCAGCGCCAGCACCTGGCGCATGAAGTCCTCGCGCAGGCGGGCGAACACGTGCTCCGAGAGGACGAACGACGAGCGCCGCGCGAACCAGGTCAGGACGGTCTGCGCGAGGACGGACGCGACGAGCACGCCGATCAGGCGATCGACGTACGCGGTCGTCGTTCCCTGCTCGACGGCCTCGACGAGCTCGCCGAGCAGAAACGGCCCGACGAGGCCGGCCACTGCCGCGAGCGCGTTCAGACCGAGCACGACCGCGAGCGAACGGCGGTAGTCGCGAAGCAGGGCAGCCGCATCCCTGCGTACCTCGGGCCCGGCAGCGATCGGCAGCCTGTCAGTCACGCCGCGTCCTCACGGGTGACCGCGAACCGGTAGGCCGGGCTCGACCGGAGCAGCTCGCGATGCGTGCCCGTGGCGGCGACGCGTCCGTCGGCGATGAAGACGACGCGGTCGGCCTGGTCGAGGACGAGCGGGCTGCCGGTCATGACGACGGTGGTCCGGCCGCGGCGCGCCTCGTGCAGGCGGCGCGCGATCCGCGCTTCGGTGTGCGCGTCGACGGCGCTCGTCGGCTCGACGAGAACGAGGATCTCGGCGTCGGCGAGCAGCGCGCGGGCGAGGACGAGCCGCTGGCGCTGCCCGCCCGAAAACGAACGACCTCGTTCCTCCATGTGGCCGTCGAGACCCTCCGGCAGCGAATCGAGGACGTCCTCTGCGTTCGCAACCGCGATCGCCTCGAGCAGCTGCTCGTCCGAGGCGCGACCCCACGGGTCGAGCTCCTCGCGCAGCGGGCCCGCGAAGAGGAGCGGATCGGTCTCGCTGACGACCACGCGGCATCTCATCGTCCCGACCGCGAGCGCCGCGACCGGCACGCCGCCGAGGGTGACGCGGCCGTCGTCGGCGAAGCGGCCGAGGCGGTCGGCGATGCGGGCGCCCTCGTCGGCACTCGGGGTGACGACGCACGTGAGCAGCCCCGGGTCGACGACGAGCCCCGACTGCGCGTCCTCGAGCACGGCTCCCTGCTGCGGCTCGGCAGCGGGCGTGCGGGGATCGCCGACCAGCGGATCGATGCGGAGGATCTCGAGCATCCGCTGCGCACCGACGAGCGCGCGCGTAACCTTGTCGACCGCCTCGGCGGCGACGCGAAGGGGGATCACGAGGAAGGCGGCATAGCCGTAGAACGCGACCAGCTCGCCCGGGCTGATCCGGCCCTGGATCGCGAGCCGAGCGCCGAGCCAGGTGACGATCACGATGAAGATTCCGGGCAGGAGCACCTGGGCCGAGTCGAGCGTCGACTGGGGCAACGCCACCCGGACACCGGCTCGGCGGACCTCCTCCGAGCGCCTGCGGTACCGGTCGAGGAAGACGCGCTCGCCGCCGATGCCGCGCAGCACGCGCAGGCCGGCGACCGTGTCGGCGCCGACCGCGGTCAGGCGGCCCACCTGCTCACGCTGCTCGCGCTGCCGCTCCTGGAGCGGCCTGATCACGAGCGAGAGGCTGCCGACCAGCACGGGCACCCCGAGCAGCACGACGAGGCCGAGCAGGGTCGACGTCGAGACGAGTATCGCCGCGACGACGAAGTACGACGCGATTGCCCCTGCGAGCCTCGCGGTGATGTCGAACGCCCCACCCGCCCGGAGCGCGTCGTTCGAGACGGTCGCGACCACCTCGCCCGTGGTCAGGCGCGTTCGGATCGCAGGCCCGGTCAACGCCGCGTGGTGAGCGACGACCTGGATCATCCGAAAGCCCGCCTGCAGCCAGTTGCTGACCGCGACGCGGTGCCGGAGCGTGCCGGCGACCGCCTGTACGACGCCGAGTCCGAAGAGTGCGGCCGCCCAGGCGAGCAGGGCACGGGAGTCGCCGGTCGCGATCCCTTCGTCCACCGCTCGACCGAGCACCCACGGGAGCAGCGCCTGCGCGAGCATCCAGATGATCCCGAAGGTCATGCCCAGCAGAAGCGTGCCGAGCTGTAGGCGCCCGACCCAGAGCAGGAAGCGGGTCGGAGAGCGCGTGTCCGGCTTGCCTGGATCCGCGAAGGGAAGCTGCTTCATCGGCGCGCCAGTCTATGCGGCGAACCGGAGAAATCGGCCATGATGAAGCCCTGGCCGATCGGAACCCCGAGTCGATGACCCCAGCCCAGCGCGACGCGCTCGCGGCCGAGCTCGCCGAGCTCGAAGGCCCGAAGCGGGCCGAGCTGGTCGAGGCGATCGCGACCGCCCGCGGGTTCGGCGACCTTTCCGAGAACTTCGCCTATCACGACGCGAAGAACGAGCAGGGCCTGCTCGAGCGCCGGATCGCGATCCTGCGCCACCGTGTCGAGAACGCCGTCATCGTCGAGCAGGCCGAGGGCGGCGTCGTCGGCGTCGGCTCGGTCGTCGAAGTGGAGGACGAGAGCGGCGGCCGCTTCGAGGTCGAGATCTCGAGCGTCACGGGCGGCGTCTCCACCGACTCGCCGCTCGGCGCCGCGCTCGTCGGCGCCAGCGTCGGCGACGCGGTGCAGGTGCAGGCGCCGAGGGGCGCCTGGACCGCTCGCGTCGTCTCGGTTCGCTAGTTGAAGCGGCGCTGGGCCTCGTCGAGGCCTTCGCCGGCGAGGGTCTCGACCGCGTCGGCCGAGCGTGCGATCAACGCCTCGGCATCGTCCTCGGGCGCGAACGGGCTCAGCACGTAGTCGGCGACCGGGCGGCGATCGCCGCGCCCGGGCCGACCGACGCCTGCGCGGACGCGGAGGAACTCCGCCGAGCCGAGCGCCTGCCTGATCGAGCGGAGGCCGTTGTGGCCCGCGAGGCCGCCGCCGAGCCGCACCTGGATCCGGCCCGGATCGAGGTCGACGTCGTCGTGCACGACCGCGATCTGCTCGGTCGGGAGCTTGAAGAACCGCGCGGCGGCGCCTAGCGAGCTCCCGGAGAGGTTCATGTACGTCTCGGGCTTCAGGAGCGCGAGTCGCAGCTCGCCGACGCGCACCTCGGCGAGCCGGCCGGAGAACTTGGAGCGAAAGGAGCCGTCGTGGCGTCGTGCGAGCTCGTCGACGACCATCCAGCCCGCGTTGTGACGGTCGCGCGCGTGCTCTCGTCCTGGGTTGCCGAGGCCGACGACGAGCAGGTCCAGCGTCGAGGCGCTCTCGCCCCGACGGAAGAGCCGCATTTACGCCTCGGAGTCGGACGCGTCGGGCTCGGCCGCAGCCTCGCCGCCCTCGGGCGTCTCGCCCTCGGCCTCGCCCTCCGGAGCCTCCTCGCCCTCGGCCAGCTCCTCGCCCTCCTCGGGCTCGGGCTCAACCTCGACGATCGGGGCGGAGACGGTCGCGATCACGGTCTCGTGCGGGTCGTCGAGGAAGACGACGCCTTCGAGCTTCGGGATGTCCTCGAGCCGGAGCGCCTCGCCCATCTCGAGCCCGCTGACATCGGCCTCGATCGATTCGGGCACCTCCATCGGCAGCGCCTCGACGTTGAGCGTGGTCGCAGGCTGGTTGAGGACGCCGCCCTCCTTGATCCCGGGTGCGTCCTCGGCGCCGTACAGGTGGACGTTGACGGTCGCCTGGATCGCGACGTCGAGCCGCACCTCCTGGAGGTCGATGTGGCGGACGTGGCCCCGGATCGGATCCCGCTGGTACTCCTTCAGGATCGACGGGTGCTCGGTCGTCTGGCCCTCGAGCACGACGTCGAGCACGGCATGCAGCCCGGAAGGGCCGGTCAGCGCGGCGCGGAGCTCTCGCTCGCCGACGGCGAACGCCTGCGCGGTCGACCTGCCGTAGAGGACGCCCGGAATGAAGCCCTGCTTGCGCAGGCGCCGAGACTCGGGCGTGCCGAGCCCGGTCCGATCCTTCACCTCGAGACGAAATCTGTCGCCGGCCACGGCGGCGGATTGTAGCGCACGCCAAGTAACAGTCTGTTACTTGGCGCTAGGTGATGCGAAGGTCGATGCCGAGGAGCAAGAGCGGCCAGAGCAGGATCGCGAGGATCGCCGAGAGGACGCGCTTGAGCGTCTCGAGGTTGTCGAGGTAATCCTTGGACGCGGCGACGAAGATGCCGATCGCGACGTAGATCAGGCCGAGCAGCTTGGGCGGGAGCAGCATGGGATCCGGCGTTCCCCGAGCCGCGACTTTCAACCGCCGCAGGCGTGAGCGCTGGGGGGCGCGCGCCGGCAGGGAGTGCTTGCCCACATCCCCACGGCGATCGAACCGCGAGCGTCCGCACTGGGCGACGCAGCTCGAGCGGCTCGGTCGCTACCGGACGCGCGCCGGCTCCACAGTTCGAGGTCGGGCAGCCCGTCCCTGCAACAGCCCCGGCAACGACTGAGGCGAGCGGTGGTACGGCAGTCGCCGGAGTGCTCTACCCTGCTGCGGTGGACGAGCGCGAACGTCGGATGGCGCAGAACGAGGCGTTCTTTCGGGAAGTCAACGAACGGGTTGAGGCTGTCGCTCATCAACTTGGGCCCAATGTCCCATACGAGTTTGTCTGCGAGTGCGCGAACGCCGACTGCACATTCCGAGTCGTGATGTCGCTGCGCGAGTACGAGGCCATCCGCTCGGATCCAAAGACGTTCATCGTGCTCCCGCTCCACTACACCCCAGAGGTCGAGGACCTCGTTGCCGAGGAAGATTCCTACTGGGTCGTTCGCAAATCGGGTGAGGCCGGCGAATCCGTCGAGCACCTCGATCCGCGAAGCAGATGAGGGCTCTCGAGAGCGCTGTGACGAGATGCTCGAGGCGAGTGCGCTCGCGCACCAGCGACTAGACTGGAGCAACGTTGGGCGGGATTGCAGGGCCGAGTCGATGCCGCAGCCGACTCGGCCCTTCCTTCTTCCCGGCGCCCGCGAGCACGAGGCACACGCACCGTTCTGAGCGCGAACGACGTTTCCAACGTCGTGCCCTATCTCGAGCCCGGAAGAAAACGAGGTCGTCGCAGACCTTCTCTCACGCAAACGCTCTGGTTCGTTGTCACGGGCATCGCGATCCTGCTCGTACTCCGACTCCTCATTCGCTGAGGTGTCTTGCGCCGTATCCGCTGTCGAGCGCCCAGCGTTGCACTAGTAGACGGGACGGGGGGTCCCGCCTACGTGCGGTCTAGGGGTCCGCTGGCTGAGGGCTCGCGCCCGTACTGGTCAGGTTCGTTGGCGCGAGCCCTAGCCGGCAGCGCACCGAACCGTTCACTGCTTTGTGCCTTCCGCAATTCTGAGCAGATGGCCCGGTTGAGCGGATCTGCCTAGAAGAGCTGGTTCTCGCCGGCGAAGATCGCGGAGACGGAGTCGTCGGAGAAGACGTTCTGGATCGTCTCGGCGAGCAGGCCGGAGATCGAGAGCACCTCGATGTTGGGCGGCTTCTTCAGGTGGTTGACCGGCACGGTGTCGGTGACGACGACCTTCTCGAAGGCGCTGTCGGCGATCCGCTGCAGGGCCGGGTCGTTGAAGAGAGCGTGTGTCGCACACGCGATCACGCGGGTTGCTCCCGCCTCGCGGAGTGCTTCGGCCCCGGCGCAGAGGGTGCCGGCGGTGTCGATGATGTCGTCGGTCATGACGGCGACCTTGCCGGCGACATCGCCGATCACGCCCGTCACCTTCGCCTGGTTGTGTCCCGGGCGTTCCTTGTTCAGGACGACGAGACCGCCGCCGATCATCTCGGCGAAATGGCCGGCGAGCTTCGCCCGGCCGGTGTCGGGCGCAACCGCCACCCGCTCGACCTCCGGACCGAGATAGTCGCGAATGTGCTGCGCGAACATCGGCACCGCAACCATGTGGTCGACAGGGATCCGGAAGAAGCCCTGCACCTGGCCAGCGTGCAGGTCCATCGTGATCACGCGGTCGACACCCGCGGTCTCCAGCAGGTCGGCGACGAGGCGCGCGGTGATCGGCTCGCGCGGCCGCGATTTCTTGTCCTGGCGCGCGTAGAAGTACCAGGGGATCACGGCCGTGATCCGCTTCGCGGACGCCAGCTTGGCGGCGTTGACCATGATCAGCAGCTCCATCAGGTGCTCGCCGATCGAGGGCGCGGCCGTCTGGACGATGAACATGTCCGCGCCGCGGACGGAGTCCTCGAAGCGGAAGTACGGCGAGCCGTCCGCGAACGTCGCCCGCTCGACCCTCGTCAGCTCGACCGCAAGATGGCCTGCGATCTTGGTCGCGAGCTCCGGGTGCGAGCTACCGGAGACGACCGCGAGCCGCTTCGTGGGCGTCAGCGCCACGGCACGACCGACCACGAGTTGGGGTGCAGTCGCGCCCGCTCCCTCGAGACCGGGCAACGCCTGCTCAATCGTCCCGCTTTCCACCGCGTCCTTCCTTGTTGACCTGCCTGGGCGGGAAGCCGGCGAGCGCGCCTGCGGGGACGTCGTCGGTGATGACGGCGCCGGCCGCCGTCCACGCATCGTCGCCAACAGTGACCGGAGCAACGAACATAGTGTCCACTGCTACGCGGACGTTGCTCCCGATCGACGTCTTTCCCTTGGGCTGGCCCGGCCGATGCGGAAAGTTCGCGGTGATCGATCCTGCGCCGATGTTGGTTCCCTCTCCGATCTCTGCGTCGCCGATATACGAGAGATGCGGCACCTTGGTGTCCTGGCC
>DATMEO010000176.1:0-13955 GCA_035556515.1 Gaiellaceae bacterium
CGGTGTGCAGCACCGTGATCAAGCCAGGCTGGACGTGGTACTCCGCGAAGCCGGCCAGCGCGCCACCGACGAACGCCTCGTAGCGGTTCTGCTCGGGACTGTCGCGGACGACGACCTCGTTGGGTTCGCCTTGCGGAAGCGCCACTTGCCCCCTCCTTTAGCGCAATGCTACGCGCGGCCTGCAGCCCGAGACCGGCTCACAGCTCGAGCCGCTAACGTTCGTCTACTTGCGGTCGCATCGAGGCCCCTAAACCCTCGCGTCCCAGCCGCGCAGACTAACGGCGCGCCGCCGCACGCGGCTCGCCCCTCTGTCACCGCAGTCGGAGAAGGTCTAGAGTCACGCCGAACCCCTCGATGAAGGGAGGCAGTCATGCCGCTCGCACGAGTCGTGTCCTTCGACGGCGTCAGCGCCGAACGCATGGCGGAGATGCAGAGTCGAATGCAGGAGAGCGACCGGCCAGACGACGTGCCGGCACAGGAGATCATCGTCCTCAACGACCCTGAGAACGAGAAGTCAGTCGTAATTCTCTTCTTCGAGAACGAGGACGACTACGCGCGCGGCGACGCAGCGTTGAGCGCCATGCCGGCCAGCGACACTCCCGGGCAGCGCACGTCGGTAGGGAAGTACCAGGTCGCGCATCGCATGTCGGAGTAGAGCACCCGGAGCCAGCCGGACGTAACGCTGGATTAGAGCCGCGCGACGCAGAGTTTCGGCTAACGGAGCTCGTCCACCGCGGACTTGATCCGTGCCAGCATGGCGTCGTCGTGACCGCCGTAGTGGACGCGCACGTTGCCGAGCCGCGCCTCCCAGACGTCGTCGTATTCGGGGCCCCAGCTCAGCCTCCCCGTGCTTGACGCGACGTAATGCACGTAGAAAGCGTCCGTGGACCATGGTCGCGAAGTCGAGCTCAGCCACAGCGGCTCCGAAGGCGCGTTGTCGTAGCGCAGCGGCAGCCCCTGCTTCGCGAAGGCTGCTTTCACCTCCGCGAGCGGATAGTGGTGCAGCTCGGCAACGTCGAGCATCTCGCTCCCGCGCTCGCGGTCGTACGTCGGCCGAGCGAACGCGAAGACGCCGGCGACCGCCGCGGACGCGGCGAGGACGAGCACGAGCGAGATGCGATACCGGACGAGGAGCGCCATCGCTCCCGTGATCGGCCGCTCAGCCGGGGATCGTGAGCACGATCTTGCCGAGCTGCTCGCCGGCTTCCAGCCGCTCGTGCGCGGCGCGGATCTCGGCGAGCGGGAACGTCGAGTCGACGTGCACGCGCACGCGCCCGGAGCTGACGAGCCCGTAGGCGCCGAGAAAGTCCTCGCGCGTTCCCATCGTCGAGCCGTAGATCGTCAGCTGCTTCCACCAGAAGCGGTGCAGCTGCGCCGGCGGGTTGGGGCCGCTCGTGGCGCCGCAGACGACGACCCTGCCGCCGGCCTTGACCGCCGCGAGCGAGTCCTTCCAGGTCGCCTCGCCCACCGTCTCGACGACGAGATCGACGCCGCCGAGCTCTTTCGCCGCGGCCGCGGCCTCGGCGTGGGGAACGGCGATGTCGGCACCCCACTCACGTGCGGTCTCCAGCTTGGCGTCCGAGCCGGAGGTGACGAGCGTCCTCGCCCCGATCGCGCGGGCGATCTCGAACGCCGCGGTGGCGACGCCGCCGCCGATTCCCCAGATCAGCACCCACTCGCCCGCCCGTAGCTGCGCCCGCGTGACGAGCATCCTGAACGCGGTCTCGTAGACGAGCGGGAAGGCTGCGGCCGTCTCGAACGAGATCGCGTCGGCGAGCGGGAAGACGTTCGTCTCCGGGACCGCGATCAGCTCCGCGTGCGTCCCGTCGGTGTGCTCGCCGATCACGGAAATCACGTTCCCGTGCTCGAGACCGGGGTTGATGACGACGCGCTCGCCTGTGTCGACGCGGATGCCGGCGCCGTCCGCGCCGAGGATGCGTGGCTTCGGGACGGAGGGAAGGCCCTTGCGGACCCAGAGGTCGAGGTGGTTGAGCGACGC
Source organism: Gaiellaceae bacterium (assembly GCA_035556515.1). Lineage (GTDB taxonomy): Bacteria > Actinomycetota > Thermoleophilia > Gaiellales > Gaiellaceae > Gaiellasilicea. The sequence goes on from DATMEO010000176.1 coordinate 2,000, forward strand.
CGCCCGCAGCGAGACCAGGACGTCGCCCGGCCCCGCGACCGGGTCGTCGACCTCCTCGTAGCGGAGCACCTCAGGGCCTCCGTCCTCGTGGATCCGGACCGCGTGCACGGGCACAATCCTGTCATGACGGCTGCCGAGCTGACCCTGTTGGGCGAGGAGCTCGGGCTCGACGCGATCGGCGCGGCGCCGGCCGGTCCCTACGAGGAGACGGAGCGGCACATCCGCGAGCGCAAGCAGCGGGGGCTCTTCGCGACGATGGGCTTCACGACTCGGCGCCCGGAGGTCTCGTGCCACCCCGAGCACCTGCTCCCGGGCGCGCGCACGGTGATCTCGGCCGCGCTTTGCTACTACGCCGACGCGGACGAGCCGGGGCCGGGGGAGGGTCGCCTCGCCCGCTACACGTGGGCCGACCGCTACGCCGACCTGCGCGAGAAGCTCGACGCGCTCGGCCGCCGCCTGGGCGGCAGCTACCGCGTTCTCGTCGACGAGAACGACCACGTCGACCGCGAGGGCGCCGTGCGGGCGGGCGTCGCGTTCTATGGCAAGAACACGCTCGCGATCACGCGCCGCCACGGCTCGTGGGTCGTGCTCGGAACCCTCGTCAGCGACCAGGCCGTCGCGTCCTCCCAGCCCCTGGATGCGGGCTGCGGCTCCTGCACGCTCTGCATCGACGCCTGCCCGACTGGGGCGCTCGACGAGCCGGGGACGCTCGACTCGACCCGGTGCCTCTCGTACTGGACGCAGGCTCCCGCCGCAATTCCGGATGACTACCGCACAGAGCTCGGGGCGTTCGTGTACGGCTGTGACATCTGCCAGGACGTCTGTCCCTGGAACCGCGGCGTCGAGAAGCGCCGAGCAGCGATGCACCCGCCGGCCGGCGCGGAGCCGGCCGTCTCGCTGCTGGACTGGCTCGAGGCCGACGGCGCCGAGCTGGTCGCCCGCTACGACAGGCTCTACGTGCCGCGGAACGATCCCCGCTGGCTGCGCCGGAACGCGCTCGTCGCCGCGGGGAATGTCGGCGGCGGCCGCGAACGAGTGGCCGTGGCCACGTACGCGACCGGTGAGGACGAGCTCCTGCGCGAGCACGCCGAGTGGGCGCTCGCCCGGATCGACGAACGGGCCGGATCGTGAAGCTGATCCGGAGCATCTCCTTCGTGCGCGTCGCGCTCGTGCCGCTGCTGCTGATCAAGATCCTGCTCGACCGCGACGACTTCCCGACGGGCGCGTACGAGCAGGCGGCCTGGACGTTGCTTGGCATCCACGCCGGCCTCGCGCTCCTCCTGCTCGCGCTCTCGTATCGCTGGCGCAGGCGGCTGCGCTACCTCGCCGGGCTGAATGTCCTGACCGACTTTGCGCTCACGTCCGCGCTGATGTTCGTCTTCGCCTGGGAGCCGGGCCAGCCGCTGCGGTCGCTGCAGCTCCTCGTCGTCCTCGAGGCCGCGCTCTTTTTCCGACTCGTTGGCGGGCTGATCGTAGGAGCGGCGACGCTGCCGATCCTGCTCGCGCTCGATTACTGGCGGCATGAAGAGTTCGGCACGACGATCCGCTACGACGCGCTCGTCCTTCGGGTCGTCGTCGCGCTCGCGCTCGGCGCCGTCGTCGGCCGGCTGGTCGACATGGAGCGCGGCCAGGCAAGCGACGCCGAGCACCGAGCCGCAGAGGCGGAGCGGCTCCGCGACGAGCTGGGCCGCCGCGTCGACCTGCTCGAAACGACGAGCCGTGCCGCCCGCGCACTCGGGTCGTCGCTCGACCTCGACGAGGCCTTCGCCGCCTTCGTGCGAGAGCTGCGGAGCCTGCTCCCCTTCGACCGTGCCGCGATCCTGCTCGCGGAGGGAGGCGGCGCGCGCGTGATGGCGACCGCCGGCGTCGGAGCCGAGGACTACCTGGAGCCGGGAACCGCGATCACGGTGCCGGGCTCGATCCTCGAGGCGGTGATCACGGAGGGGCGCACGATCTACCGCGAGGACATTGCCGAGCAGCGGTATGCGGAGGAGGCTGGCCTGCTGGCGCTCGGCGTTCGCGCGCGAGTGCTCGCGCCGCTTCAGCTCGGCACGCGCTCGATCGGGGCCCTCGCAGTCGCCCGCACCGAGCCTGGGTCGTTCCGTGAGGAGGAGGTGGGGCTCGTGACGCTCCTCGGTCGGCTGGTCGCAACAGCCGTCCAGAACCTGCGCACCTACGAGGCCGAGCGCGCGACCGTCGACGAGGTGCGGCGGCTCTCCTCGCTCAGAGCCGACTTCGTTTCGATGGTCTCCCACGAGCTACGCAGCCCGATGGCGGCGGTGATCGGTTCCGCGAGGACGCTGCAGGCGCGCTGGCGCGAGTTGCGCCCGGAGCAGCGAGAGGCGTTTCTGGCCGTGATCGCGGACGAGACGACGAGGCTGGCGGCTCTCGTCGGGGACGTGCTCGACACGTCCCGGATCGAGGCCGGTACCTTCGGGTATCGCTTCGACGACGTCGACCTCGCGGAGGTGCTGCGCGACTCCGTCGCGGCCGCGGAGATCGGCCAGGACGAGGTACGGCTCTCAGCGGAGTTGCCCGCGGCGCTGCCGACCGTGCGCGGCGATGCGGAGCGGCTGCGCCAGCTCGTCGACAACCTGATCTCGAACGCGATCAAGTACTCCGACTCGGGCGGCGAGGTGATCGTGGACGCGGGCGCCGACGACGGCCACGTGGTCGTCCATGTCCGCGACACAGGCCCCGGGATTCGCCCCGAGCACCACGAACAGATCTTCGAGAAGTTCGGCCGCGCAACCGGGTCGGCGAAGCCGGGCACGGGGCTCGGGCTCTTCCTCTCACGCTCCTTCGCCGAGGCTCACGGTGGCTCGCTCGACGTCTCTTCGACGTCCGGCGAAGGCGCCGTGTTCACATTGCGCCTTCCGGTGAGCTAACCCGGGAGCTTGACGCGCGTGAGCTTGAGCTCCTTGAGGAGCTCTGCCGCGCGCTTCGCGATCGCGGGCCGGACGTCGGCCGGCTCGAGCACGACCGCCTCGCCGCGATCGGCCAGGATCTCGCTGATCAGCCAGTCGCGCGTACCGACGCGCAGGGTCGCGAGCGCCGACCCGTCGGTCAGCCGCGTCGCGCCGCGCTCGACGCGGTAGCGGGCGACCGGCTTCCCGTAGCGGACGCGCACCTGGTGGGCGTCCTCGAGGAAGTGCGGGTCGAAGCCGTCGCGCGGCTCGAAGCGGTCGTCGGTGAGCCGCGCCGACCGCATCCGGTCGAGCCGGAACGAGCGCTCGCCGTCGGAGGATCGGTCCCAGGTGTGGATGATCCAGTTCGGGAGCACGCGCTCGAACGTGTACGGCTCGACGAGCCGCTCGGACGGCGTCTCGTCGCCGTCCTTCATGTAGTCGATCGCCACGACACGGCGCTCCGCGATCCCGCGTGACAGCGTCGCGACAAGCTCTTCCTCGTCGAGCTCGGCGCGCGGCTCCGGCGTCTGGTGATCCTCGAACTGCCCGAACGTGTCCTCGAGCTTCTTGCGGACGCGGTCGAGCGGCGTGTGCACCTGGGCCGCGATCGTGGGTCCGACGATGTCGAGCGCGAGCCTGATCGCGCGCGCCTCGAGCGGTGTCAGGCGCGGCGCGAGCCGGAAGACGTCGCCGTACAACTCCTTGTCGACGCGGACCGAGTCGCCCTCGAGCTCGGCGTAGACCGTGTAGCAGCCGCCGCCGAAGTTGACGAGGTTGAGCAGCGAGAGGTGATCCTGGAGCTCCTCGCGCGGGATGTGGAAGCGGACGGCCAGGTCGTTGGCGTCGAGCTCTGCGTCGCGGCTGTCGCCGCAGGCGGCGAGCAGGTAGGCGAGGAGCGCCTGCAGAACGCCGAACCGCTCGGGCGCGACGGCCGGCGCCGGCCGCTCGAGGCCGTCGGGCGAGACCACGATCGCCTTCTCCCGTGCCAGCTTCGGCGGCTCGGCCTCATGTGCGGCGCGAATCCGTCGAAGGCCCTCGGCGCATGCGGCGCGCAACTCCTCCGGCTCGAGCGGGAGGGCGCGGCCGTTCTGGCGCAGCACCCAGCCGGCGAGCGGCTCGATCGCCGCGTACTCGGTCTCGAAGACGCCGTCCACGAGCGCCCCTGCCTCGTGCAGCGTTCGGTGCACCCACCAGGCTGTGTCGCCGTTGACCTCGACCTTCGCCGTCCCCGCGACGGGGCCGTGCTGCCAGTCCTCGCCGACGCGGTAGGCATCGACGTCGAAGTCCGCCGGCAGCCGGAAGTCCCGCTCGCGGCGCGTGGCGAAGCGGATGTCGCTGCGCACGCGCGAGACGCGGAACGTGCGGACGTCGTCGTTGTCGAGGTCGTGGCCGACGACGTACCAGGTGCCGCGGTCGCGCCGCAGGGCGTAGGGGTTGAGCGTTCGCTCGCGCGTCTGGTCGCGCCGGGGCGACCAGTAGCTGAACTTGATCGTCCGCTGCTTCGAGATCGCCGACTCCAGTTTCGAGAGGCGTCCGGCCATCTCGGGCGAGTAGTCGGGATCGCGCACCTGGACGTTCGCTGCGGTCTCTGTCGGCGCGTCGTCGAAGCCGGGGCGCCCGAGTGCCAGGTTCTGCAGCGCCAGCCGCAGCGGCTCGGCGTAGGCGAACGTTCCCTCGAGCATGTAGAGCGCGGTCTGGAGCGCTGCCAGCTCGTCGTCGTCGAGCTCGAGCTCGTCGAGGAAGTAGTTCTCCGACCGGAGGGTGTAGAGCTCCTCACCCGTGAACTCGTCGCGTTGTGAATGGAGCGGGACGCCGAGCGCGATCAGCTCGGCGCGGTCGGAGTAGAAGCGACGGGCGAAGGCCTCGTCGGACATCTCCGAGTACCCCTCGACGTTCCCCTTCACGTCCCGCGCGGTCAGCGGCCGTCGCTCTGCCATCAGGAAGGCGACCAGCGAGAGCTGACGGATCAGCTTGTCGGTGTCGTGCGACACCGGGCGAGCTTATCGGGCTACGCCGCGGCCAGGGACCGCTCGAGGTGCTGGTGCGAGGGGCAGTAGTCGCGCTCGGGCAGCGGTGTCCGCTGGCACGGCTTGCCTTTGCGGGTGGTCGCGCGGCAGCGGGCGACGCCACCATCGAGGGCGCCGGCCTCGAGTTGCTCCTCGATGAAGCCGACCGCCGCCGCGATCCCTTCCTTGACCGCCCAGGCGACCTGCGCCTGCGCCGTGATCGGGAAGAAGCGCCGGATGTCCTGGAAGAGCGCCCGGTCGGGCTTGGCGAAGTAGTGCGGGTCGGCGGCGAGCCGCTCCATCGTCTGCTCGCACTGCTCGAGCACCGATCGGCGCGATTCGAGCTGGACGGAAGTCTCTGCGTACGGGTCGATCAGATCCTTGATCGAGCGGTAGATCGCTCTCGAATACTGATACATGCAGGCCTGCAATTGCACGAGTTGGGCTTCCATCTGTGCGCTCATCGCTCCCTGTTCTATCCCGCAGTCAGGCCGAAAACGGGGTTTCGGCGGGGTGGTCGAGACCGAGTATACGGACTCCCCGGTGTTGTTACAAAGTCGCTTACATAAGTTTTCCGTCCAGGAAACACACCGGTCCCCGGACGGGTCGCTTGCGAGGGCGTGTGCCCGCACCCCAATTTCCTTACACCTTTCGTCAGGGCACGATCTCACGTTGGTACGCGGATGGGAAGACCGCGCGGGCACGCTGGAGCGCGGAGGAGGCTTCGGCCTCGTTCTCGTACACGCCCTGGAAGACGACGTAGTAGCCCGGGTGGAGGCTCGCGTAGCGCGACGAGTCGAGCACGCCGACGCGGCGCAGGCCGCCGTCGCGGGCTTTCGTCGCCTGCGCGCTCGCGGCGTCGCGGCCGTTCTGCTGCGGCAGCGAGAGCAGGACGATCGTCCAGCCGCGGCGGTCGCGGGGCCAGGAGATCGCGGCCGGGTTCACCGGCGGCGGCGGTGGTGGGGCGGTCGTCGCAGGCGCCGTTGTCTGGGTCGGTGCCGTCGTCGGCTCCGGCGCGGTGAGCGTCGGCGTGCCGCCGGTGACGGTCAGGCTGCCACCGGTCGCGGTCGAGATGGCGCTCTCCTCCTCGCCGTCTCCCGAGATCGCGATCGCGGCACCGGTGCCGAGCACGGCGATCACGAGCCCGAGCAGCGCCGGCACGAGCCAGGCACCGGCCCAGTCGTGCCGCTCGGCGACGGTCGTCGAGGCGCGCGCGACCGGCCCCGCCGGCTCGTGCGCCAAACGGCGGCCGCATTCGAGGCAGTACTCCTGGCCGGGCTGCGCGGGAGCACTGCAGTGCGGGCAATGCGTCTGGCCGGCGGCGTTCATCGTGCGTCGGCCGCCGCCTCGGCGACGGGACGGCCGCAGGTGGCGCAGAAGCGGGAGCCCCACAGCAGCGGCGCGCCGCACTCGCAGCGCGCGGTCTTCGGGACGCCCGGCGCGCGGCTTGCCGCCCCGAGGAGCACGTCGAGCTCGTGGATGCGCGCTTCGAGCCCGATCAGCTCGGCGCAGCGCTCGAGCAGCAGGTCTTCCCGAAACCGGTCGCGGCGGTACATCTCGAGCGAGAGCCCGCCCAGGTCGCGCAGCTTCTGCTCACGCAGCCGCATCAGCGCGCGGCGCTCGCGCCGAAGCTCGCTCGCAGGCGGAGCGGGACGACGGCGGGGGCGCGCTTCATCTCGGCGCAGGAGCCGTCGCAGGGGCGGAAAGCGCACCACGGCGCCGAGTCTAGAGATCGATGACGACGAGTCGGTCTTCGGTCAGCTCGCGGACGGCGTATGCCGGCCCCTCTCGCGTATTGCCGGAGTCCTTGACGCCGCCGTACGGCATCTGGTCGGCGCGGAAGGTCGGGGCCTCGTTGACGGTGACGCCGCCGAAGTCGAGCCGTTGAACGGCGTTCAGCGCCGTCTTCAGGTCGCGGGTGAAGATCCCGGCCTGGAGCCCGTAGCGCGTCCCGTTCGCGAGCTCGATCGCCTCGTCGAGCGTGTCGTAGGGAGCGATCGTGCAGACAGGCCCGAACACCTCCTCGCACGAGACCTTGAGCTCAGGAGCTGCGTTCGCGATCACGGTCGGCCGGATCAGCCCCTCCTCGATCGTGCCCCCCGTCAGGATCTCCGCGCCCGCCTCCCGCGCCTCCTCGATCCATTCGAGCACGCGATCGCGCGAGCCGGCGTCGATCAGCGGCCCGACGTCGGTCGCCTCGTCGAGCGGGTCGCCGAGGACGAGGGCCTCCACCTTCCGGACGAAGCGCGAGACGAGCTCGTCGTAGGCGCCGTGCTGGACATAGATTCGCTGCACCGAGATGCAGCTCTGGCCGGCGAAGGAAAACGCGTTCGCGGCGAGCCGCGTGCTGACGTCGTCGAGGTCGGCGTCGGCCTCGACGATCACCGGCGTCGCGTTCCCGAGCTCGAGCTTGACGCGCTTGCGCGGCGCCCGCTCGGCGAGCTTCCAACCCACTTCGCCCGAGCCGGTGAAGGTGATCGCACGCACGCGCTCGTCCTCGACGAGGACGTCGCCGATCTCCGACGCAGGCCCGACCAGCACGTTCAGCCAGCCGGGCGGGAGCCCCGCCTCGGTCTCGAGCTCCGCGAGCAGGAGCGCCGAGAACGGCGTTTGCGATGCAGGCTTGAGCACGACGGCACAGCCGGCCGCGAGCGCCGGTGCGATCTTGTGCGCGACGAGGTTGAGCGGGAAGTTGAACGGCGAGATCGCGCCGACGACGCCGATCGGCCGGCGCAGCGTGAACGCGAGCTTCCCGGCGCCGGCCTGCGATGCGTCCATCGGGATCGTCTCGCCGGCGAGCTTCCGTGCCTCGACCGCGGCGAAGGTGAAGGTGGACATCGCCCGGGATGCCTCGACGCGGGCGGCCTTGAGCGGCTTGCCTGCCTCGGCGGCGATCGTCTGCGCGACCTCTTCGTGGCGGCGGCCGAGGTGGCCGGCGACGCGCACGAGGATCTCGGCGCGCTTGTGGGCCGGGAGCGGCTCCCGCATTGCCGTCTCGGCGGCGTCGACGGCGCGCCGCGCCTCGGCAGCACCCGCCTTCGCGACCCGGCCGACGGTCTCGCCGGAGTAGGGCGAACGCACCTCGACCCAGTCGCCGGTCTCGACCCACTCGCCCGCGATCAACAGCTTCTTCTCGGAGGCTGTCGTGGCCACCCGGTGAGTCTATGCTCCTCCTATGGCCACGGACGCGCTGATCGTCGGTGCGGTTCGCAGCCCGATCGGGCGTCGCAACGGCTCGCTCGCCGGCACGCGCGGCGACGAGCTCGCCGGCCAGGTGCTGAACGGCCTCGTCGCGCGCCACGACCTCGATCCGGCCGAGGTCGAGGACGTCCAGATGGGCTGCGTCACCCAGATCGGCGAGCAGGGCTGGAACATAGGCCGGATGGCGCCGATGGTCGCCGGCTGGCCCGAGACCGTCTGCGGCACGACCGTCGACCGCCAGTGCGGCTCCTCGATGCAGACCAACTTCAACGCCGCGGCCGCGATCTGGGCCGGCCAGCTCGATGTCGTCGTCTCGGCGGGTGTCGAGATGATGTCGCGCGTCCCGATGGGCTCGAACGGCGGCGATCTCTCCGACAAGCTGACCGAGCGCTGGCAGATCGTGCCGCAGGGGATCTCGGCCGAGGCGCTCGCGTCCGAGTGGAACCTCTCGCGCGATGCGCTCGACGCCTTCTCGCTCGAGTCGCACCGGCGCGCGATCGCCGCGATCGACGAGGGACGGTTCGAGAACGAGATCGTCCCGGTCGAGGTGGGAGCGGCCGGCGCGGCCGTGCTGTTCGCCGTCGACGAGGCGCCGCGGCGCGACACATCGGCCGAGAAGCTCGCCTCGCTCCAGCCCGCATTCCTGCCCGACGGCGTCGTCACCGCCGGCAACTCGAGCCAGATCGTCGACGGCGCCGCTGCGGTACTCGTGACCAGTGAGTCCGCGGCGTCGCGCCTGGGTCTCGAGCCCCGTGCGCGCTTCGTCTCGTTCGGCCTTGCCGGCGTCGACCCGTACCGGATGCTGCACGGGAATCCCGAGGCTTGCCGCAAGGCGCTCGCGAAGGCGGGCCTGACGTGGGACGACATCGCGGTGATCGAGGTGAACGAGGCGTTCGCGTCGGTCGTGCTCCAGTTCGCGCATGACGCGGGTCTCGAGGACCGGTTCGGCGACATCAACCCGAACGGCGGCGGCATCTCGCTCGGCCATCCCCTCGGCGCCACGGGCGCCCGAGTCACAGCGACGCTGCTGAACGAGCTCGAGCGCCGCGAGGCGCGCTACGGGATCGCGTGCATGTGCATCGGCTTCGGCCAGGCGATCGCCACGGTCGTCGAACGCCTCTGAGCCAGCGCTGGCTGCTCGTCCGCGGCCGAGGCGAGCGGCCGCTCCCTGCGACGGGCTTCGCGCTCGAACGCCACTCCTCGACGCGGAGACCGACCGTGGCCAAGGAAGACCTCGCGATTTGCTACGCCAGCGTCTGGCAGGCGGTCTTCGCGGTTGTCGAGGTGACGTCGGACCCGGAGGAGGATCCGGAGCGCGACCGCTGGCGCTGGTCGTTCGGCATCCGACCACTGCTCGCGCTCGACGACCTCGACCGGTCGATCCCGGCGGAGGAGGTCGGCATCTTCCCGAGCTCGATCTGGCGGCACTCGTACATCCGGCTGAACGAGGAGCAGTTCACCGCCGCGCGCACCGCGATCGCTCGGGCAGCCTTGTGACTGATAGACACAAGCCCTCGGAGCACGCATGGTTACGCGGCTGCTGAGGAGCTTGTGACTGATAGACACAAGCCCGTCGTCTAGGCGGCGACGGGTGCGAGCGAGGCGCCGACCTCGGCGCAGACCTCGCGGGCGACGTCGACAAACGCACGCGCGGCGGGCGAGCGATGACGGTCGCGATGCCAGGCGAGCGCGATCCGCCGCGGCGGGATCTCAGGATCGAGCTCGAGCACGCGGATCCGTTCGTCGTTGCAGTCGGTCGCGAGCAGTGGCACGAGCGCGACGCCGAAGCCGGCTCCGACGAGGCCCTGGACAGTGCCGTTGTCGTCCGAGCGGAACGCGACGTCGACCGCGACCCCGCGCTGCGAGAGCTCGCCCTCGGCAAGGGCGGTGCTACGGCAGGCCCGGTTGCCGATCAGTGTCAGGTCGCTGACGTCGGCGAGGCTCGCGCGGGTGAGGCCGGCCAGCTCGTGCTCGGCGGGAACGAGCAGGACGTAGCGATCGGCGAGCAGCTCGGCCGCGTCGAAGGGACCGTCAAGGAGCGGCGGCATCGCGAACGCGAGGTCCAGTTCGCCACGCTCGACGAGCCGAACGAGCTCCTCGTCGGACGCCGACTCGGTCAGCTCGACCTCGACCTGCGGCCACGCCACCGCGAAGCGGCGCATCACCGCCGGCAGCACGCGTGCGCCGACGCTCTGGAACGTGCCGATGCGGAGCCGGCCGCCGTGGCCCTGCGCGAGCGCGGCCATGTCCGCTTGCGCCGCGTGCAGCCGGGCGACGATCGCCTCGGCGTGGCGGAGCAACAGCCGGCCGGCTTCGGTGAGCGAGACGGCGCGCGGCCCGCCGGGTCGCTCCAGTAGGCGCTCGCCGACGAGCCGCTCGAGCGTCTGGATCTGCTGGCTGATCGCGGACTGCGTGTAGCCGAGCGAAGCGGCTGCGCGGCCGAACGTGCCTTCGCGCGCCACGGCCTCCAGGGCAGCGAGATGACGGAGCTCGACGCCGAGCCAGCTATCAGATTCCATGATCGATATGGAGAATAACTCGACTTGCTCTAATAGAGCAAGTCGCCCATGCTTCGAGCATGAGCGTCGTCGTGATCGTCTTCATCCTCGTGGTCGGGCCCCTCGCATTGCTCTACGGCGCGGACTCGCGCCGCGACGAGCCTCGCCGTGATCCGTAGGCGCGGTCTGCCGGTACCTCCGGCCGCCGCCGCCCAAAGTCAGGTGATCGCAGCGGTCGTCGAGCGGGTCTAGAGGTCAGGCGCGGTCGTCCGGCGGGTGCGCTCGTGCGCATGCGCGTGCGGTCGCGACGCCAACAGGGCGAGCAGGGCGACGGCGACGAAGTTGCGGAACGTCGGCTCCGGCCAGCGAACCTCAGCGGCACCTTGGAACCAGGAGGGATCGAAGAGGAAGACGATCGCCGTGATCACGACCTTGCCGAACCAGCCGAGGACGAGGAACAGCGTCGCGAGAACGATCGCCCAGAAGCCCAGCTCGGGAAGGCCCACCGCGGCCGCGAAGTCCAGCACGTTCCAAGCGAGCCAGAAAATCAGGGGGCCGATCAGGATTGCCGTGATCAGTACCGCGATCGCAACTGCAAGCCCGCCGGCCACAAGGGCACCGATTCCAAGGACGCGCAAGACGACGCCGAAGGCTGAGCTCACGCGTCGAGTCTATGCGGACGCCGCGGTTGATCGTGGCGGGCCAGGCGGCCGCTGTAGGATCGGCCGCCGATGGGGGAGATCCGAAAGATCGGCGTGGTCGGGCTCGGGGCAATGGGCGCCGGGATCGCGCAGCTCTGCGTCGAGGCGGGGATCGACACCGTCGGTCGGGAGGTCACGGCCGAGCTCGGCGAGCAGGCGCGCGACCGGATCGGCCACTTCCTCACCCGCAAAGTCGAGAAGGGGCAGCTCGAGCAGGGCGCGCGCGACGGCGCCATGAGCCGCCTCTCGCTGACGACCGACCTCGACGCCTTCGCCGACTGCGACGTCGTGATCGAGGCGATCGTCGAAGAGCTCGAGCCGAAGCGAGAGCTCTTCTCTGAGCTCGAGCAGATCTGCCGCCCAGATGCCGTCCTGGCCACGAACACGTCCGCGCTCTCGGTGACCGAGATCGCGGCGGCCACGTCGACGCCGGGCCGAATCGTCGGCATGCACTTCTTCAACCCGGCCCCGCTGATGCCGCTCGTCGAGATCGTCCGCGCCGAGCTGACCGCGGACGAGCCCTTCGAGGCGGCGTTCGCGCTCGGCGAGCGGATCGGGAAGACGCCGATCCGCTGCCACGACACGCCCGGGTTCGTCGTCAACCGCGTCCTGATCCCGCTCTTGAACGACTGCATCCGCGT
>DATMEO010000177.1:0-6038 GCA_035556515.1 Gaiellaceae bacterium
GCCGAAGACGTACGTCGCGGGCGCCCCCGGGGCCGGAGCCGGTGGGACGGCAGGCTCCTGCGGCGGCTTCGGCGCCGGGCAGCCCGCGACGATCCGGCGGGCGAGCGGGTTGAGCGGCGTCGGCTTGCGGGCGACGCTCCAGCGAGACACGCCGCTGGTCTTCCCTGAAGTCGCGGCGACCACCCGCCAGCCGCTTCCGGCACGGGTCGCCGTGATCCGGCTGATCCGAAGCCCGCACACCGATGCCTTCGCGCGGAGGACCGCGCGGACGGCGGCGATCGCCTGCGGCTTGGTCACCGACGGCGCAGACGAGCGGGCGTTCGCGCTCGGCGCGGCCAGACAGAGTCCGATCAGAGCCGTCGCCGCAAGCGACCCGCGCGACACACGCGAATCATCCCACTCGAGGTGCGAGAAGTCGATCCGCAGACGGCGTCGGCGCTAGGCGGCCTGGCGCTCGCTACACCAGTCGCCGAAGGCGGCCCAGGCGTTCAGGTAGCCGGCGAGCTGCGTCAGCCCGCGTGCGACCTCGACCTTGATCGAGATGACGCAGATCGGGCAGAACGGTTCTTCGGCGGAGCGGGCGGGATGATCTCCACAGCGGCAGCACATAGTGCTCCTAAAACGGCGGCGGCCGCGGATTGGTTACGGGTCGAGCTCGCCGTCCTCGACGCCCTCGACCAGGGCCGTCACCGCCCAGCAGGAGTCCGCCGAAACGGAGCGGTCGAGCGCTGCGAGGATCGCGTCGCGCTCCTCCTCCGGCGGCTCGGGCTCGATCGTGGCGGACACGGGCCGTAGCCTAGTCCGACCCTTGTGACTCGGCACACGTGAAATCACCTTTTCGAGGGATTACGGGCTGTTGGCCGCCGTTCATCATCCCGAGTCCTGACGTTCCGCCAACGGGAGGGCACGGAAATGCTGCAGTGGAGAAACGGACGACTGGTTGGAGTTCTCGTCGCGCTGGCGGCTGTCGCCATGGCGATCGGGAACTGGGGTTGGGAACGCTTCACCTGGGGTTGGTGACACCGCGTTGGTAGACGCCGCGCTGGTGGGGACCGCGTAGTGAGTCCGGGGGGAAAGCTGCCCCCGCGGCTCGCGGCGGTCGTTCTGCCGGTCGGGCTGCTGGGATTCGGGGTCGCTGTAGCGGCCGCGGTCTGGTTTGCGGTCTCGCCTCGCGACCTCGCCACGCTGGCCGGGATCGCCGGGCTGCTGGCGGCGTCGACGCTCGCAGAGCGCTACCCGGTCCCGCTCGACGGGATCGACACGGGCGGCGTCTCGCTCGGCTTCGTCTTCTGCACGGCCGCGATCGTGCTCTACGGCTGGCAGGCCGGCGTCGTGGTCGGCATGGCGGCGCCGATCATGCACCTGTTCGAGCATCGCCCGCCGATCCGCGTCACCTACAACGCGGCCGTGATGTCGATCGCCGCCGCCGTCTCGGGCACGGCGATCGCCCCGCTGCGGGGCGACGAGGCGGGGCTCGTCTTCGCGCAGGTGATCGTCGCGGCCTTCGCCTTCTACACCGTCAACCTGATCCTGATCAGCCTCGTGGTCGGCGTCAGCGCGCACAAGCCGTTCAGGACCGTCGCGCGGACGAGCGTTGCGGTTACGAGCATGCCGTTCGCGCTGATGGCGTCGGCGGCGCTGATGCTTGTGATCCTTTGGCAGCGCTCGCCCTTCCTCTCGGCCGCGCTCGTCGGGCCGCTGCTCGCAATCGCGCTCTACCAGCGCTCCACCTTTCGTGAGCTGCGCGCGATGCGCCTGGCGCTCACCGATCCGCTGACGGGGCTCGGCAACCACCGCCACTTCCACGACCGGCTCGAGCGCGAGCTCGCCGACTCGCAGGCGCAGGGGTATCCGCTCAGCCTCTGCCTCGTCGACATCGACGACTTCAAGAAGATCAACGACCGCTTCGGCCATCCGGGCGGCGACAAGGTGCTCGCCCAGCTGGCGACGAACCTGCGCCAGGGCGGCGAGGCGTTCCGGCTCGGCGGCGACGAGTTCGCGATCCTGCTTCCCGGCCGGGACGAGGAGGGCGCCCGCATCGCGGCCGAGGCGATCATCGAGCGGATCTCGTCCGCCGACCTACCGCCGGCCGGGCTGGCCACCGTCAGCGCAGGCATCGCGACCGCCCCGCTCGACGACGTCGGCCGCGACGAGCTCGTGCGCCGTGCCGACAGCGCTCTCTACTGGGCGAAGGAGTACGGCAAGAACCAGACGCGGGTCTACCGGCCGGACGTGGTCGAAATCGCCGAGCTGAAGCGGCTCGCCGCCGGCCCCGACCGCGCCGCCCGCTTCCGCGCCGCCGCGAGCCTCGCGAAGGCCGTCGACGCGCGCGATGCCTATACGGGCTCGCACTCGGAGCGGGTCTCCGACCTCGCCGCCCGGATCGCGACGCGACTCGGTGTCGATCGCGAGCAGATCGAGCTGACACGCCTTGCCGCCAGCCTGCACGACCTGGGCAAGCTCGCGATCCCGGAGGAGATCCTGCGCAAGCCGGGCCCGCTCTCCGAGACCGAGCGGCTCGTGCTCGAGCGCCATCCCCAGATCGGCTATCGGATGCTCGAGAGCCTCGGTGTCGACCCCGTCGCCGACTGGGTCCTCCATCACCACGAGCGCTGGGACGGCACCGGTTATCCCGACGCCCTCGGAGGCGAGGAGATCCCCCTCGGCGCCCGGATCATCTTCGTCGCCGACGCCTACGACGCGATGACGTCGGACCGGGTCTACCGCGGCCGGCTCACAGACGACGAGGCGATCGCCGAGCTCGCGCGCTGCTCGGGCAGCCAGTTCGACCCCGAGGTGGTGGCGGCGCTCGCCGACGAGCTCGCGATCGGCGCGGCCTGGCCGGTCTCAGCGATCCCGGAGTCGGTACCCGCGTAGCCGCCACGCCATCGGGTCAGGTGGCCGCCTCCGGCCGCCGCAATGCGACCGCATGGGCGTGGAGAACGAGGGATCCGGCGATGATGAAAGGTGCGAAGTTGAGCACGTGGGCGACGACGGCGACGCCCAACGCCTGCTCCTTCGGCACTCCGTAGGCGCTCAGCGCCACCAGCACCGCGGCCTCGAAGACGCCGACAGCCGCAGGAGACGAGGGCAGGATCATCCCGAAGTTGACCGCGATCGCGACGAGGAGGCCCGCGACCGGCGAGAGCCCGAGCGCGAACGCGCGGAGCACGAACCACATCGACAGCCCGAGGCAGAGCCACGAGAGCGTCGTCAGCGCGATCCCGGTCGTCAGTAGCCGCCAATCGCGCAGGGCGACCAGCCCCTGTGCCAGGTTCGCGCCGGCCGCTTCGGCGCGACTCCTGCCGACCAGCCCCAGTGCCGCGAGCGGCCGCGTTGCCGCCTGCAACGGCCGCGCGCCCCAGCGGCCGAGCATCCACGCCGCAGATGCGAGGACAACCGTGATCGCGATCGCGATCACGAGCGCAGGCCCGAGCCACGACACCGGCGGCAGCCAGGGCACAATCGCGAAGAGGAGCAAGAGCAGGCAGAGCACGTCGAGCGCGCGCTCGAGCACGAGCGTGCCGACCGCCTCCACGCGGGACGTCCCCTGCCGTTGATTCAGGACCACGACCCGGGCGGCCTCGCCGGCTCGCGCCGGCAGGATGTTGTTGAACAGCAGTCCGACGAGCAACGCGCTCAGCGCAGCGCGGAACGGCGGCCTCGTCTCGCGTCTGAAGAGGAATCGCCACCGTAGGGCGCGGACCGTGACGCCGATCGCCAGCATCGCCAGCGCCGGCAGGAGCCACCAGTAGTTGGACTCGGCGAGCGCCTGGCGGAGCAGACCGAAGTCGACGCCGCGGATCGCGACATAGGTGAGTAGCGCGCTGACGAGAAGCCCTACCCAGAGCAGCACCGAACGTGCTCTCCGGCGGCCGGTGACCTGATACACGCGGGCCAGGTTGACACAATTCGCTGCCGGTGGCGTGGCTCGCGTTCCTTCTTGCCTCACTGACCCTCGCGGCGACCGCGTTGGCCGCCGCGTGCTCGCTCCGCCTGCGCTCGGTGCCGTCGTTCATCCTCGCCGCCTACCTCTTCGCATCGGCCGAGCTGATCGTGCTCGCCGAGGTCCTCTCGCTCGTGAGCGCGGTCGGGGCGGTTGGCTACGGCGTTGGACAGGCGGTCGTGTTCGCCGCGGCGCTCGCCGTCTGGCACAGGCGCGGCCGGCCGCGCCCGCCGCGCTTGAACGTCGACCTTCGCAGAGCGGCGCGCCGTCACCGGATCGTCACCGCGCTCGCAGCGATCGTCGGCGGCGCCGTGGTCTATCAGCTCTTCATCATCGTCGCGACGCCCCCGAACAACTGGGACTCGATGTCCTACCACCTCCCCCGCGCCGTCGAGTGGCTCCAGCGCGGCCGCGTCGAGTACGTCCCAGACCCTGCGACCGCTCGGATCAACGCCCTTCAGCCGGGGAGCGAGCTCGAGATCCTCTGGACGTTCGCGTTCCTGGGTCGGGACACGGTCGCCGCCCTACCCCAATTGGTGGCAGAGCTCGCCTCGCTCGTCGGCGTGTACGCGATCGCTCGCCGGGTCGGATTCGACCAGGCGGCCGCTCTGTTCGCCTCGCTGCTCTCGGGGACTTTGACCCTGGTCGCGCTCCAGTCGGTGACGACACAGAACGACCTCCTTGCGGCGTCCTTCGTCGTCGCGGCTGCCGCACTCGTCCTCGGCCGTAGCCGCACCGAGGTGTGGCTCGCAGCGCTCGCGCTGGGGCTCGCGCTCGCAACGAAGCTGACGGCGATCTACGCGTTTCCGCTGCTGCTCGTGCTCGCCGCCGTCGTGTTGCCGCGCCGGCGGCTTGCCGAAGCCTGCGCTGCGACGATCGCCGCAATCGCCGCCGTCGGAGCGTACGGCTACGTGCTCAACCTGGTCGAGACCGACAGACCCCTCGGCGACCCGGCCGCGACCGAGCCGTACCGACCCGCCGAGATCACGTGGGACGGCACGATCTCGACTGTCGCGCGGGTCGGCTACCGCTTCTTCGATCTCTCGGGCCTGCACGCGAAGACCGTCGTCGCCGACGCGATCGAGAGCGCGGGCAGGACGGTCTTCGACGTCCTCGGGATCGAGCCGAACCCGCCGGAGTCGACCGCCGCCCTGCGGTTCGACTTCTCCGTCGGCCAGTCGTCGAGCGAGGACATCTCGTACTTCGGTCCACTCGGCCCTCTGCTGCTCTTCCCGCTCTCGTTCGGCTTCATCGTCTGGACGCTCGTTCGCCGACGGCGGTGGGAGCGTCTTCCGTTGGCGCTTGCCCTGCCGCTGACCGCGGTCGCGCTTGCCTTGACGTACCGCTACAACATCTGGGTCGGCCGCTTCCTGATCACGCCGGTGCTGCTGACGATGCCGCTGGCCGCCGTCGTCTACCGCAGGCGGCCAATGGCGGCCGGGCTCGCGGTCATCGGTGCCGTGACGCTCTTCGCCGCGCATGCCTACAACGGGGCGAAGCCGACCGGTCTGGACGGGACACGGGCTGTTTGGGCGCTCTCACGTGCGGAAGCACAGGCGCAGACCCGGCGCGAGATGGAGCGGACAATCGAGGCGATCGAGCGCGAGATTCCACGCAACGCCCGGGTCGGATTCACGCGCCTGCCCGAGTGGAGCTATCCGCTCTACGGCCCCAACCTGGAGCGCCGTCTCGTGCCACTCGCACGCGCTGACCCCCTGGGCGCCGCCGACGGCCTCGGCCTGGACTGGGTCGTCACCGGCGTGCCTGTTGCGCGCGCGTCGGTGGACGGAGGCTGGAGCGAGACGCATTTCGAAGACTCGGGCTGGACGATCTACGAACGCCGCTAACTTAGGGGGACGAGCCGGGAGGCGGTCGCCTTGAAGGAGGCAACGACGGGCTCGCCCTCCCTCAGCTCGAGCCGGTCGGCCGAGCCCGCGGTGATCTCGGCGGTCAACGGGCCGACGCGCACGCGGACCCGGTTGCCGAGCACGACCACCGAGCGGACGGCGCCGCGCAGGTGATTCACCGCCGAGTCGGCCGGCTGGCTCCGCGCCAGCGCAATCTCCCACGGATAGACGGCGAGGCCGACGCG
>DATMEO010000178.1:0-10599 GCA_035556515.1 Gaiellaceae bacterium
CGCGGGTCGAGGCGGAGCTCCTCGACCTCGATCTCGTCACCGCGCTTCGGTTCTTGCGCCCGCGTGCCGCGGCGGGCCGCCGCCGCGACACGCGCCGCAAGCTCTTTCATCGAGAACGGTTTGACGAGGTAGTCGTCGGCGCCAAGCTCGAGCGCGTTGATCCGGTCGTGCTCGGTGCCGCGGGCGCTGACGACGACGATCGGCGTGCCGATCCCCTCGCCGCGCGCCTGCTCGATCACGCGCCAGCCGTCGATCCCCGGCAGCATCAGGTCGAGCACGCAGACGTCGGGCTGCTCGTAGCGCAACCGCGCCAGCCCGGTCTCCCCGTTGGCCACGCCGACCGCGTCGAAGCCGGCCGCGGTCAGGTGGCGGGCCATCCCCTGCGCGATGACCTCGTCGTCCTCGATGATCAGCACCTTCGCCACACGTGCATCATGCAAGCGGGAGGGGCTGACGAGGGGTGAAGGAGTGGTAACGGAGTGGTGAACCCGGACGCAGTCCGCGGCCAGGTGCTGCTGGAGGAGAGCCGCGAGGCGGTGGTCGTGCTCGATGCGAGCGGGATCGTCGTCACCGCCAGCCGCCGCGCGCGGCAGTCGCTCGGCGTCCGCGAAGGGGAGCCGCTGAGCCCCGAGCTGCTCGAGGACGAGCGCACGCTCGTCGTGCCGTACGACGTCGATGGCCGGCCGGAGCGGCTCGCCTACCTCTCCGAGGCCGGCGACCTCGCCGCCTACGAGGAACTGCGCTCCGGCTTCACCGCCGCGGTCTCGCACGAGCTGAGGACGCCGCTCGCGCGGCTGCTCGCGCTGCTCGAGCTCGCAGCCCTGCCGGGTGAGGACGTCCCCGACCTCGTCGAGCGCTCGCGTGCCGAAGTCGACCAGATTCGGGAGCTGATCGACGAGGTGCTCTTCCTGGCCGAGCTCGAGTCGGGCACTCGGGTCGTCTCTCTCGGCGCGGAGCCGGTCCTGCCGGTGCTGCGTGAGGTCGCGGCCGAGCTCGAGGAGCAGGCGGCGCGCGCCGGCGTCGCGCTGCGCGTCGAGGGCGAGGACGACGCGACTGCCGAGGTGCGCCCCCGCATGCTCGGCGTCGTCGCGAAGAACCTGGCCGAGAACGCGATCCGCTACGCCGGGCCGGGGACGAACGCGACACTCGCCGTTCGCCGCGAGAACGGCTCGACCGTGCTCAGCGTGGTCGACGACGGCGCCGGAGTCGAGCAGTCCGACCTGCCGCGCCTCTTCGAGCGCTTTTACCGCGCCGACCGCTCGCGGGCTTCCCGCGGGACCGGGCTCGGCCTCGCGATCGTGAAGCACGTGGTCGCGTCGGCCGGCGGGACCGTCGAGGCCCGCGGCCAGCGCGGCCGGGGCCTCGAGATCCGCTGTGTCTTCCCTACGGCTGCGCGTTGACGAAGCTGACGCACTCGCCCTGGTTCTTGAAGGCGGGGTCGTTGAAGGACTGCCAGCCGCCGTCCTTGCACTCGTCCTTCGAGGACGGCCTGCGGCCGAGCTCGAAGTCGTACGTCGTGTCGTTGAACGTGACGCCGTCGGTCGCGACGGTGTAGCCGGGATTGAACGTGCCGATGTTGACGCCGATGCCGAGCACGACTGCGTTCGGGCAGAGCGTCTTCACCGCCGCGAGACCGTAGAGCGGGGGACCGCCCGCACCGGCGACCAGCACACACGTTCCGTCGGTCACGCTCCGTGACGACCAGAACTGGCCCGCGTCGACGTCCCACTGCTGCCAGCTGGCCGGCGCTACGACGCCGTTCCAGTAGGGCTCGTAGACGAGCGTCGTGAAGCCGCCGTCGGCGGCGCCGTTTGCGTCGATCTGGAGTTGGTACGAGACTGCTGCGATCGGCGGCTGCGGCGTCGCGGCCTGGTACGTCCAGTAGGAGAGGTCGGTCACGTTCGCGAGCAGCGTTCCTGCGTGCGCGAACGTGAAGTAGTCCGCCTTGGCGGCGGTGGTCGCATCGGTCGTCAGCTCGAGCGAGCCGCTCCCGAGCCCCGCCGGTGCGCCGTAGTCCTCGGTGAAGCGCTGGTCGCCGCCCGGCCGCGTATCGAGCGGTGCCCAGCTGGACGAGTTCTGCGTCACGACGACGGTCGCCGCAACCGCGGCCGTTGTCAATACGAGCGCCACCGCGCCCAGGAGTACGAGCGCCACTGTCGCGCGCACGCCGGTCTGCTTCCGCATCGATCCCCCTGTCCTCGCGCGCCGCCGTCCATGGCGGCGCAGTCGCCGGACTATGCCAGCGGTGGAGGAAGCGTGGCGAGGTTTCTCCTTCACCACCCTTTCACCGGATCTTCACCAGCCGGACGCCCCGAGGGCAGAGGGCGCCAGCAAGACTCGCCGTATGACGAACAAGAGAGAAACGATCACGAAAATTGCGCTCCTCCTCGGCCTTGTGGCCGCGCTGGCAGGCTGCGGCGGCGGTCGCGGCGGCGACGAGGACGCGGGCGGCACCACGACCACCGCGGGCACCGGCGGCGGTGAGCTCTCCGGCCGGATTCAGGCCGACGGCTCGAGCACGGTCGGTCCCTTCACGACCGCCGCCGCCGAGCGTTTCCAGAACGAGCAGCCCGGTGTTCAGGTGACGGTGGGTGTCTCCGGCACAGGTGGCGGCTTCGAGCGTTTCTGCCGCGGCGAGACGGACATCTCCAACGCCTCCCGCCCGATGAAGGAGGAAGAGGCGACCGCCTGCACGGACGGCGGCATCGAGTACGTCGAGTTCCAGGTCGCGAACGACGCCCTCACGGTCGTCGTCAACACCGAGAACGATTGGGCGACCTGCCTGACGGTCGAGCAGCTGGCGACGATCTGGGGCCCCGACTCGAAGGTGAACAACTGGAGTCAGGTCGAGCCCTCCTTCCCCGACGAGGAGCTCTCGCTCTTCGGCCCTGGTACGGACTCGGGCACCTTCGACTACTTCACGGACGAGATCAACGGCGAGGAGGGGGCGAGCCGCTCCGACTACTCGGCGAGCGAGGACGACAACAACACGGTGACGGGCGTCTCCGGCGAGAAGGGCGGCCTCGGCTACTTCGGCTTCTCCTATTACGAGGAGAACCAGGACACGCTGAAGGCCGTCGAGATCGACGGCGGCGACGGCTGCGTCGCGCCGAGCGTCGAGAACGCGCAGCAAGGCACCTACAAGCCACTCGCGCGCCCGCTCTTCGTCTACGTCAAGCAGGAGTCGTTCGATCGGCCCGAGGTGGAGGCATTCGTCCGCTACATGGTCGACAACGAGACGGCGATTGCAGAGGCGTCCCAGTTCGTGCCGCTGACCGAGGAGCAGATCGAGAAGGCCAACACCGATCTCGAAGCCGCGGTGGGCTCGTAGTTGGCCTCGACTGACGTGACGGCGGGCGCTGAGCCGATGCTCCGCGCCCGGCGCCGCCGAATCGGGGAGGACGTCGTCAAGGGCGTCCTCTTCGTCTGCGCGCTGATCTCGGTCGCGACGACCGTCGGGATCGTGGTCGCGCTGTTCGTGCCGGCGTTCGAGTTCTTCCAGGAGATCTCGATCGTCGATTTCCTGACGGGGACGAACTGGGCGCCGCTCTTCGAGCCCGCCCACTTCGGCGTTCTGCCGCTCGTCGCCGGCACGCTGCTCGTCACCGCGATCGCGAGCGCGGTCGCGATGCCGCTCGGGCTTGGGGCCGCGATCTACCTGAGCGAGTACGCGTCGCCGCGCACGCGCGGGATCCTGAAGCCGGCGTTCGAGACCCTCGCGGGGATCCCGACGATCGTCTTCGGCTACTTCGCGCTCACGTTCATGACGCCGCTGCTGCGCGATCTCGGCATCCAGGTCGACATCTTCAACACGCTCTCGGCGGGGCTCGTGATGGGCGTGATGCTGATGCCTACCGTCGCGTCGCTCTCCGAGGACGCGATGGGGGCGGTGCCGCGCGAGCTGCGCGACGGCGCCTACGCGCTCGGGTCGACGAAGGTGCAGGTGGCGACCCGCATCGTCGTTCCGGCAGCGGTGTCCGGGATCGTCGCCTCGTTCGTGCTCGCGATCTCACGCGCGGTCGGCGAGACGATGATCGTGCTGATCGCGATGGGCCAGCAGCCCAACCTCACGTTCGACCCGCGTGAGGCGGCCGAGACGATGACGGCATTCATCGCCGCCACCGGCGCAGGCGACGTGCCGACCGGATCGATCGAGTACAAGACGATCTTCGCCGTCGGGGCGCTGCTGTTCGTGATGACGCTGATCATGAACGTGTTCGCGATCCGGCTCGTGCGCAAGTACCGAGAGGTGTACGAATGACGGCCCGCGCGCTCAAGGGCGGCATCTTCAAGGGGCTGCTGCTCTTCTCGCTCTTCGTCGGGTTCCTGATGCTGGTCGTGCTGCTCGTCGACGTCTTCCGCGACGGGCTGCCCTACCTCGACCTGGCGTTGCTGACGAATCCACCCTCGTCGGACCCGGAGATCGCCGGTGCGCGGCCCGCCATCCTCGCCACCATCTACATGGGCATCCTGCTGCTCCTCTTCGTCGTCCCGATCGGGGTCGGCACCGCCGTCTACCTCGAGGAATACGCGGACAAGACGCGCTGGTACAACCGCCTGCTCGAGATCAACATCCAGAACCTCGCCGCGGTGCCGTCGATCGTCTACGGCATCCTGGGGCTCGCCTTTCTCGTCCGCGGGATCGGGCTCGGCCGCGTCCTGCTCGCGGGCGCGATGATCCTGACGCTGCTCGTGCTGCCGACGGTGATCATCGCGGCGCGGGAGGCAATCCGCTCCGTCCCCGACTCGATCCGCCAGGGCGCCTACGCACTCGGCGCGACTCAGTGGCAGGTCGTCTCGCGGCAGGTTCTGCCGGCCGCGATCCCGGGGATCGCCACGGGGTCGATCCTCGCGCTCTCGCGCGCGATCGGCGAGACGGCGCCGTTGATCATGATCGGCGCGGTCACGTACATCTCCTTCGACCCGACGATCCTCGGCCCGTTCACGGCGCTTCCGATCCAGATCTACAGCTTCCTGCGGCTGCCCCAGGAGGAGTTCAAGCTGCTCGCGGCCGCCTCGATCATCGTGCTGCTCGTGATCCTGCTGACGCTGAACGCGTTCGCGATCATCATCCGCAACCGCTACAGGAGGAACTGGTGACCGTCATGGTGGAGCGAGGATCTACGATCGAGCCGATGAGCCTCGCCGAGATCGCGAAAGAGCACGGAGACGAGGAGGTCGTGAACCGCGAGGCCGTGTTCCAGGTGAACGACCTCGCCGTCTCCTACAGCGGCAACGTGGCGATCCGCGACGTGACCCTGAGCGTCTATCGCAACGCCGTCACGGCCTTCATCGGCCCGTCCGGGTGCGGCAAGAGCACGCTCATCCGCTGCTTCGACCGCATGAACGATCTCGTGCCCGGCGCCAAGGTCGAGGGCGACGTCCTCTACCACGGCAAGGACCTCTACGCGCCCGACGTCGATCCGGTCGAGGTGCGCCGCCGGATCGGGATGGTGTTCCAGAAGCCGAACCCCTTCCCGAAGTCGATCTACGACAACATCGCCTTCGGGCCGCGCGTGCTCGGCCTGAAGGGCAACCTGGACGAGCGCGTCGAGCAGGCGCTGCAGCAGGCCGCCCTCTGGGACGAGGTCAAGGACCGCCTGAAGGAGTCGGCGCTCGGCCTCTCCGGCGGTCAGCAGCAGCGGCTCTGCATCGCACGCTGCCTGGCCGTCGAGCCCGACGTGATCCTGATGGACGAGCCGGCTTCGGCACTCGATCCGATCTCGACGACGCGGATCGAGGATCTGATGCACGAGCTCAAGCGCGAGTACACGATCGTGATCGTCACCCACAACATGCAGCAGGCCGCGCGCGTGGCCGACATGACCGCGTTCTTCTCGGTCGAGGTCGGGGCAGACGGCGGCCGGCGAAACGGGATCCTCGTCGAGTACGACAAGACCGCGAAGATCTTCACGACCCCGGCCGACAAGCGGACCGAGGATTATGTGACGGGGCGGTTCGGCTAGATGCGCACCCTCACGTTCCTCGTGAGCCTTTCGCGGAGCCCGGCTCAGCCGGGCGGGAGCGAAAGGCGGAGCGGGACGTGAGGATTTCCTTCCAGGAGGAGCTGGACGAGCTCGAGCGGATGCTGCACGCCGAGGGTGAGCTGGTGCTGCGCTCGCTGCGCGGCGCTGTCGAGGCCGTGTGCGCGCAGGACGTCGAGCTCGCAGACGAGGTGATCGCGTTCGACGACGACATCGACACGCAGTACTTCGAGGTCGAGCAGGGGATCGAGCTGCTGCTCGCGCGTCAGACGCCCGTCGCGAGCGACCTGCGACTCGTGCTCGCGATGCTCAAGGACAACCTCCACCTCGAGCGGATGGGCGACCTCTGCGTCACGATCGCCAAGCTGACGAAGCTGACCAAGGGGCTGCCGCCTGAGGAGACGCTGCTGGACGGATTCCGCGAGATGGGGGAGCGGGCCGAGCAGATGATCCGCGTCGCCCTCCGCTCGCTCGAGCAGAGGGACAGGA
Source organism: Gaiellaceae bacterium (assembly GCA_035556515.1). Lineage (GTDB taxonomy): Bacteria > Actinomycetota > Thermoleophilia > Gaiellales > Gaiellaceae > Gaiellasilicea. The sequence goes on from DATMEO010000178.1 coordinate 6,474, forward strand.
TCGCGGCCGAGTCGCTGCTCGAACTGGACGAGCTGATCGACCGCGCGAACCGCCGGATCGTCAACCGGCTGCTGGAGATGGGACACGAGCTGGAGCAGCGGGAGTGGGGCCTGAGGATGATCCTCGTCTCGCGCTGCCTCGAACGGATCGGCGACCACGCCGTCGACATCGGCGAGCAGACCGCATACCTCGTCACGGGTGAGTTCCGCGAGTTCACGGATGCCTCTCATCCTTGATTAGCCGTCGCATGAGCTGGGATCCGCAGGAGCGGATCCCAGCTCGCGCAAACCCCTGAAGGGGGCGCTTTGCGCCCCGGCGTGCCCACCACATGGTCACCTCTTGACAACCGGCCGGTAGCCCACGCGAGTCGCCATCTCTGCAATAGAGAAGTCGTGCTGCTCGCAATCGTCGCCCAGCGTCGCACCGCTACGAACGTCGCGCTCGCGGCGGCGGCGCCACGGGGTGTCGACGCGCGGATCCTCGCGCCCGGACAGGCAGCGTCGCTGCTGCGGCCCGGTGCGGCCGCGCTCGGCCGGCTCGACGTCGACGACGGGCTGGACGGAGTCGAGGACGGCCTTTGGGCGCTCGGATCGCTCGCCGCGCGCGGCGTCCGCGTCCTCAATCGCGCGGGCGCGCTGCTCGCTGCACACGACAAGCTGCTCACCGCCAAGGTCCTGCAGCGGGCGGGGCTGCCGCATCCGCGCACGCGGATCCTCCACCCCGGCGGCCACGTGCCGGACTGGGAGGGGCCGGTCGTCGTCAAGCCGCGCTTCGGGAGCTGGGGGCGCGACGTTGAGCTCTGCGAGGACGAGATCACGCTCCGCCGCCACCTGCGCTCGCTCGAGCAACGGCTCTGGTTCCAGCGTCACGGCGCGCTCCTGCAGGAGCTCGTCGCTCCCGCCGGCCACGACCTGCGGGTCGTTGTGGCGGCCGGAGTCGCCGTGGGGGCGATCTCGCGCGTCGCAGCGCCCGGCGAGTGGCGTACGAACGTGGCGCTCGGCGGAATGCGCATCCCGGTCGATCCCTCGCAGGCGGCGCTCGACCTGGCGGTACGCGCTGCCGCGGCTTCGGGCGCGGAGTTGCTCGGCGTCGACCTGCTCCCCGACGGCGTGGGCGGCTATACGGTGCTCGAGCTCAACGGCGCCGTCGACTTCACCCGCGAGTACCGGATCGACCGCGACCCATTCGTCGCCGCCGCAGCCGAGCTGACGCGGCACGCGTGGGAGCCTGAAGAGGCCGTGGCCTAGGTCTAGCCGCCTTCACCACTCCGCCACTGCTCCTTCACCCTCTTTCAGCCCATCGCACGCTCCCCGGCTTCGACACTTCCGTCGACGTTGCAAGCAACTCAGGGAGACACATGAAGAAGACACTCGCACTCGCTGCGCTGGCGGCCGTCGTGCTCACTGCGGCCGCCACGGCGGGCGTGTCCGCGCTCAGCGGCACGGTGACGGCGGACGGCTCCAGCACGGTCGGGCCGTATGCGATCGCGGCCGCAGAGGGGTTCCAGAAGAAGAACAAGAACGCGCGCGTCACGGTCGGCATCTCCGGCACGGGCGGCGGCTTCGAGCGGTTCTGCCGCAACGAGATCGACCTGGCGAACGCGTCCCGCCCGATGAAGAACTCGGAGGCGGTCCAGTGTCGCGACACCGGCGTCAAGTGGGTCGCGTTCACGGTCGCCAACGACGGCATCTCGGTCGTTGCCAGCAAGCAGAACACATGGGCGAACTGCCTCACGACCGCGGAGCTGAAGGCGATCTGGAACACCGGTTCCAAGATGAAGAGCTGGAACGACATCCGCTCGAGCTTCCCGGACGTGCCGCTGAAGCTCTTCGGTCCCGGTACTGACTCGGGCACCTTCGACTTCTTCACTGAGGCGATCAACGGTAAGTCGAAGGCGAGCCGCTCCGACTACCTTGCGACCGAGGACGACAACGTGATCGTCAACGGCGTCTCGGGTGAGCGCGGCGGACTCGGCTACTTCGGGTTCTCCTACTACGAGGAGAACACCGACAAGCTGAAGCTGATCCAGGTCGACAACGGCTCGGGCTGCCGCGCGCCTAGCATCGCGGCGGTGCAGAAGGGCCAGTACAAGCCCCTCGCCCGGCCTCTCTTCATCTACGCCAAGCGCAGCTCCTTCAAGCGCCCGGTCGTGGCGGGGTACGTCGGCTACATCTTCAACAACGAGAAGGCGATCGCGAAGAAGTCGGGCTACATCGCGCTCACCGACCGCCAGTTGAAGAAGGCCCGCTACCAGTACCTCCAGGCCCTGAAGGCGAACAACACTTGATTTACCGCGCACGCTGGGCATCCGCAGCAGCGGATGCCCAGCGCGCAAGATCCCTGAAGGGGGTCGCGTTCGCGCCCCCGGTGTTGAAGCGGAGCGCCGGGTTGACACATATCGACGTCCGTCGATATATTGACGGACGTCGATATGTCTGTCGCCGATCCGATCCTCTGCTGCGCCCCGCTCGCCGCCTCGACGCTCTCCGACGAGGAGGCGGCGGCGACGGCCGAGCTCTTCAGGGCGCTCGGCGACCCGACGCGCGTCCGCATCCTCAACCTGATCGCCCAGAGCGGCGGCGAGGTCTGCGCGTGCGACCTGAACGAGCCCGTCGGGCTGGCGCAGCCGACCGTGTCCCACCACCTGAAGAAGCTCGTCGAGTCCGGCCTGCTCGAGCGCGAGCAGCGGGGCAAATGGGCCTTCTTCTCACTGAACCGTGACGCCGTCGAGAAGCTCGCGGCCGTCGCCGACCTGAAGGGAGTGTGCTGCTGATGACCACGACCGGTGCCGACGAGCTCCGTGAGGAGGTGCGCCGCCGCTACGCGGAATCCGCGCGCGCGGTCAGCGAAGGATCGAGCGGCAGCTGCGGCAGCGGCTCCTGCTGTGAGGGCGGCGAGAGCGATGCGAAGTTCGGCGAGGCCCTCTACGACGCGGAGCTGCGCGGTGAGCTGCCGGAGGCGGCATCGCTCGCGTCGCTCGGCTGCGGCAACCCGATCGTGGTCGCCGACCTGAACGAGGGCGAGACCGTGCTCGACCTCGGCTCGGGCGGCGGCATCGACGTGATCCTCTCCGCGAAGCGAGTCGGCGAGACTGGCATCGCGTTCGGACTCGACATGACCGACGAGATGCTCGCGCTCGCCCGTGCGAACGCGCAGGAGGCCGGGATCCGCAACGCCGTCTTCCTCAAGGGCGTGATCGAGGAGATCCCGCTTCCGGCCGGCTCGGTCGACGTCGTGATCTCGAACTGCGTAATCAACCTCTCCACCGACAAGGCCACCGTTTTGACCGAGATCGCCCGCGTGCTGCGGCCCGGCGGCCGGATCGGGATCAGCGACGTCGTCGCCGAGGACCGGCTCTCACCCGAGGAACGGGCCGAGCGCGGCAGCTACGTCGGCTGCATTGCAGGCGCCCTCTCGAAGGGCGAGTACGAGGCGGGCCTCGAGGCCGCCGGCTTCGACCGGGTCAGCGTCGAGTTCACGCACGAGGTCGCCGACGGCATGCACGGCGCGATCGTCAAGGCGGTCAAGACGGCCGAGCCCGAGCGCCGCGGCCTGCCCGTGATCCAGCCGGCAGCGAGTGCGGGCTGCTGCTGAGGAGCTGACCTACGCGGGCGCGGTGAGGAGCCGCCGCGCCTGCCAGCGGCGCGCCGCGAACGCCGACCACGCGATCGCGGCGGCGAGGACGAAGACGATCGCATCGCCGGCCGGCAGCCTGGTCACGAGCTCCATCATTGCGCCGACCCCCGCCGCGCAGGGAATCGTCATCACCCAGGCGATGACGATGTTCCCGGCGACACCCCAGCGCACCGCCGAGAGGCGGCGCGAGGCGCCGGCGCCCATGACGCTGCCCGAGATCGTGTGCGTGGTCGAGACCGGGAAGCCGTAGTGCGCGGTCGTCCAGAGGATCGAGGCGCACGCCGTCTGCGCGGCGAAGCCCTGCGGCGGATCGAGTTTCGCGATCCTCGTGCCCAGTGTCTTGATGATCCGCCAGCCGCCCGCGTACGTTCCCGCTCCCATCGCGATGGCGGCGCTGACGATCACCCAGAGCGGCGGATCCGCGTCTGGTGCGAGATGGCCGCCGGCGACGAGCGCGAGCGCGATGATCCCCATCGTCTTCTGCGCGTCG
>DATMEO010000179.1:0-2752 GCA_035556515.1 Gaiellaceae bacterium
TTGTCTCCGTCGACAACGTCGGTCCGGCGAGTCAGGTGGCGGGATTGCGGGGAGAGGCGATTCGTCCCTCTCGGCGGTGAGTCGGCGCTGCTCAGCAATGCACGCTCGTCTGACTGCCAGGTCGTCGCCAACGCCCGGCTAGGCTGGCAAAACAGCGGCTGTCGAACTGCCTACAGGATATGGTCAAGCTCGCAGAACCGCATCCCACACGGACAGCGGGAACGGCGGCGATCCCTATGCACCCCGCGTATGCCTCGGATTGCGAGGTCGTAGGCACGCTCGGGGAGATGACCTTTCGCGAGATAGTGGCGCTGCACCCGCTGCAGGGAAACGATTACCGCGAGGCGCTCCTTCGGTGTGCCGAGGAGTGTCTCGATTGCGGTGCCAGCTGCACCGCCTGCGCCGACGCCAGCTTGAGCGAGCGCGACTTGGCGGAGCTGATCGGCGTCATCCGCGTCTGTCTCGACTGCGCAGACGTCTGCGAGGCGACCGCGCGCATCGCAACCCGGCAGACCCGTCCCGACATCCGCCTCGTCCGCGCGACGATCGAGGCCTGCGCGGCGGCGTGCGTCGCCTGCGCCGAGGAGTGCGACCGGCACGCCGCCCACCACGAGCACTGCCGTATCTGCGCTGACGTCTGCCGCCGCTGCAAAGCCGCATGCGACGAAGCGCTCGCCTTCTGACGGGCGATTCTGCAAGCTCGACCGACGACCGTCGGAACGGGCCGTCTCGGGCGTCGCCCTTCTCTGGGCGGACGGCGTGGGCGCGCAGCCTGCGGACGCCGTTGCAGCAGTTCCTGCGCGCGGAGACTGGCGGCGCGGCGGTTCTGTTGGCGGCGGCGGTTGCGGCGCTCACATGGGTGAACGTCCACCCCACCTCCTACGAGTCGCTCTGGGAGACGTCGATTTCGATCGAGCTCGGGGGCTCGGGCGTGTCGCTCTCGCTCCGCGAGTGGGTGAACAGCGGGCTGATGGCGTTCTTCTTCTTCGTCGTCGGGCTCGAGGCCCGGCGCGAGTTCGACCTCGGCGAGTTGCGAGAGCGACGGCGTCTTGTGCTTCCGCTCCTCGCCGCCTTCGGTGGAATCGCCGCGAGCGTCGCCGTCTACCTCGCCTTCAACGCCGGTCGTTCCTCCGCGCACGGCTGGGGGATCGTGCTCGCGACGGACACGGCCTTCGCGCTCGGCGTCCTCGCGCTCGCAGGACCGCGCTACTCGGACCGGCTGCGGGCCTTCATGCTGACAGTCGTCGTCGCGGACGACATCCTCGCGATCGCGGTCATCGCGACCGTCTACACGGACGGGGTGAGCGTGCGGGCCCTGCTGGCGGGACTCACTCTCTTCGCGGTCGTCGTCGTCGCAGTCAGGCTGCGTGTCCGCCGCACCCTGCTCTACCTCGTGCTCGGAGGCGCGATCTGGGTCGCCGTGCTCGAGTCGGGCATCGACCCGGTGATCGTCGGCCTTGCCATCGGCCTGCTCGCCTACGCCTACCCGCCGGAGCGCTCCGCGCTCGAGCGCGTGACGGGGCGCTTTCGCGAGTTTCGCGAGCAGCCGACGCCCGAGCTCGCCCACTCGGTGCGTGAGGGGGTGCGGAGGGCGATCTCGCCCAACGAGCGCCTGCAGCTCTTCTGGCACCCGTGGACGAGCTACGTGATCGTCCCTCTGTTCGCGCTCGCGAATGCGGGCATCGAGATCGACGGCGGGCTCCTCGCGGACGCGCTCGGCTCGCCGATCACCCTCGGCATCGTCCTGGGGTACGTCGTCGCCCGGCCGCTCGGCTTCGTCGCGACGACCTGGCTACTCACGCGCGCACCGCGGCGGCGACCGCCGGTGGGGTGGGCGGCGGTGGCCGGCGGCGGCACGGTCGCGGGCATCGGCTTCACCGTCTCGCTGCTGATCGCAGCGCTCGCATTCGAAGGCCGGGAGCTCGAAGAGGCGAAGGTCGGGATCCTAGGCGCGGCGCTCGCCGCCTCGCTCCTCACTTGGCTGTTGTTCCGGGCGACGGCGCTCCTCCCCCGCCGGCTGCGGATCGCCGCCCTGCTCGGAACGGACGAGCCGATCACGGATCTGTACGTCGAGGTCGATCCGGAGCGCGACCACGTGCGCGGACCGGTCGACGCGCCGGTCACCGTCGTCGAGTACGGCGATTTCGAGTGCTCCTACTGCGGCCAGGCGGAGCCGGTCGTCCGTGCGCTCCTCCTTGAGTTCGGCGACGTCGCCTACGTCTGGCGGCACCTGCCGCTCACCGACGTCCACCCTCACGCACAGCTCGCCGCCGAGGCCGCGGAGGCGGCCGCCGACCAGGGCGCGTTCTGGGAGATGCACGACCTCCTGCTCGACCATCAAGACGCTCTTCGCGTCGACGACCTGGTCGGCTACGCCGGACAGCTCGGCCTCGACCTCGACCGCTTCACGACCGCCCTGCGTGAGCGCGCCGGCGCCGGACGTGTCGCAGAGGACGTCGATGGCGCGGAGCTGAGCGGCGTCTCCGGCACGCCCACCTTCTTCATCAACGGCCGACGCCACTACGGCGCCTACGACATCGCCACCTTGTCGGCGGCCGTCCATGCGGCCGGTGCACGGGCGACACTGGCGACAGCGCCGGCGGATTGACGAGCCTGTGTTGGAGCTCGCCTTTGCTCCCACTGCGGCCGTCGCGGTGGTCGCAGGCCTTGCCGTCGAGTGGCGCCTGTTCGCGCCCGGCCGCGCGCCGGGAAAACGGGAGGCGGTCCTCTGGAGCGCCGGCTGGCTCCTCCT
>DATMEO010000180.1:0-11548 GCA_035556515.1 Gaiellaceae bacterium
GCGAGCAGGCTCAGCACGGCGAAGAGGGCGGCCAGGACGACGAGCACCCTGGCCAGGAGCATGCGCGTCACCGGTGCGACTCCTCGGGGAGGCGGCGCACCTCGATCAACTCCAGGCCGAGATCGGCGACGCGGTCGAGGAGGCCGTGCAGCGCCGCCTGGTCGGAGATGTCCCCGTGTAGCACCGTCTCGACCGGGCGCACGTCGACGCTCAGGCCGTCGAAGGCGAAGGCGACCTCTTCGCTCACTCGACCTTTGATCCGGATCTCGTAGCGTTCCGTTGTCAGCTCGTTCCCTCGCGACGTTGGTTGGACACTGCCCGGCTGCGGAGTGACGCGGCGTCACCCCGGCCGGGTGAAAGGCTCTCTTGACCCGGCCACGGGAACGCTTCGTTCCGGTGCCCGCTAGACCGAGGCGTCTCCCCGGCGGCCGTACTCGCACAGCGACGCTACGCGCCGTCCGGGTGACCTCTGCTCACCCGGCGGGGGTGACGTCCGCGGGGCTCAGTCGAAGGCGCCGGCGTGGAAGCGGCCGCCGTAGAAGACGAGCGGCTGTACGGCCGGGTCGGCGCCCGCCTCGAGCGGCCGGCCGAGCAGGATCGTATGGTCGCCGCCCTCGAGCTCCCGGTCGAGCTCGCACGCGAGCCACGCGACCGCGCCGCCCAGCACGGGGACGCCGTCGACGAGCTCGTGCGGAACGCCCGCGAGCTTCTCCTCGCCGCTCGCCTTCGTGGCAAAGCGTCGCGCGAGCTCCTCCTGGCCCGCTGCGAGGACGTTGATACAGAAGCGGCCCGAGTTGCGAACCGCCGCAAGCGTGTTGGAGCCGTGATCGAGGGCAACGAGGACGAGCAGGGGGTCGAGCGAGAGCGACGTGAGCGCGTTCGTCGTCGCGCCGCGGGGACCCTCGTCGTCGCGGCTCGTGACGACGGCGACCCCGGTCGCCCAGCTCGTCATCAGCCGGCGGAGCTCCTGTGCGTCGAGCGTTGCGCTCACGTGGAGATGGTCGCATACGCGTCATGTGCCAGACTCGGCCGTGGCCGAAAGGAGCTTCGACGTCGTCGTCATCGGTGCCGGGCCCGCCGGCGAGGTCGCGGCCGGGCGCCTCGGGGAGGCTGGGATCGAGGTCGCGCTCGTCGAGCAGCACCTGATCGGAGGCGAGTGCTCCTACTACGCGTGCATGCCCTCGAAGGCGCTGCTGCGGCCGGCCGAGCTGCTCGCCGAGACGCGCAGGGTGCGTGGGCTGCGGGTCGAGGGTCTGGACGCGGCGGCGGTGCTGGCGCGTCGCGACGAGGTGATCCACGACCTCGACGACTCCTCCCAGCTCCCGTGGCTCGAGCAGCGTGGCGTGACGGTCGTCCGGGGTAACGGACGGCTCGAGGGCGAGCGGCGCGTCCGCGTCGGCGACGACGTTCTCGTGGCGGGGCAGGCGGTCGTGGTCGCAACCGGCAGCGGGCCGGCGATGCCGCCGATCCCGGGGCTCGCCGACGCGCGTCCGTGGGGCAACCGGGAAGCGACGACGGCGAAGGAGCCGCCGGAGAGCCTCGTCATCCTCGGCGGCGGTGTCGTCGGCGTCGAGCTGGCGCAGGCGTGGTCGTCGCTCGGGACGCGGGTCGTGCTGCTCGAAGGCGCGCCTCGCGTGATCGTGCGCGAGGAGCCGTTCGCCTCGGCAGAGGTCGCGGCCGCTCTCGTCGGGGCCGGTGTCGAGGTGCGGACGGAAAGCCGCGCCGTCGGCGTCTTGCGCGAGGGTGACGAGGTCGTCGTCGAGCTCGAGGACGGGCCGAGCGCGCGCGGGACGGAGCTACTGGTTGCGGTCGGACGGCGTGTGAACACCGACGGGCTGGGGCTCGAGACGGTCGGGCTCGAGCCGGGCAAGCCGGTCGAGGTCGGCTCGAACCTGCGCTCGCCCCGGCACGAGTGGCTCTACGCGATCGGGGACGCGAACGGGCGCGCGTTGCTGACGCACATGGGCAAGTACCAGGGCCGGCTCGCCGCGGACGCGATTCTGGGCAAGGACGTCTCGCTGCGCTCCGACGGCGCGCTCTCGCCGCGCGTGATCTTTACGGATCCGCAGGTGGCGGCGGTGGGTCACACGCTCGGCTCGGCCGAAGCGGCCGGGATGGTCGTCCGCGCCGTCGATGTAGCGACGAGCGGCACCGCCGGCGCGAGCTTCGTCGGCCGAAACACGCCGGGAACATCCAGGCTTGTGCTCGACGACGTCCGCGGCGTGATCGTTGGCGCCACGTTCGTCGGCTTCGAGGTCGCCGAGATGCTGCACGCGGCGACCGTCGCCGTCGTCGGCGAGGTCCCACTCGAGCGACTCGCCCATGCCGTCCCGACGTTCCCGACCCGGAGCGAGCTCTGGCTGCAGCTGCTCGAGGCGGCCGGGCTGTAAGCGTCACGTCCAGGGACAGTCCCTGGGACACGTCCCGAGCAGACAAGATGGGGGGCGATGCCTCCCGTCGACGACCTCCTGAACGACGTCTTTCGAGACGAGGCGCTGCTGCGCGCCGTGCTCTCGAAGCCGCGTTCGAGCGAGCTGCCGCGCAAGGTGACAGTGGAGCCCGTCGAGCTGCGCGGCGAGATCGCGTTTCAGTTCGCCGCGCAACTCGCCGACCGAGTCACGCACGAGAATTTCGCTCCCGACGAGGCGCGTGAGCGCCTCGGACTGCTGCTTGCCGACTACGGCCAGGGATTGCTGCAGACCCCCACCGCCGACTGGCAGGTACTCGGTGCACGAGTGCTGCAGCGGCCGCCGACCCGAACGGAGGCGTCGCGTGGGCACGATCGGCGCAAGCGCTATCTGCTCGAGGAGGGCAGACCGGTCCCGTTTCTCGTTGAGCTCGGCGTGATGACGACCGAGGGAGCGGTGCGGAAGAGCCGCTACGGCAAGTTCCGCCAGGTCAACCGCTTCCTCGAGCTCGTCGACGATGTCGTCCCGTCGCTCCCCGCCGAGGGGACACTTCGCGTGGTCGACTTCGGCTGCGGCAAGTCGTATCTCACGTTCGCGATCCACCATCTGCTGACCGAGTTGCGCGGACGTGACGTCGAGATCGTCGGACTCGATCTCAAGGACGATGTGATCGAGGCCTGCTCGTCGCTCGCGAGGCGCTCGGGCGCCGAGGGCCTCCGTTTCGAGCAAGGCGAGATCGGCGGTTTCGACGCCGGCGAGAAGGTCGACCTCGTCGTCAGCCTGCACGCGTGCGACACCGCCACCGACGAGGCGATCGCGCAGGCGATCCGCTGGCACGCGGACGTGATCCTGGCGGTCCCGTGCTGTCAGAAGGAGGCGTACCGGCAGATCGAGAGCGCCCTGCTCGCTCCGCTACTCCGCCACGGGCTCGCAAAGGAGCGGCTCGCCGCGCTCGTGACGGACACCCTCCGCGCGCAGCTGCTCGAGCTTCAGGGATATCGGACGCAGCTGGTCGAGTTCGTGCCGCTCGAGCACACGGCGAAGAACGTCCTCATTCGCGCCGTGAAAGGAGCGCCGGCAGGCACGGACGTGCGGCGTGCTTACGAGGAGCTACGCGATTCGCTCGGCCTCGACCCCGCGCTCGAGCGGCTGCTCAACGCGGCGTGAAGACGTAGTCGTTCGCCTTCGCCTGCATGTGGCAGGCCGCGCAGCCGGACTCGGGAAAGCCGACCTTGGCGAAGCGGGCAGTCGGCGACGAGCGCGTGAACTCCTCCCAGCGCCACCCACCGTTGGCGTTGCCCTTGATCCGGCGCATCGTCGCCACGAGTGAGAGCCAGCGCTTGCCCGGCGGCGAGGCCGTCTTGACGACGATCGTGCCGACCGGGTACCGGCGACCCACCTTTTTCCTGCTCGCGTAGACGTTCTTCACGCCCTGGTGGGCGGATGAGCCGCCGCGGATCGGGGCCTTGTTCACCTTCGCCCAGCCCGTGTACCCGGTCACGTAGGCGGGCAGGCCGTCCTTGCGCGCCTGTGCGCCGGCGACACCGGCTGCAAGGAGCGCGACGGAGACGACGACGATGAGAACTCGCATGACTAGCTCAGCTTGGCGGCGAGTGCGGCATCGACGGTGTCGTGCACGGCGAGATGCTGGTCGAGCCCGGAGATCGAGAGCGCGCGGTGGGTCTCGAGTCCGGGGGCGGCGAGAAGAAACGTCTTGCGGTTCTCGAGCTTTGTGCGCGCCTCGATCAGGACGCCCAGGGCGGTCGAGTCGACGAAATCCACCTCGCCCAGGTCGACGACCAGGCGTTCGGGCTGCTCCGAGCAGAGCTGGAGCAGGGCTTTGCGAACCTCGGGCGCGTTGTAGAGGTCGAGCTCGCCGACGAGGTGGATCACGACGGCTCCGTTCGGGCGATCGACTCCTGCGACCGGGTGCTCGTTCAATCTGGACTCGTCCGTCATCCCGTGGGCAAGCATAGTTGCGCGGCGTGGGGGCGAGGACCGGGGCGCCGGTGCGGCCCGGCGAGCCGGCCCCGCGCCACGGCCAGCCGGGAAGCCCGAGCCGTGTCGAGTTCTCGTAGATGTACGGGATCGCGGTCGCGAGATACTCCTCGCTCTCGATCACGCGCGACTCGAACCGGCCCTGGAAGAGATGGCCCTTGCGGTCGTAGCGCCGGTTGAACCGGATCGCGTAGAGGCCGTTCAGCCGCTGCATTCCAGCCGACAGCTCGGGTTGCGTCGTCTCGACGAGTAGGTGGAAGTGGTTGTCGAGCAGGTTCCAGACGTGCACTTTCCAGCCGAAGCGCTGCGCGACCTCGGCGAACAGCTTGAACCACGCCTCTCGGTCGCGATCGTCGAGCACGATCGTCCGCTGCTCGACACCGCGGCAGATGACGTGATACCAGGCAGGGCTCGGTAGCTGACTGCGCGGGATCCGCGACACGGGGCGACGCTACCTCGCCTTCAGCTCCGGCGAAACTGCCGTGAAGGGACATTTTTCAGGGACAGTCCCTCGGACATGTCCTTCGCAGACGTCTGTCATGCAGACTGCCGCTGATGCGCGCGCTGCTCGACTACCGCTCCGAGTTCCCGATCCTCGAGCACACGACCTACCTGATCAACCACTCGCTTGGAGCGATGCCGCGACGGGCGGATGATGGGCTCGCGGAATACGCGCGAACCTGGCGCGAGCGCGGGATCCGGGCGTGGGGGGAAGGCTGGTGGGAGCTGCCGCTGACCGTCGGAGACCAGATCGGCCGGATCGTGGGTGCGCCGTCCGGCACGACGGTGATGCATCAGAACGTCGCGATCGCGGAAGCCGTCGTTCTCTCCTGCTTCCGGCCGACACCGGAACGGAACCGCGTCGTCTACGAGCGCGGCAACTTCCCGTCGGTGCGCTACCTCTACCAGGCCCAGCGTGACCTCGAGGTCGTGCTCTGCGAGGACGACGGGGAGATCGTCGACGCGATCGACGAACGGACGCTGCTCGTCCCGATCAGCCATGTCCTCTTCAAGTCGGGGGAGATCCAGGACGCCGCTCGCATCATCGAGCGCGCGCACGCGGCCGGGGCACACGTGATCCTGGACGCCTACCAGTCCGCCGGGATCGTCCCGCTCGACGTCACCGCGCTGAACGTCGACTTCGCCGTCGGCGGCTCGGTCAAGTGGCTTTGCGGCGGCCCCGGCAACGGCTGGCTCTATGTCCGCCCCGACCTCGCCGAGCGGCTCGAGCCGGCCTACACCGGTTGGCAGGCGCACGAGGCGCCCTTCGCCTTCGAGGAGGAGATGCGCTACGCCGCCGGCGCGGCGCGCTTCCTCACCGGCACTCCCAACGTCCCGGCGCTCTACGCCGCCACTGCCGGCTACGACCTGATCGAGGAGATCGGGGTCGACCGGATCCGTGTCAACTCGCTCCGCCAGACCGACCTGCTGATCGCGTTGGCCGACGCCGCCGGCTTCGGGATCGCGAGCCCGCGCGACCGCGAGCGGCGTGGCGGCACCGTGACCGTGCACGTCGACGAGTTCCCGGCCGTGCACAAGGAGCTCTCGGAGCGCCAGATCCTCTGCGACTTCCGGCCGGGCGCAGGGATCCGGGTCGGGCCGCACTACTACACCTCCGACGACGAGCTTCGTCATGTGATCGGGCAGATCGGCGAGATCGTCGAGTCGGGCGCCTACGAGCGCCATCTCGGCGCCGTCGCACGGCATTAGGGTCTGCGCATGACGACCGCGCTGCCGTCGAGCCTCGAGATCGCCCAGGGAGCGACGCTCCGACCGATCGAGGAGATCGCGGCGCTCGCCGGCCTCGAGCCCGACGAGGTGGAGCCGTACGGCCGCACGAAGGCGAAGATCGACCTCGCCGTGCTCGACCGACTTCGCGGCACGCCGGACGGGAAGCTCGTCTGCGTCACCGCGATCACGCCGACGAAGGCGGGCGAGGGCAAGACGACGACGTCGGTTTCGCTGACGCAGGGGCTGGGCCACATCGGCCGCAAGCCGGTGCTCTGTCTGCGCGAGGCCTCGCTCGGCCCCGTCTTCGGGATCAAGGGTGGTGCCGCAGGTGGCGGCTACGCCCAGGTCGTCCCGATGGAGGACCTGAACCTGCACTTCACCGGCGACATCCATGCGATCGGGGCGGCGAACAACCTGCTCGCGGCCCTGCTCGAGGCGCACATCCTGCACGGGAACACGCTCGGGATCGATCCGCTCTCGGTCGGCTGGCGGCGATGTGTCGACATCAACGACCGAGCACTGCGGAACGTCGTCGTCGGCGTCGGCGGCCGCGCGAACGGCTACGTCCGCGAGTCGGGCTTCGACATCACGGCCGCCTCCGAGGTGATGGCGATCGTCGCCGTCGCCCGCGACCTGCAGGACCTGCGTGAGCGGCTCGGCTCGATCACGGTCGCCTACACGTTCGAGGGCGAGCCGGTGCTCGCCGAGCAGCTCCGGGCCGCCGGCGCGATGACCGTGCTGCTGAAGGACGCGCTGAAGCCGAACCTCGTCCAGACGCTCGAGGGCCAGCCCGCCCTCGTCCACTGCGGCCCCTTCGCGAACATCGCCCACGGCAACAACTCGCTCGTCGCCGACCTCGTGGCGCTGAAGCTCGGCGAGTACGTCGTCACCGAGTCCGGCTTCGGTGCCGACATGGGGATGGAGAAGTTCCTCAACATCGTCTGCCGGGCCGGCGGCCTCAGTCCGAGCGCGGTCGTTCTCGTCGCCACTGCCAAGGCGCTGAAGCACCACGGCGGCGACCCAGACGGCGGCCTCGCCTCGATCGAGGTCGGCGCCGCCAACCTGCGCCGCCACCTCGAGATCGTGCGCGAGTTCGGGCTTCACGCCGTCGTCGCCGTCAACCGCTTCCCCGGCGATACCGACGAGGAGGTCGAGCTCGTCCGCCGGCTGGCGCTCGAGCACGGCGCGCACGCGGCCGAGCTGAACGAGGCATTCGAGCGTGGCGGCGCCGGGGCGGCTGCGTTGGCGGAGGCGGTCGTCGACGCCGCCGACCACCCGAACGAGTTCGAGTACACCTATCCGATCGATGCGCCGATCGACGCCAAGATCGAGGCGATCGCAAAGCGTGTCTACGGCGCCGAGAGCGTGGTCTTCCTGCAGACGGCGAAGGACAAGGTCAAGCAGTACACCGCGAACGGCCTCGACCGGCTGCCGATCTGCATGGCGAAGACCCATCTCTCGCTCTCGCACGATCCTGCACTCGCGAACGCCCCGACCGGGTTCGAGCTGACGGTCCGCGACGTCCGTGCCTACACGGGCGCCGGCTGGCTCGTCGCGCTCTGCGGGACGATGCAGACGATGCCCGGGCTCGGCGCCTCGCCCGCCGCGTTCAACGTCGACATCGACGAGGACGGGCGCACGGTTGGGCTCTTCTAGCTTCCTCGACGCGCGCGTCAAGGAATTCCTCGATGCGGTTCCCGCGCGAACGCCCGCACCGGGCGGTGGTGCAGTCGCGGCCGTCGCGCTCTCGCTCGCTGCCGGCCTGACCGCGATGGCGGCCCGCTTCGCCGCGGACGACTGGGAGCGCGGGGCGGAGATCGTCGGCCGCGCCGAGGAGCTGCGAGCGCGGGCCGAGCCGCTCGCGGACGCCGACGCCGAGGCGTACGGCGCATTCATGGCCGCCCGGACGGACGAGAACGTCGAGCGGATCGTCGCGATCCCGTTCCAGCTGGCCCAGATTGCGGCCGAGGTGGCGGAGCTTGGCGCGGCCGTCGCCCGCGAGGGGAATCCCAACGTCAGCGGCGACGCCGCCGCGGGCGCCGACCTGGCCGCCGCGGTCGCGTCGATCGCCGCCCGTCTCGTCGAGATCAACGCCGGCGCAGCCGACGAACGCACGCAGGAATCCCGTCGCCTTGCCGCGCGTGCCGCCGAGGCAGCAGCACGAGCGGCCGTTTCGGACGTGTCCTAGGGACTGTCCCTCCCTAGGACGCTCCGAAACGCAAGAGATCCCCGCGGCGGTGCGCTCGAAAGCGCTCCGCCACGGGGATCTCGTAGTCGCGACGACGCCTAGACGGCGACGACGTTGAAGGCCTCGGGGCCCTTCTGGCCCTCGCGTGCCTCGAACTCCACCTTTGCGCCCTCGGAGAGGGACTTGAAGCCCTCGCCGCCGATGCCGCTGTGGTGGACGAAGAGGTCCTTGCCTCCGTCCTCCGGCGCGATGAAGCCGTAGCCCTTCGCGTCGTCGAACCATTTCACGGTTCCTGCTGCCATATATCTACACCTCCTTACCAATGACTCACGAACGGTAAGAGAGGTGCCGGGGCACCGCAGGTACGCGCTCTTAAGAATTGAACGTCGCCAGCGTAGCGGGAAAATCGCCTAGCCGGGGGTCCCGGTGGTCTTCGCCATCCAGAGGAGGGGCCCGATCAGGGCGGCGAAGGGGACGAGCACGACGAGCATTGCGAGCATCGAAGTCACGAGTTCACGCTACGACGGCCGGTTCCTGCGCGCGTCGGCCGCTGGAGCGATCAGTCCTCGTCCCCGCGGACGAGCTCGAGCAGCTGCGCGGCGTACGCGGGAGCCGTCGGCGCGTCCTCGTGCCGGAAGTAGGCGAAGACGTCCACGCCCGCAGCGAGCAGCGGGGCGATCCGTCCGGCGATCTCCGCCAACTCCTCCTCCGAATGCGGCGGCTCGCGGAAGCGGAGATAGCGAAACGGCGCGTCTGCCTCCCAGTCGTTCACCCGCACCGCCGGCGACACGTCGACACCCTCCCAGCTCTCGTCCCGGAGATCGAGCGCGACGCGGAGGTCGGTCGAGCCGAGCAGGAGCGCGAGCAAGCCCTCGTCCCGCGGCGACTCGACGACCACCCGCACCGGCCCGAGCCTGTCGCCGAGCCGCCGCACCCGTTCCTCGAAGGTCGCGACGTCCCGCAGCGCTCGCGGCGGCGCCTTGACCGCGAAGGCGAACCCGTCCGGCACCGCCGCGGCCCAGCGCGCGAACTGCTCCTCGGCCGGCAGCCGGTACCCGGTCGAGTTGAGCTCGACCGAGGGCAGGCGCTCTGCGTAGTACGCGAGGAAGTCCTCGTTCGCGGTCCCTTGCGGGTAGAAGTCGGGTCGCCAGCTCGTGTACGACCAGCCCGACGTTCCGACCGACAGACGCTCTACATTGGACGCCATGACCCCAGTAGTACAAGACGCTGCCGTGCCGGAGACGATGGTGCAGGTGCTCGACAAGGGCTTCCTCGCGCTCGACGCTGCGCTTGCGTCCGACCTCGCCGTCGTCAACGGCGCCCGCGTCTCCTTCAACCAGGAGTCGGACGAGCTGAGCGACCGCGACGCGGGCCTGATCCGCTTCCTCGTTCGCGAGCGCCACGGCAGCCCGTTCGAGCACGGCTATTTCCGCTTCCTCGTCAAGGCGCCGCTCTTCGTCGTCCGCGAGCACCACCGCCACCGGGCGGGCCACAGCTACAACGAGTGGAGCGGCCGCTACTCGAAGATGGACGCCGAGTTCTACGTTCCCGACAACGTCCGCACGCAGGTCGGCAAGCCGGGGAGCTACAGCTTCGAGCCCGTCGACGACCTCGTCCGCGACGAGGCGCGGCGCGAGATCGAGGAGAGCGCGCAGCGAGCCTTCGAGGCGTACGAGCGGATGCTCGAGCAGGGCGTCGCGAAGGAGGTGGCGCGGGCGGTGCTGCCGCTCTCGACCTACACGAAGTACTACTGGAGCTGCAACCCGCGCTCGCTGATGCACTTCTGCGGCCTGCGCAACCACGAGAACGCCCAGTACGAGATCCAGCAGTACGCGGCCGCGGCCGAGTCGTTCCTCGAGCGGCTGATGCCGATCACGCACGCGGCGTTCGTCGCGAACGACCGCACCGCTCCGTAGCTAGCCGGCGCAAGATCAGCATCCGCGGGAGCGGATGCCGATCGTGCGAAGACCCTGAAGGGCCGCCTTCGGCAGCCGCCGCCGCACCAACCGAAGGTTGGCCTCGTGGTCGTGGAGCTCGCGACTAGGTCGTGAGCAGGATCTCGTCCGACCCCGCGCGGGTGACGATCCAGCCGTCGTAGCTGCGCAGGCCGTAGGGCACGCTCAGCGTGACGGTCGTCACGCCGCCGGCGACGACGAAGCGGCCGCAGGAGGCGATCCGTCTTCCGTTCGCGGTCAGCCAGAGCTCGTAGAAGTCGGAGCGGTCGCGGCTCGGCTCCAGCCCGCGCACGAGCACGCGCATCGGCCAGTTGCCCGCGCCGTCCTGCTCCAGCACCTCGATCGACGCGGTCGCGTCGCGCTCCGCTCCCGCACCCTCCATCGTGATCACGCGATCGGGGGCGGCGTCGCGGCCGCCGACGAGATAGCCGGCGCCGAACGCCGCCGCTGTGAGCGCCGCGGCGAGCAGCGCGAGCACGCGCCCACGGCGCCGCTCCCGCGGAACGGCGGCCGGCTCCGGTGGCGAGGCGGGGGAGAGCTCGGGCGGCGCGTCGACCGAGAGCAGCAGCGCGTGTACGCGCCGGAGCCGCTCCCGTTCGCGCTGGTCGTCGATCTCGCCGACGAGCTCGTCGAAGCGGTCGGTCATTGCAGCTCGTCTTCGAGCAGATCGGCGAGACGGGCGAGCGCACTCCGCGTCCGCGTCTTGACCGTGCCGAGCGGCACGTGCAGGAACTCCGAGATCTCGCTCTGCGACAGCCCGCCCCAGTAGGCAAGCTCGATCACCGGACGCTCGTGCTCGGGGAGCAGCTCGAGCGCGCCGTGCACGCGCCAGGCGAGCCAGGCCGCCTCGGCCTGCTCCGGCGGGCCGACCTCGCCCGAGGCCTCGTCGGGCACCTCCATCGGTGGCTCCGGCCGCCTGCGGGCCCCGTCGACGATGGCGTTGCGCGCGACGGTGTAGAGCCAGGCACCGCCCTGGCCGCGGGCAGGGTCGTAGCTCGCGGCGGAACGCCAGATCGCGGCGAACGCATCCTGGAGCGCGTCCTCGGCCCGACCGCGGTCGCCCAGGCGCCGTAGCGCGAGGCCGAGCACGGGACGCGTGTACCGCCGGTAGAGCTCGTCGAACGCGTCGCGGTCGCCTTTGCCGACGCGCTCGATCAGCTCCCCGTCCGTCAGCTCCCCCTCGTGCACGATCCGGATGCTTGCACGCGCGCGTGAAAAGGTGGGACCAGTAAGGCTCAACGCCGCATCCATGCACTCGGTCTACGCAT
>DATMEO010000181.1:0-23006 GCA_035556515.1 Gaiellaceae bacterium
GACGAGGACGTGCTCCGCAAGCCCGGCCCGCTCTCGGCCGAGGAGCTCGAGCAGATCCGCAATCACCCCGACACGGGCGCCGAGCTCGCGGTCAACGCGCTCGACGAGGAGCAGCTCGCCTGGATCCGTCATCACCACGAGCGCTGGGACGGAGCCGGCTATCCGAACGGCGCCGCCGGGGAGGCGATCCCGGGGGGTGCGCGCCTGCTGGCGCTGGCCGAGGCCTGGGACGCGATGACGTCGTCGCGCGTCTACGGCGAGGCGCTGACGCTCGCCGAGGCGGTCGCCGAGTGCAAGCGGGAGCGCGGCAAGCAGTTCGCGCCGGAAGCGGTCGATGCGCTGGACCGGCTCTGGGCGCTCGGCGCGCTCAGCGATGCCGACGTCCGCGCGACGACGGTCGACTAGCCCGCGAAGCGGGCGAAGGCACTGAGAGCGACGCGGCCGGCGAGCTCGTCCGCTGCGTGCGTGTGCCACGTCATCACGCTGGCGACGAAAGCGCCGCCCTCATAGGCGACGATGCCGTTGTCGTGCCTGGCGTTGGCCAGCCAGCCCGCCTTGTGCATCACGACAGGATTCGTGCCGAAGAAGCGGTCGAGCTTGCCGCGATCGGTCACCTGGGCGAGCACCCAGAGGAGATATCGCGCTTCCGACCCGGAGACGCCGAGACGGAGCAGCGGCCCGCGTCCCGCGGCAGCGAGGTAGACCGAGCGGGCGAGGCGGGCGAGGTCGGCGGCAGTCGTGTACTTGCCGACGCCGAACGCGGGCTGGATCTCGACCCGGACCGGGATCGGCGCTGCTGTCGCCGCCGGGCGGCGGGCCGTCTCGTAGCCGCCGTACATCAGCGAGTCGTCGAGCCCGAGCGCGCGCATGGTCGCGTTCACGCGGTCCGAACCGGCCGAGGTGGAGCCGGCGAGCCAGACCTCGAGCGCGTTCGCGGCGTCGTTGTCGGAGCTGACGAGCATCTTGCCGAGCAGCCGCGCCACCCGCGTGTACGGCTCAGGCTTGCGCTCGAGCTCCCGCAGGACCGTGACGGCGATCGCGAGCTTGAGCGTGGATCCGGCCGGGAAGCGGGCTTTCGCGTTCCAGGCGGCGCCGCGGCCGGTGCGCAGATCCTGGACGTAGATCCCGCTCGTGCCCCCGTGGCGCGCTGCCAGCGCGCGGATCGTGCGGCTCAGCGTTGCGTCGAGCCGCGGCGTCCGCACGCGCGGATCGGAGTCGGGCGGCAGGCCGTAGACAGGCTCGACGACGCGCGTCGAGCGACGGTTGCGGCCGTCCACCGCCGTCACGCGAATGCTGGTCGGGCCGCCGTTCAGGCGCACGCGGAGCGAAAACGAACGGCCGCGCAGCGGCTCCTGGGCGGCGGCGTAGCGGCCGACGTGGACGATGATCTTCCTCGTCCCGAGCGGAGCCTCGCCGGAGACGAGCCCGAACGAGACCTCGCGCGGGGCGGGTGCGACGATGGCCGGAGGAGGAAGGGCCGGGGCGTCGAGCATGATTCCATGATGGCGATTCTCGCCCACCTCGACCTGGACGCGTTCTTCGCCGCCGTGGAGGAGCTCGAACAGCCGGAGCTGCGGCGGCAGCCGCTCGTCGTCGGCGGCGACCCGCACGGACGAGGCGTCGTCTCGACGGCGAACTACGTCGCGCGCAACTTCGGCATCCGCTCGGCGATGAGCTGCGCGGAGGCGCTGCGGCGGTGCCCGAACGCCGTCTTCGTCCGCCCGCGCCACTCGCTCTACCGCGAGTACTCGCAGGCCGTCTGGGCCTCGGTGCGCGAGGTCGTGCCGCGCGTCGAGCGGACCGGCCTCGACGAGGGCTATCTCGATTTCACCGGGCTCGCGGCCGACTACTCGCGCGCCCGGGCGGTGGCCGGGGCCGTGCAGACCTCGGTGCGCGCGGCCACCAGCCTCTCCTGCTCGCTCGGGGTCGCCCCGACCAAGGTCGTCGCGAAGGTCGCATCCGACCGGCGCAAGCCGGGTGGGATCACGGTCGTCCCCGCCGGCTCCGAGGCGCAATTCCTGGCGCCCTTCGCGGTCCGGGCGCTGCCGGGGGTCGGGCCGCGCGCGGAGCAGCGCCTCGCCGCCGCCGGCGTGACGACCGTCGGCGAGCTGGCGACGCTCTCCGATCTCGACCTACGTGCCGTCCTCCCGGGCCAGGTCGGCCGGTTGCTTCGCGACCGCGCGAACGGCGTCGACCCCCGCGGCCTCGAGGGCACCGCCGAACGGATCTCGATCTCCGTCGAGGAGACGTTCGAGCGCGACCTGCACGACCGCGTGCTCCTGCACGCGGAGCTGAGGCGAATGGCCGATCGGCTCGGCGCCCACCTCCGCCGGGACGGGCTCTCGGCGCGCACCGTGACGGCCAAGCTTCGCTACGGCGACTTCTCGATCCGCAGCCGCTCGACGAGCCTCGACGTCGGGATCGACGACGCAGAGCGGATCGGCGACCTGGCCTGCGCCCTGCTCGATCGCGGCCTGCGTGACCGGCCGGGCGCACTGCGGCTCGTCGGCGTCGGCCTCTCCGGCCTCTCGGATTACCGCCAGCTCAGCCTGGACGAGACGGGCTAGCGCCTGCCGCGAGCAGCGCCTCCGCGCTCTCTTCGTCGCCGTTCTGCTGTGCGGCGTCGAGAGCGGTGAAGCCGTCGGGCTGGCGCGCATTCGGGTCGGCGCCGGCCTCGAGTAGGAGCTTGACGATCCCGGGATGGGCGCCCGCCGCGGCGCTGTGCAGCGGCATCACGACGATCGTCGGATTGCGGGAGACGACGTTGGCGTCCGCGCCGCGCTCGAGCAGGAGCTTCGCCGCGTCCTCCTGCCCGAAGAAGGCGGCGAGGTGGAGCGCCGTGAAGCCGTCGGCCGACCACGCAGTGGCGAGCCAGGGCTCCGCGTCGAGCAGCTCTTCGAGCCCGCGCGTCCGGCCGACCGCCGCGGCGTCGAACGCGTCAAGCGCGGGGTTCGCATCGAGGATCGGATCGACGAGGCTGGCCTGGCCGTTGTAGAGCGCGTAGAGGACGGGCGAGAGACCGTCCGCGTTGCGCTCGCTCGCGCTGTCGGGATCGCGCTCGAGCTCGTCCCGAAGCGCGTCCTCGTCGCCCGCGTCGATCGCCTCGAAGAGGCTCATCCGCGCAACACCGGCCGCGTCAGACACGTCGGCCCGCCGTCGCCCTTGCGGGAGATCTCGTCCCCCTTGTAGACGAGCACCTCGACGTCCGCGGCCTCCATCCGGCGCCGCGTCTCGTCGTTGCCCTCGAGCGCGAGTGCGAGCCGCGGCCCGAGCGCGAGCACGTTCGGGCCCATCGTCTCGAACTCGTCGTCCGGCACCTCGACGACCTCGATCCCGCGCTCCGCCAGCAGCTCCAGCAGCCGTACCGGTGCGAGCCGCGGATAGACGAGCGCGAGGTCGTCGTCGAGCGGCGAGATCAGGCTCATCAGGTGCATCACCTCCGCGCGGCCGTTCCAGTGCGGCAGATCGTACGAGAGCACCTCGGCGTCGGGGAAGGCGGCCTGGAGCTGCTCGACGCCGGAAGCGTTCGTGCGGTAACCGCGTCCGACGAGGAGCGTCTCGCGGTCGAGCCAGAGCGTGTCGCCGCCGTCGATCGTCCCCGGCGCCTCGACCCGCGCCGCGACCGGGACGCCGGCCCGCTCGAGGGTCGTTTCCAGGGCACCGGGCTCGCCGAGCCGGCCGTCCTTGCCGGGCCGGAGCAGCACCGCTCCGCGCTCGCCGACGAGGATCGGGTCGTAGGCGTAGATCGCGTCCGGGTTGCCTCGCTCCCCCTCGGCCACGATCACCTCGGCTCCCGCGCCCGTGAGGATCTCGCGCAGCGCCTCGTGCTCGGCCGCAGCCGCTCCAGCATCCGGCTCGGCGCGCCAGCCGTACTCGCGCCAATGCGCACCGTCGGCGGGCTGCGGCGGGCGCACGAGGACGCGCCTGAGCGGTGCGGTCATCGAGCGGGCGCCGTAGGTGCTCATCATGGGAGCCGAACGCTAGCTCACCGAGGAGAGAGCGCACACGTAGACGCGCGCGGCCACGGGACGGATGATGAGCCGCAATGGCGCTCTACCACGAGGGCAACCGGGGCTTCCAGGACCGATTCGACACGCGCCGGCTGGCGGATCGGATCGAGGAGCGGATCGTGCACGACTCGATCGACGAGGGCGATCGCGCTTTCATCGAGGCGCGGGACATGTTCTTCCTCGCCACGGCCGACGCCGACGGCTCGCCGCAATGCTCGTACAAGGGCGGGGAGCCGGGCTTCGTGCGCGTGCTCGACGAGCAGACGATCGCCTTCCCGAGCTGGGACGGAAACGGGATGTACCTCTCGCTCGGCAACCTGGTCGAGAACGCGCGCGTCGGTCTGCTCTTCGTCGACTTCGACGGCCAGAAGAGACTGCGCCTGAACGGTCTCGCATCGATCGATCCGGACGACCCGCTCCTCGCCGAGTACCCGCGGGCGCAGTGCATCGTCCGGGTGCAGGCGACCGAGGTCTTCCCGAACTGCCCCCGCTACATCCACCGCCTCCAGCTCGTCGAGCGCTCGCGCTTCACGCCGCGTGCGGACTGCGAGCCGCCGGTGCCGGACTGGAAGCGCCGCGAATGGGCCCGCGACGTGCTCGCCGCCGGCGATCCGGCGAACGACTAGGAGGGTTTGGTGGAGTGGCGCTCGTCGGCGGCCCAGCCGCTATTTCGCCAAACCCGACTACTAGCTCGCGAGCCCGAGCTGCTGCGCCATGCGGTCGTGCTCGGGCGTGCCCGGCTCGAGGCGCTCGAGCGCGTCGTTCCAGGCTGCCCGCGCCTGTGCGTCGTGCCCCTGTCCGCGGTGGAGCGCGCCGAGGTTCGCGAGCACACGGCCGGCGCCATGGCTGTCCCCGAGCTCGGTCAGGAGCGCGACCGCCGTTTCGTAGGAGTCGAGCGCGCCGGCCTCGTCGCCGATCCGCGACTGGGTGAGGCCGAGCCCGTTCAGGGTCAGCGCAGTGCCGTGCGTGTCTCCGTGCTTTCGGAAGATCGCGAGCGCCTGCTCGCTCAGCTCGAGCGCTTCGCCGAGCCGCTCCTCGGAGCGCAGCACCGCCGCCTGCTCGTTCAGCCGCAGCGCTTCTCGGCGGCTCGGCTCGGCCGGCCGAGCGGCTCGTTTCGCGCCGAGCTCCCGGCGCAGCTCCTGCCCGCGTGACTCGACCGCTGAGACCGCGGCGCCTCCGGCTGCGAGCGCGCGCCGCGAGCTGCTCGCGGCCCGCTGTCGCGCCGCCGACCCACGGCGTCCCGCAGCCTCGCCCTTGCCGGCCCAGTCGATCCGGCCGACTCGGGCAGACGCTCCGCCGGTCGCATCGCGGAGCGCGGAGACGAGCGCACGGCCCCGGAGCGCGGCGGCGGCGATGACAAGCAGCGCGCCCACGACGAGGACGACGAACAGAAGCGTGAAGCCGATCGCGACGAGCAATGCCGCCCACAACAGGCCGATCGCTGCGAGCGCGGCCAGTCGTCGTTCGTTCTGCGAGAGCTCTCGCGACATCGTGGGTTCCCCCTTCCGGACGGCCTCCAGCCGTACCTCTTCGCGCCGCCGGACGACGCTCCTGCGCAACGGAAAGGCTAGAGGATCAGTCGCCGGTTTCGCGCCAGTGCCGCGAGCACCGCGTCGACGTCGTCGTCGGTGTTGTAGAGGTGGAGCGACACGCGAAGGCTCGAGTCCCGTTCCGAGACGACGATGGCGTCGGCCGCGAGCGCCGCCACGAGCGCCGGGGCGTCGGTGGAGCGGATGCAAACGAGCGGCCCGCGCGGCGGCGACGCGACGGTCGCCCCGAGCTCCTCGAGCCCGGCGAGGAGCCGCTCGACGAGGCCGCGGACATGCTCCTGAATCGCGGGGACCCCCGCGGCCGCGATCAGACCGACTCCCGCGACGCCGGCGTAGATGTTCGGCACGGGTGGCGTGCCCGCGTCGAAGCGGCGGGCGCTCCGGTGCGGCCGGTAACGCTCGATCTGCATGTCGAAGACGTTCTCGTCCGCGAACCAGCCGGTCTGAACGGGGACGAGCTCCTCGACGAGCCCCGGCCGGAGCGCCATGAACGCGAGCCCGGCCGAAGCGAGCAGGTACTTGACCGTGCCGCCGACGACGACGTCGCCTGCCTTCGCGGCGTCGACCGGGATCGCGCCGATCCCCTGGTAGCCGTCCACGAGCATCAGCGCGCCGTGCTCGCGTGCGATCCCGTAGATCGACTCGACGTCGTGGACGGCGCCGGTCCGGTAAGAGACGAGGGTGGACGCGACGAGGGCCGTGCGCTCGTCGATCGCGGCGGCGTAGGCCTCGGGGTGCGGCTCGACCTGGACGACCTCCGCGCCACGCAGTTCCTGCGCATGCGCAATCTGACCGATCGTCGGGAACTCGTTCTCGGAGATGACGATCCGGTTGCGGCCGCCGCGGAACTGGAGCGCAGAGATGAGCCCGCTGACGGCAGCGGAGACGGAGGTCTGGATCGCGACGTCGTCGGGGGCTGCGCCGAGCAGCCCGGCAAACGCGGTCCGCGCCGACTCGGAGCGCTCGACCCAGTGCTCCCACTCGGCGCCGTTCTCGTCCCAGCCGTCGAGGTACTCCTCGTAGGCGGCCCGCACCGTGTCCGAGAGCGCTCCCTGCGAGCAGGAGTTGACGTAGACCTTGTCGCGGAAGACCGGGAACCGCGGGCGGATCGCCTCGCCGACGCTCACCTCAACGGCCAAGGTATGCCTTGCGCAGATCCTCGTCCTCGAGCAGGTCCTTCGCCTTCCCCTCGAGCACGACGCGGCCGGTCGAGAGGACATAGCCGCGGTCGGCGATCGAGAGCGCCATGTTCGCGTTCTGCTCGACGACGAGCATCGCGACGCCGGACTCGTGCACTTGCCGGATGATCTCGAAGCTGCGCTCGACGAGGATCGGCGCCAGCCCCATCGAGGGCTCGTCCATCAGCAGCAGCTTCGGATGGCTCATCAGCGCACGGCCCATCGCCACCATCTGCTGCTCGCCCCCCGAGAGCGTCCCTGCCAGCTGCGAGCGCCGCTCGTAGACGAGCGGGAAGAGCGAGTAGACCCGCTCGAAGTCGTCCTTGCGACCCTTGCCGTCGCGGTTCAGATACGCGCCCAGCTCCAGGTTCTCGAGCACCGTCATCGGCCCGAAGAGCCGCCGGTTTTCGGGCACGATCGCCATCCCGCGGCCGATCCGGTGGCTCGTCGAGCGACCGGTGACGTCTTCCCCGTCGAAAGTGACGGTGCCCGTCGTCGGCCGCACGATCCCGAGGATCGTCTTCAGCGTCGTCGACTTCCCGGATGCGTTCCCGCCGAGCAGCGAGACCAGCTCTCCGGCGCCGACCTCGATCTCGACGTCCTGGAGGATGTGAATCAGGCCGTAGGAGGTGTTGATCCCGGAGAGGCGGAGCAGCGGCTCGTGGTTTCCGGACTGCTCGCTCACTTCCGCTCCGCGGCCTTGGTTCCGAGATACGCCTCGACGACCCGGGGGTCGGTCGCGACTTCGTGGAACGACCCCTCCGCGATCTTGACCCCGTGGTCGAGCGCGATCACCCGGTCGGAAATGCCCTCGACGACGTGCATGTCGTGCTCGATCACGAGGATCGTGTAGCCGCCCTCGGTGCGCAGCTTCGCGATCAGCTCGGTGATCTCGTGCGTCTCGACCGGGTTCATTCCGGCCGCGGGCTCGTCGAGCAAGAGCAGCCGTGGATTGGTCGCGGTCGCGCGCGCGATCTCGAGCCGGCGCCGGTTCGCGTACGAAAGGCTGTAGGCCGGCTGATCCCAGCGGTAGCCCATCAGCCGGTCGCCGAAGAAGGCGAGCCGCCGCTCGGCGAGCTCGCGGATCTCCCGCTCCTCCCGCCGCTGCCCCGGAGTGCGCACCATCGCACGGAAGACGCCCGCCTTGGTGTGCCCGTAGGCCGCCGCCATCACGTTCTCGCGCACGCTCATGTTCAGAAAGAGGCGGAGCGTCTGGAACGTGCGTGCGATCCCACGCTTGGTGATCTGGTGCGGTTCGAGGCCGACGATGCTCTGCCCCTCGAAGTGGATATCGCCCTGCGTGGGCTCGTAGATCCCCGTCACGAGATTGAAGAGCGTCGTCTTGCCGGCGCCGTTCGGGCCGATCACGCTGACGATCTCGCCCTCGCGCACGTCGAGGTCGAGCCCGTCGATCACCCAGAGGCCGCCGAAGGCCATCGAAACGCCGCGCAGCTCGAGCAGACCGGGAGCCGGAGCGCTCATACGATCTCCACGCGCTTCTCGCCGAGCAGGCCTTCCGGCCGAGCGATCATGACGGCGATCAGGATTGCCCCCAGAACGACGAAGCGCGTCGGCTCCGGCCTCGCGAGCATCACGTTCTCCCAGACGAACGCGGCCAGGTAGAGCGTCGGCACGAGCAGCGCGAGCCGGACCCAGCCCGTCACCACCGTCAGCAGCAGCACCGCGGCGACGAGGCCGATGTAGGAGACCGGCGTCACCCAGCCGGCGAGTTGGCCGGGCACGACGACCCAGTTGTTCGCCCACTCGCCCAGCCGTCCGCCGCCGCTGGCCGCGCCCGTCGTCCAGTTGCCGTCGATCGCTCCGGCCAGGGCGTGCATGCCGAAGCCGAGCACGAGCGTGCCGCCGAGCACGACGGCGAGCCGGCCCGTGAAGCGGAGCGCGCCGGCGAGGGCGAGCAGGACGACGGCGTAGAAGAGGAAGCGCGAGTCGCCGGGCTCGCGCAGCAGTTCGAGCAGCACGCTGATCCCGATCGCGCCGATCACGACCCCCGCCTGGCTGCCGGCGCCGCCGAGGATCACCATCGTGTAGATCGTGATCAGCAACGGGAACTCGAACGTCTGGGGAAAGACGCTGCCGTTCAGCGCCGTCACGAGCGTCCCCGTGAGTGCGGCGGTGCCGGCGCCGAACGCAAAGGCCATCAGCTTCAGCCAGTTGACCGGCATGCCCATCAACTCCGCAGCGAGCGGGTCCTCGCGCAGCGACCGCCAGGCGCGGCCGGTGCGCGACGCGTTCACGAAGCGCAGCGCGACGAACACGACCACGAAGAAGGCGAGCGCGACGTAGAGGTAGGCGACGTTGAAGATGCCCTCGTGCGACACGGGCAGCTCGCGGCCGAAGAGGGAGAGCGGCTGGACGTTGAGGATCCCGTTCGGGCCGCCGGCCAGATCCTCGCCGAGGATGCTCTCGCTGTTGTTCGAGACGGTCAGGAAGATCTGGAAGAAGAACAGCGTCACGATCGCCAGGTAGTCCCCGACGAGACGCCGCGAGGGAAGCCCGACAAGTAGCCCGACGAGGCCGCCGATGACTGCCGCCGCCGGGATCGAGACGAAGACCGGCAGGTGCAGGTCGTAACGGTCGGCGCTCAGGATCGCGTACGTGTACGCGCCGACCCCGTAGAACGCGACGTAGCCGAGATCGAGCAGACCGCCCCAACCGACGGTGATGTTGAGCCCGAGTGCGAGCAGCATGAAGATGACGGTGTCGAAGGCGACGCGGCGGACGTAGCCGCTCTCGAACCCCAGCGGCAGCGCCGCCGCGACCGCGACGAAGAGGATCAGCCACGCCCACCAGGGCACTGACCGGAGTCGCGCTTCGAGCACGCCCTGCCACCCACCGCGGCCGCCGCGGCGCTCGGCGGAGCGCGCAACCCACTCGTCCTGCCCGATCCGTGGTCCCGCCGTCGTCGAGGCAGCCGGCACTGCCTCCTCCAGGCGTTCTCGGCGGGTCTCGTTCTCGTCCATCGAGACTCAGACCTTCTTGATGTCCGGCTTGCCGAACAGGCCCTGGGGCCTGAAGAGCATGAAGAGGATCAGGATCACGAACACGAGCAGGTCGGACCAGCGGGTCGAGATATAGCCCTGGGTGAACGCTTCGGCAAAGCCGAGGATCAGCCCGCCCGCCATCGCACCCGGAACCGAGCCGATCCCACCGATCACGGCCGCCGTGAAGCCCTTC
Source organism: Gaiellaceae bacterium (assembly GCA_035556515.1). Taxonomy (GTDB): domain Bacteria; phylum Actinomycetota; class Thermoleophilia; order Gaiellales; family Gaiellaceae; genus Gaiellasilicea. The sequence goes on from DATMEO010000181.1 coordinate 9,934, forward strand.
AACCCGGCGAGGAATCCGATCGCCACGTCGGTGGGCGCCCGCAAGGCGAACATCACCCCCGCGGCGCCCGCGAGCGCCGAGCCGAGCACGAACGCGAACACGATCACGCGATCGACGTCGATGCCCATCATCGACGCCGCCTCGCGATCGTGCGAGGTCGCCCGCATCGCCTTGCCCATGCGCGTCCTCGTCACGAGGAGCCAGAGCACGATCATCAGCGCGAACGCCGAAGCGACGATCACGATCCTGAGCAGCGGCACCCGCACGTTGCCGATGTCGATGCCGTTGAAGAAGAGCGCGCCGCCCGAGAGCGAGAAGGCGTCGTAGTCGCGCTGCTCGGAGCCGAACATGAGCTGCATCGAGTACGCGAGAAAGAACGAGACGCCGAGCGCGCTGATCAGCGGCGCGATCCGTGGGGCGTTGCGGAGCGGCCGGTACGCGAAGCGCTCGATCGCGACGCCGAGGAGCGCGCAGCCGGCCATCGCGGCGAGCGTGATCAGCACCAGCAGCAGCCAGGTCGGCACCTTCGGATCCGTCGAGCCGCCCAGCAGCTGCAGCGCGCCGAAGCCGATGAACGAGCCGACCATGAAGACGTCGCCGTGGGCGAAGTTGAGGAGCTTCAGGATTCCGTAGACCAGCGAGTAGCCGAGCGCGATCAGTGCATAGACGCTCCCCAGCGTGAAGCCATTGATCGTGAGCTGGATGAAGGTGTCCAAGGGGGTTGAGGAGTCGCGTGCGGGGTGAGTCTAAGCCCTGGAAACCGAGCGGCCCGGCGGTGTGTTCGCCGGGCCGCTCGTTGCGTTTGCCTCGCTCGTCAGCCGACGAGCTTGTACGTGCCGTTCGGCTGGATCTGGAAGATGTAGAACTTCGCATTTAGCGGGTCGTTCGACTTCGTCGAGAAGCGGAAGTTGCCGCCGAGGATCCAGTTGTTGATGCGCACCTGCTTCACCTTGCGCAGCACTGCACGCCGGTTCGGCAGGACGTTCTTGTTCGCGATGCACGCCGCCTTGACCGCACGCAGCGCGACCTGGACGGCCCCATAGGTCGGAGGCCCGAACGACTCGAGCTCCTCGTCCGGGTTGTCCCGCTTCCAGCCGTCGATCAGCGTCTTCGACGAGGCGATGCCGCTGATGTCGGGCGCGAAGTTGGACACGTACGAACCGGCCAGCTTGAACTGCGCCGGCGAGTTGGCGCCGTCGCCGCCGAACACCTTCGCCCGCTTGCCCTGCTCGAGCAGCTGCTGGCCGAACGTCTGCGCGTCCGGGGGCTGCTGCGTCGGGAAGAAGACGATGTCGGCGTCGTTCGGCGTCCGCGTCACGAGCGACGAGAAGTCGGTCGTCCGCACGGACGTGGACAGCCGGATCACTTCGACGTTCCGGGCCCGCAGCACGGCCTGCGCAGCATCGGCCAGGCCGACCGAGTACGGCTCCTGGAAGTCGATGATCACGACCTTCTTGGCGTTCAGCTTCTCAACCATGAACCGGGCGTCGCTCGGCCCCTGGATGAAGTCGCCCGGAACGACCCGGAAGAAGCCGGGCGTCCCTTCGCGCGGGGTGCCCTTCGTCAGCGACGTCCGCGTTGCCGACGGCGAGATGTGCGGAACGCCGGCGGCGAAGTACGTCTTGCTCGTAGCCGCGGCCGCGCCCGACGTCGCCGGGCCGATCACCGCGACAACGCTCTGGTCTGCCACGTACTTCTGTGCCAGCGCCTGGGCCGGCGCCGGGCCCTGCTCGACGGGCGTATCGCCGGTCAGCAGCTGCACCTTCAGCCCGAGTCCGGGAGCGAGCCGCTTGACCGCGTACTTCGCCCAGGTCAGCTGAGCGTTGCCGAGGAAGCCCGCACCGCCGGTCAGCGGTGTCACGATCGCAATCTTGAGCGTCGACTTGCAGTTCACGGCCTGCTGCGCGTTCGCATCCGTGGAGACATCCGGCCTCGCGACCGCGGTCGCTGCGAAAACCGCGGCGATCCCGGCCACAAGAGCCAGAGCTATGGCTCGCTTCATCTGTTGCCCTCCTAGTGGATTCCCATCTGAGTGGTCGGTTTCGGTCAGTTTCGACAGCTGGCGCGACCTTTGCGGCGGCTTGCCCATCTACGCGCCGCATCGCAATCACACCGTGTTGCGTGTGTCATGTCAACAGACCCCCGCCTTCCCCCGTCTTTCCTGTAGACGCTGACGGACCGCGAAAGTCAGGCGAGCGGACTCACCGCCCTAGCCGACCAGCGTCTTCCTGCCGCCTGCTCCGAGCTTGAAGATCGAGAATCTGGCGCCCTTCCTGTCGCCGCGGGCGGTGAACTGGAGCTCTCCGCCGAGGACGATCCTCGGGATCTTGGTCGCCTGGAGGCGCCTCTGCACCTCCGCGCGCGTGGCGCTGCCGTCCGCGCACGCCTTCTGGATCGCCGCGATCGCCGCCTGCGTGGCGACGTAGGCGGGAGGGCCAAAGTTGGAGGCGAACTTGGCGCCATAACCCCTGACGAAGCTCGTGTTGCCCTTGATCCCGCGCACATCGGGCGCGAACCCGGCGACGTACGAGCCCCGAATCCTGAAGTCGCCGGAGTCGAACGCATCCGCGCCGAAGATCACGGCCTTCGTGCCTCGCTCCTGCAGTCGCTGCCCGAAGATTTGGCCGTTCGCCGCGATCTGCCAGGGCAGATAGACGACGTCGATCTCGTCGCCGATCTCGGAGAGCAGCGTCGAGAAGTCGGTCACCTTCTGGTCGACGGAGCGCCGCGTCACCCTGATCCCGCCCGCTCTCAGGCTCGTCTGCACGCTGTTCGCCAGCCTCTTCGAGTACGTCGTCCGGTCATCGACGATGAAGACGGCTTTCGCCTTCAGGGTCCGGCGCAGGTACGTCGCGGTCGACGGCGCCTGGGCGTTGTCGTTGGGAACGACGCGGAAGAAGTTCGGAATCGAGCCGTTCGTCAACGCGCTGTCGAGCGCTGATGCGGAGACGAAGGCCAGCCGCGGGGCGCGCTTGAAGGTCGGCGCGACGGCGAGCACCTCCTTGTTGGTGGCCGGACCGACCACGGCGAGCACGCCGGTGTCCCGGTGAAAGCCTGCTCCGACCGAGGACGCGCGTCGCGGCTCGAGCTGCGTGTCTCCCACGACGAGGCGGATCTTCCCGGGGGCTAGCGTCCGGATCGCATACCTCGCGAACCCGAGCTGCTCTTTGCCGACGAAGGCCGCGTCGCCCGTGAGCGGCCCCATGAAGCCGATCGCCGGCCGCTTGCAGACGGCGGCGGAGCCCGGGGTGGCGGCGGGGACGACGACCCGCGCGACTGCCGTTGCAGCGGCCGCGAGCGACGCGCTCGCGAGCAGCGCGACGATCCCGACGCCTCTCCGTCCCCTCCCGACGATGCTCCGACCCTCCAGACTCGACTCCAGCTACGACGCCGGAATCAGATCAGAGTTGTCCTCGTACGCGCGCGACGCCGGATCTCCGGACGGGTGGAAGACCCCGAGGATCCGCATTACGCCCGGACCCGTGTTCTCGATGCAGTGGACCTGCTCGGGCGGAAGATGGAAGCACGACCCGGCCCTGAGCGGGATCGACTCGCTGCCGATGTGGGCGAAGCCCTCGCCCTCGACGATGTAGCCGACCTCGTCGTAGGAGTGGCTGTGATCGGGCGCGCGGCACGGCTCGACGATCCCCATGAACTGGGTCGCGTCCATGCAGCCGGCATCCTGGTTGACGAGATAGCGGAAGGTGCGCTTGGCGTCTGCGCGCAGCTCCGCCTGGTCGTCGAAGCGGACGATCACCTCCCGCGGGGAGCGGTACACCTGCTCGACCGGGACGGTCGTCGAGACGATCAGCAGCTCATCAGGCCCGTCGTTGTCGACCGTGTACGTCTCGCCCGAGCGCACGTACGCGGCCGCGTCCGGCTCGAGGTCATAGGGCTCGCCCTCGAGCTCGAGCGTGCCGTGCCCGGCGACGACGAAGAGGAGCTCGTCGCGCCCGTCTTCCCGTCGCGGCAGCGAGCGGCCCGGCGCGAAGCGCGTCACGTGCTGCTCGAGCAGCTGCGAGCCGGTGTGGGCGCCCATGACGACCTTCTCGAGGGCGGTATCTCCCTCGGTCCGGCTGCCGGCGACGTCCTCCTCGGCGACCACGAACGTGTGCCGCATGGCCGCCATCTCACCTGCTCACCCGTGTCATGTCAAACGCGTGGCGACAACGCGAGTTGCCAGGGACTGTCCCTGGTTACTCGCGTTGTCTTAGAGGTCGAAGAGCTCGAAGTCCTTGCCGAGCACGTGCACGGCGACATTGCGCACCGGCACAGGCCCAAGCTCGCCGGCGAAGGAACCGCGGTGCGCATGCCCGTGAAGGACGATGTCTGGCCGGTGCGCGCTGATCGGCTGCGCCAGCCGTGAGGAGCCGAGGAAGGCCCAGATCGTCTCCGGCTCGCCGACGAGCGTCTCCGGGATCGGCGCGTAATGGAGCAGCACGACTCGCCGATGGCAGCCGGACACCTGCTCCAGCCCCGCCTCGATCGCCTCGACCTCCCGCGTCGTCTCGGCGTAGACCTCGCGCAGTAGCGGCTCGCCGAAGTCGGGAAGCTCGGCGCCGGGGAAGCCGCCGACGAAGCCCTTGGCGCCGACGATCCCGAGCTCGAGGCCGCCGACCTCGTGCACCGCGTAGCCGCGCTGCAACACGGTGACTCCGGCGCCCTCGAGCACCGTGATCAACTCGTCGCACCGGTTCAAGTGAAAGTCGTGGTTGCCGAGGACGGCGTAGACGGGCAGCTCGAGCGGACGGCACGCGTCAGCGAGGACGAGCGCCTCCTCCGGATCGCCGTGCGTCGTCAGGTCGCCTGCGAGCAGCACGACGTCGGCCTTTCCCTGCAGGTCGGCGAACGCTCGCGTGATCCGCTCGCGCAAAGGCTCGGCGCAATGGATGTCTCCTGCGGCGGCAACGCGGATCGTCTCTGTCATCGAGCGCCATGTTCACGCGCAGCGGCTTTCACAAACGGAAACGCGGGTATAGCGGCCGGACGATGGCCTACACGCCTGCCGAGAACTTCCCTGAGCTGATCGAGTCGATGAAGCGCGCCGCCGCCGTGCTGCGCGACGCCGACGTGCCGTACATGCTCGGCGGCGGGCTCGCGGCCTGGGCGCGCGGCGGCCCGCCGACCGAGCACGACGTCGACTTCTTCGTTCGGCCCGAGGACGCCGAGCGCGCGCTCGACGCCCTCGTCGGCGCGGGAATGAAAGCGGAGCGCCCACCCGAAGGCTGGCTACTGAAAGCCTGGGACGGCGAGACGCTGATCGACCTCATCTTCAGTCCAGCCGGCGGGGCCGTCGACGACGGCTACTTCGAGCGGCTCGACGAGATGGAGGTCGCGGCCCAACGGCTGCCGGTGGCCTCGCTCGGCGACGTGCTGACGACGAAGCTGATGGCGCTGAACGAGCAGGAGCCGGATCTCTCCTCGGTGCTCGAGCTCGCCCGCTCGCTGCGTGAGCAGATCGACTGGGACTTCGTCCGCTCGCAGACGTCCGCCTCGCCGTTCGCGCGCGCGTTCTTCACGCTCGTCGAGGAGCTCGGCGTCGTCGAGCCGGCGGCCTAGCGGCCGTCCGGGCGAACCCGGACGGCCGCGACTCCACCTCAGCGCACGGCGTTGAAGGCGTTCACCTCACCGGCGCCGTAGAACCCGTTCCGATTGCCGCCTGTGCACTCGGCGAGGAACGCGTCGAGCCCCGGGCGCGGGTTGTACGTGCCCTCGGGGCAGGGCAGCGCCTCGCTCGTCCGTTCGAGGAACGACGCGAGCGCGGCGGGCTGCAGGCCGGGATGCACCGAGAGCGCGAGCGCCGCGACGCCGGCCGCGTGCGGGCTGGCCATCGAGGTGCCCTGCTTGTAGCCCCAACCGTTCGTCCTTGTGACCGTGTTGAACGTCGCTGAGAGGACGGCGTTCGCGGTCGTCGAGACGGCAGGGTTCGGCTGCCGCGTGTCACCGCCAGGCGCGCTGACGTCGACGACGCCCTGCCCGTAGGAGGAGTAGTAGCTCTTCAGCCGCTCCGTCCCCACCGCCGAGACGGTGACGACGCCGGGCGCCTCGGCGGGAAGGTCGAGACAGGCGCCGTTGATCGTGCGGGTCTCGACAGGCGAGCTGCCGTCGTTCGGGGAGCCGCTGTCGACGAACTTGTGCTGCAGGTCCACATTCGAGTTCCCGGCGGACGCGATCGTGAGCACGCCCTGGTTCTGGGCGTAGCGGATCGCGCGCTGGACGGCCTGCCAGACCGGCCGCTGACGTGCGTCGTTGCGGCAGTTGAACTCCCACGGGTCGATGAAGTAGCTGTTGTTCGTGATCTGCATCCCGTGCTCGGCCGCCCACATGAAGCCGCACACGGCGGCCTCCGGGTAGATGAAGCCGGCGTCGGTGACGACCTTCACAGAGGCCACCTTCACGCCCGGTGCGACGCCCGCGATCCCGACGCCGTTGAGCGCCGCGGCGATCGTGCCGGCGACGTGTGTGCCGTGGTCGGACGTGGTCGGATTCCATGCAGCCTCGGACGTGTTGACGACGCCGCCGACGCAGGACGCGCTCTTGTCCTTCGCGATCTGGGTCGCCAGATCGGGGTGTGTGCTGGAGATGCCGGTGTCGAGGACGCCGACGACCACGTTCGAGCTCCCGGTCGTGACGGCGTGAGCCTGCGGGACGTCGATCTGCGTCATGTCCCACTGCAGGCCGAAGAGCGGCTCGGCCGTCGGATCGCCGGTCGCCGCCTGAGCGTCTGAGCCGACTGCTTCGAGCGTCTCATCGTCGTCGAGTGGCGTGCCGAGGCCGGTTGTCGAGGCGACCGCCTCCACACCCGCGCCCGAAGCGGCGGTGGCGAAGTCCGGGTTGCCGGAGCGGGCCACGAGCACGCCGATTCCGGCGTACTCGGCGGCGACGGTGCCGCCGGCGGCCTTGACTCTGGCCGCTGCTTTCGCCGTCGAATTGCCCTGGGGCGCGAGCACCAGGTACGTCGTTTCCGTCGCTTGCGGTGACGCCTGGGCGATCGCCGCGGCGCCGGAGGCCAGGCAAGCGGTCGAAGCTGCAACGACCACCGCGGCCAGCATCGTGCGGTTTATGACTTTCATCGAGTATCCCCCTCGTTTTCGATGGACGCGGACCGTAGCGCGTCTCGCGCGTCGTCGTCGCGTGTGACGACCGCCGCAACGAGAGACTGGCGGGCGGCTTACGCTAACCGCATGCGTGTTCACGTGATCAGCGACATGGAGGGCGTCTCCGGGATCGTCAAGCCCGAGCAGACGAGCGGCGGCGACCCCATGTACGAGGAGGGCCGCAAGCTCTACACCGAGGAGATCAACGCGGCCGTCCGCGGCGCGAAGGCCGCGGGCGCGACCGAGATCGTGGTCATGGACTGCCATGGTGCCGGCGGTGGCTGGACGTTCAACTCGCTCGTGCCGGAGCTGCTGCACGAGGACTGCGAGTGGGTCGTGCAGGAGGAGTGGACCGGCTACACCGAGCTCCTCGAACAGGGGTGCGACGCCGCCCTCTTCGTCGGCATGCATGCGATGGCCGGCACGCAGCTCGGGAACATGAACCACACCGTTTCCGGCCGCGACTACCAGCGCCTCTGGTTCAACGGGACCGAGGTCGGCGAGACCGGGATCAACGCCGCGCTCTGCGGCACGTGGAACTGCCCGGTCCTGCTGGTGACGGGCGACCAGGCGTCGTGCGACGAGGGGAAGGCGCTCCTTGGCGACGGCCTCACGACGGTGGCCGTCAAGCAGGGGCTCTCGGCCAACGCCGCGCGCCAGATCCCGCCGGTCCGAGCTCGGAAGCTGATCGAGGAAGGCGCGAAGAAGGCCCTCTCCGACCTGAAGGCCGTGCAGCCCTACGACCCCGGCAGCCCCTGCGAGATCAAGGTGGAGTTCAAGCGCACGCAGCCGGCCGATCGTCTGCGCTTCCATCCCGGCGTCGAGCGGCTGGACGGCCGCACGATCCGGGTCGAGGCACCCACCTGGTGGGAAGCCTGGAAGCTGTTCTTCTTCGAGACCTAAGAGCGCGTCGCGGCGACGCGCAGGCCGAATGCGACGAGCACGACGCCCGTTACCGCCTCGAAGGCACGGCGAATGCGGTCGCGCGCCAGCAGTCGTCGCGCCCGCGCCGCCGCGACGGCATAGGCGGCGAGCCAGAGGCCGGTGAGGAGGGAGAAGAGCAGCCCGAGCGCAAGCAGCGTCCCGAACGCATCGCCGAACTGCGGCAGCAGGCTCGTGAAGAAGACGACCATCTTCGGGTTGGCGAGGTTACTGACGAGGCCCTGGCGGAGCGAGCCGCCGGGCGTCGACCTCGCCACGGCTCGCTGATGCGGACGGCTGCGGCGCACGGCGACCAGGAGCGACTGCAGCCCGAGATAGACGAGGTAGGCGGCGCCGACGAGCCGGAGCGCTGTGAAGGCCGGCTGTGACGCACGCAGGACCGCGACGAGGCCCGCGGCGGCAGCGATCGTCCAGACGGCCTGCCCGAGTGCGACGCCGAGTGCCGTGGCGAGCCCGCTACGCCGTCCGCCGGCGAGCGCGTTCCGGATCGTGAGCGCCGTGTCCTGTCCCGGGGTGCAGATGACGACGGCGGCGACGACCAGGAACCCAGCCAGCTCGGCCATGCAAAGAGCATACGCTTGCGCTCGTGGAAACCGGCCTCTCGGGAAAGGGCGTGCTCGTCACCGGCGCGTCCGGCGGCATCGGCGCTGCGTGCGCGCGTGCATTCGCTGCCGAAGGAGCGCGCGTCGCCGTCCATTACCACCGCGGCGAGGAACGTGCGCGCGACGTCGCGGCGTCGCTCGGCGGCGCGCCGACGCTGCAGGCCGACCTGACCGACGAGCACGAGGTCGACCGGCTGTTCGAGGAGACCCGCTCCGCGCTCGGCCGGATCGATGTCTGCGCTGCGGTCGCCGGCGTCTGGCCGTCCGACGACGTCCCTGTCTGGCAGCTGCCGCTCGAGCGCTGGGAGCAGACGCTGCGGCAGAACCTGACCTCCTCCTTCCTCACCGCCCGCGGGTTCCTGCGCGAGGTGGAGCGAAACCGCCACGGCTCGCTCGTCCTCGTCGGCTCGACTGCCGGCATCGTCGGCGAGGCCGGTCACGCCGACTACGCAGCCGCGAAGTCCGCAGTGCTGAGCGGCCTCCTGCTCAGCCTGAAGAACGAAATCGTCCGCGTCGCGCCAACCGCGCGCGTGAACGCAGTCGCCCCGGGCTGGACCGAGAGCCCGATGACGCGCGGCCACGTCGACCCGGCCGCGGTCCGGCGCGTCTCGCGAACGATGGCGCTGCGCAAGGTCGCCCAGCCGGACGACGTCGCCCGCCAGGTCGTCGTGCTGGCCTCGGACGAGCTCTCGGGGCACGTCACCGGCCAGGTCGTCACCGTCGCCGGCGGGATGGAAGGCCGCGTCGTCCACGACGAGGTCTAGAACGAGAGAAACGGCGGGCCCGGAAGCCCGCCGCTTCAAAACTCACCTCGCCGCAGGATGATTGCCGTCAGTCCCTCGGACTCGGAGAGCCGTCTTCTGTATCGGCAACTTCGCAGCGAATCTTGAGGGCTCTGCCTTTGCGGCCGAAGGCCGCCTTCAGGGGTCTTCGCGCGACAGGGATCCGGTCTCACGGATCCCTGTCCTGCGCCACAAGAGAAGGGCCCCCGCCGCCAGGGGCCCTTCTTGGGGGGAAGAAGGGCGCCGCCGCCAGGCACCCTCCTAATGGCTTCCTGTCTTGGTCGGAAGCCGGACTGCCCTCTGATCTGCACTCGCCACATCAGTGCGCTCAGAAGATGACCGGAGTATGCGCCGGGGTCTCGAGGCCGGGAATCACCCTTCCGGAGTTGACTCGTCCCTCGATCGGGGTTGACCGCGGGCACTTCACTACTCAGGCGGCGCAAGCTGAGCAGGCGCGAAAGCGCCTGCTCAGCGCGCAAGACCCCTGAAGGGCCCGCTTCGCGGGCCGGGCTGCCTCTACGCTTGCCCGATGTCGAGCCGCTTCGAGGACCGCCTCCGCTCGGGGCCGCCGATCGTGGCCGACGGCGGCATGGGCGCGCTGATCTCCGGCGCCGTGCCGCGGCTCCGCTGCCCCGAGGAGGCGAACCTGCGCGCGCCCGAGAGCGTCGTCGCCCTGCATGCCAGCTTCATCCGCGCCGGGGCCGAGCTGATCGAGACGAACACGTTCGGCGCCAACCGGCGCAAGCTGGCGGGGCACTACCTCGAGGACGAGTTCGAGCGGATCAACTCATCCGCGGTGCGTCTCGCGCGGGAGGCGCGGGAAGTCTCGGGCGCGGACGTCTACATCGCCGGCTCGATCGGGCCGATCGGCGACGTCGAGCGCTTCGACCCCGCTGAACAGGCCCAGCACTTCAGCGAGCAAGCGCAGATCCTCGAGGGTCGCGGCGTCGATCTGCTCATGCTCGAGACGTTCTTCGACCTCGACGAGCTCGTCGCCGCGATCGAGGCCGTTCGCGGCGTCTCCTCGCTCCCCGTCGTCGCGCTGATGACGTTCGACGCGGACGGCCAGACGCTCGGCGGCGTCTCGGCGGAGACCGCGGCCGAGCGCCTCGACGAGCTCGACGTGGCGGCCGCCGGCGCCAACCACAGCGCCGGCCCGGCAGCGGCCCTGAACGCGCTCGCGTCGATGCAGCGCGACGGGCTCGTGCTCGCCGCGCTCCCGAACGTCGGCCTCGCCAGCCTCGCCGGCCACCGCGTCGTCTTCCCGCACGCGACACCTGACTACTTCGCCGAGTTCGCGGCCCAGGCGCGGCGGCTCGGCGCCGGGATCATCGGCGGTTGCTGCGGCACGACGCCCGCTCAGATCGAGGCAATCCGCGGCGCCGTCGACGAGGACCGCGCGCCCGCCGCGCCGCTCGTCGTCCGCGAGCGCGAGCTCGCCGACGCCTCGGAGGCCGCGCCCGAGGAAACCGGCCTCGCCCGGATGCTGCGCGAGCAAGAGTTCGTCGTCTCGGTCCAGCTCGATCCGCCGCTCGGCGCGAACAACAGCGCCCTCGTCGAGGCGGGGCGCGCTCTCCGGGAGTCGGGCAAGGCGCACTTCGTCGACGTCAACGACAACCCACGCGCCCGCGCGCGGATGAGCGGCGTGATGGCATCGGTCGCGATCGAGCGTGCCTGCGGAATCGAGACGATTCCGCACCTGACCACGCGGGACATGTCCGTCGCCGGTCTCGAGTCGCTCCTGCTCGGCGCACATGCCGAGGGCGTCCACAACGTGCTCGCCGTCACCGGCGACCCGCCCGAGGAAGGCGACTATCCGGGCGCGCGCGGCGTCTACGAGGTCGACGCGATCGGGCTGACGCGGCTGATCGCGAACCTGAACCGCGGCGAGGACTACCACGGCCGCGGCATCGACGCGCCCACGTCCTTCTTCGTCGGCGTCGCCGTCAACCCGTCCGCCGACGACCTCGACCTCGAACTGGAGCGCTTCGAGCGCAAGCTCGAGGCCGGCGCCCAGTTCGCGATGACGCAGATCCTGTTCGACCTGAGCTACCTGGATGCGTTCCTCGCCCACTTCGGCGGGCGCTCGCCGATCCCGCTGCTCGTCGGCGTCTGGCCGATGCCGAGCCTGCAGCTGGCGGTGCGGATCCACAACGAGGTGCCCGGGATCGTCGTGCCCGAGCCGGTGCAGGAGCGCCTGCGCGCGGCGGGGCCGGACGCAGCCGAGACGGGCAGGGAGCTCGCGCGCGAGCTGATCGAGGAGGCGCGCGCGAAGGCCGCGGGCGTCTACCTGGTGGCGCCGTTCCGCCGCCCGCTGGGCATTCTCGACGTCCTCTAGCGAACGCAGGGGCCGGTCGAGACAGCGCCCGTGGCCGCGGCCAGCTTCGCGCGGACGAGCTCCGTCGGCACGCCGTAGCCCTGGTTCTCGACGCCGACACGCGAGGCGAAGACCGTCGTCTGCACGTTCCCGCGGATGTCGACCGCCGGCCCGCCCGAATTGCCGTGACGGACCTCGCCGCGCAGCGTCGTGATCCGGCGGCTGACCGGGCCGCGCCCGTAGGCGTCCTCGGTGAGGACGACACTCGTCTGCCCGATCCGGCCCGCAGCCGCTGTGAACGGCCCGCTCTCCGGGTAGCCGAGGATCGCGACCGCCTGCCCTGCGACCGGCTCGACCGACGCAAGCGGCGTCGCTCCGAGCCCGGCCACGCGGAGCACGGCGATGTCGTCGCGGGGGTCGAACGCGACGACGACGGCGTCGCGGTAGTCGCCGTCGCGGCGGTCGACGCGCGCATCCTTCATCCCGGCGACGACGTGGGCGTTCGTGACGACGAGATTCGGCGCCGCCGCCCAACCCGAGCCGGCGACGCCGAGGCCGCAGGCGCTGCCGGTGACGCGGAAGACGCTGGCGCGCGCAGCTCGGACTCCCGGGCTGGCGAGCAATGCCGGGTCGGGCGGCGCCACCCGCGCCTCCGGCCCCCGGATCGCGAGGAACGGGTCGACGCGCGCGATCGCGTCGAGCAGGCGCGAGGGCGGCACGCGCTCGTTGATCTCCCCGAGGATGCGCGAGCGCTGCACCTCCTCTCGCAGCTCCCGCTGACCGGGCAGGTGCAGCGCGACCGCGCCCAGGACCCAGACGATCGCCGCGCCCGCGGCGGCGCCGAGCACCAGGCCGCCGAGCGAGTCGAGCCACCGCAGCGGCGGCAACGCGAAGAGACTCGTCCGGATCGCGCCGCCGGCCATCGAGGCGACGCTCTGGAGCAGGATCACGAGCACGGCCGCGCCGCCGAGGGCGACGAGCGGCGTGTACGGCGACTCGCTGCCGGAGAGAAACTCGGGCGCGAGCTTGGCCCCGAAGTAGGCACCGGCGGCGATCCCGGCCAGCCCGAGCACCCCGCCGATCAGCCCGCGCCGAAGCCCGGTCAGGGCGGCGATCGCGATCACCCCCGCAGCGATCCAGTCGACGGTCGTCACAGCTGCTTCTCGTAGAGCACGTCGTCGTGGACGCGCGCATACCGCTGCCGGATCTCGTCCGGGTTGTCACCGGTGTAGTGCGCGAAGGCCTTGACGAGCCGTAGCTCGCTGTCGAACTGCCGCAGGTCGTCGCGCTCGCGGTAGACGTGCAGGTAGCCGTCGATGAGCGCGAAGCCGTG
>DATMEO010000182.1:0-7098 GCA_035556515.1 Gaiellaceae bacterium
GGCCGTCCCTCAAAGGGGTGATAGCAACGCGCCCGCAGCGAGCACGAGCCCGTCGGCGCCCGCCCGCCCGGCGATCTGGAGCGACGCCGGGAGCCCGTCCTCCACGGTGCCGCACGGCAGCGCGAGCGCCGGCCAGCCGAGCGCGGAGAAGGGATAGGTGAACCGGATCAGTGCCTCGCGCACGTCCAGGTCGCCCGGGCCGGCGCCGCGGCCGAGCGGCGGCGGCCCGATCGGCAGCGTCGGCGTCAGCACCAGGTCGAGCCCGTCCAGCGCCGCCTCGGCCTGCTCCCGGTACTCGCGGCGCAGCCGCTCTGCGCGCTCGACGTCGGCATCGCGGACGGCGAAGCACTTCTCCAGCTTCAGGCGCACGTCCTCGCCGTAGTGGTCGGCGTTTTCCGCGTAGAGCTCGCGATGGACGTCTGCGGCCTCGCGCATGAAGACGGCGTACGTCTCTGCGGGCACGAGCGGGAGCTCGACGGCCCGACGTCGCGGGAAGCGGGCAGCCGCTGCTTCGAAGCGCTCGCGGACGAGCGGGTCGGCGAGCTCGGTCCAGGCGACGCCGACCTCGAGCTGCTCGAGCGACTCGAGCTCGACGGGCTGGAAGCCCGGCGCCAGCACCTGAAGCATCCGCTCGCAGGTGGCGACGTCGCCCGCGATCGGCCCGGCCGTGTCGAAGCTTGCCGCCAGCGGCCAGCAGCGGTCGAGCGAGACGAGCCCGTGGGTCGGCTTGTGCCCGACGCCGCCGCAGCACGCGGCGGGGATCCGGATCGATCCGGCGGAATCGGTGCCGAGGGCCGCCTCGGCGAGACCGGCAGCCACGGCGGCGGCCGAGCCGCCGCTCGAGCCGCCCGCCACCCGGCCGGGAAAGCGCGGGTTCGGGACGTCGCCGAAATGCGGGTTCTCCGAGGTCGTGCCATACGCGAACTCGTGCAGGTTCGCCTTGCCGACGTTCGCGTAGCCCGCGGCCTCGAGCAGCTGTACGGCGGCTGCCGTCTCGCGCGGAACGTGTCCCGCGAAGATCGAGGAGCCATACGTCGTCTCCAGCCCGGCGGTGTCGAACAGGTCCTTGACCGCCAGCCGGATCCCCGTCGCAGGCGCCTCCGGCTGGGCGAGGAAGATCGTCACGTCCCGAGCGAGACTTTGTGTCTATCAGACACAAGCTGGGCTCGATCGGCCAGACCGCGTGGAACCCAGCCATCCACGAGGAGCTTGTGTCTGATAGACACAAGCTCTCCCGCGGCCACGCTAATCGAGAGCCAGATAGAGGAGCGCGACGCCGACCGTCCCGGCGAAGAGGAGCAGGAAGATCCCGAACAGGGCCCAGCCCAGGATCAGGTTCTTGCGCTCGAGCTCCGGAGTGATCTCTTTCACAGCAACACCGGGTTCACGGCCGCCGCGACGAAGAGCAGCGCCAGGTAGAGGAGCGAGTAGTGAAACAGCACGCCCGCGTTCCGGCGCGTCGGCGAGCGGCGCAGCTGCCACGCCAGCGCGAGGAAGGTGCCGCCGAGCAGCACCGCTGCTGCCGAGTAGACGGGGCCGAGCCAGAAGCCGACCGCGAGCGTGAACGCGACCAGCACGAGCGAGTACCAGACGATCTGCTTCGTCGTCTCCTCGTCGCCACGCACGACCGGCAGCATCGGCACGTTCGCCGCCGCGTAGTTCTCCTTGATCAGGAGCGCGAGCGCCCAGAAGTGCGGCGGCGTCCAGAGAAAGACGATCAGGAAGAGCCAGAGTGCGGGCAGCCCCAAGTTCCCGCTCGCCGCTGCGTAGCCGACCAGCGGCGGCACTGCGCCGGCCGCACCGCCGATGACGATGTTCTGCGGCGTCGATCGCTTCAGCCAGCGGGTGTAGACGACGACGTAGAAGAGGTTGCCGACGAGCGCCAGCGCGGCAGTGAGGACGTTGACCGTGCTCGCGAGCAGGACGAACGAGAGCGCCGAGAGCGTCAGCCCGAACTCGAGCGCATGCGAAGGCGACACGCGACCCGCCGCCACGGGCCGTTTTTCCGTCCGCTTGCCCATCAACCGGTCGATGTCCGCGTCGAGTACGTGGTTGAGCGCGCTGGCGCCGCCGCACGCGAGCGCGAGACCGGCCATCGCGGCCAGGAAGAGCCAGAGCGGCGGCGCGCCCTGGGCGCCGACGAACATCCCCGCGGCGCCGGTGACGAGCAGCAGCGACATGATCCGCGGCTTCGTCAGCGTCACATAGTCGCGCCACGGTCCGGCGTTCACGGGCTCGCCCCGGAAGCACTGCGCCGCCGAGACCGCGGCGGCGGCGAGCGCGGCCGAAGCGAGCACGACGTGGAGCCCGTTCGCGGTCACGAGGGCGGCGGCCCCGAAGAGCCCGAGCGCGAGCAGCGACGGCGCGAGCAGGCGGCGGTGCGCCCACCAGGCTGCGACGACGACTGCGGCGAGCGGCGGCACCGCGAGCGCGGAGACGACGTCGTGCCCGACGCCGGTCGCCCCGGAGGCGACGGCGAGCACCGTCCCGGCAACGCCGCCGAGTGCCGCCAGCTGCAGCCAGAAACCGGGTCTAGGGGCCTCTCCAAAAGGCGGATCAGGGCGTCTTGCAGGCGCCACGCGGCCCGATGCGGCGTCCTCAGTCGCGTCCATACTCTCGAGTATGGACGCTCCCTGCGTCCTTGCCTCGTGCCGCGTGTCGCGTGTCATCCGCCGCGACCGCCCTTCGGAGAGGCCCCTAGAACTCACCGCGCTCCTTCAACGCACGCCGCAGATCGTAGAGCGGGCGGGCGCTTCGCACGTAGGGCACCTCGTCGAAATTATGCGCTGGCGGCGGAGAGGTCGTGTACCACTCGAGCGTGTCCCCGAGCCACGGGTCGTTGCCCGCGCGGCGCCCCTTCCGCGAGGCGAAGGCGTTCCAGATGAAGATCAGGATTCCGAGCCCCATCACGTAGGAGCCGATCGTCGAGGCGAGGTTGTACTCCTGCAGCAGGCCCGTGTCCTCGTAGGTGTAGATCCGCCGCGGCATCCCGAGCAGTCCGAGCATGTGCTGCGGGAAGAACGTGACGTTGAAGCCGACGAAGACGAGCCAGAAGCTGATCTTCCCCAGCCGCTCGCCGAGCATCCGCCCGAAGAACTTCGGCCACCAGTACGTGAGACCGCCGAGGATGCCGAGGATCGAGCCGCCGAAGAGGACGTAGTGCAGGTGCGCGACGACGTAGTACGTGTCGTGAACCTGCCAGTCGATCGGGAAGGCCGCGAGAAAGATGCCGGACAGGCCGCCGATCGTGAAGACGGAGAGGAAGCCGAGCGCGTACAGCATCGGCGTGTCGAAATGGAGGTTGCCGCGCCACAGCGTCGCGAGCCAGTTGAAGATCTTGATCCCGGTCGGGACGGCGATCACCATCGACGCGACCATGAAGAACGCGTTCAGGAAGCCGGGCATGCCGACCGTGAACATGTGGTGCGCCCAGACGAGCAGCGAGAAGAAGCCGATCGCGACCGTCGAGAAGGCGACCGCCTTGTAGCCGAAGATCGGCTTGCGAGCGAAGACGGGGAGGATCTCCGAGATCATCCCGAACACGGGCAAGACCATGATGTAGACCTCGGGGTGGCCGAAGAACCAGAAGGCGTGCTGGTAGAGGACCGCGCTGCCACCCTCGCTCGGGACGAAGAAGTGCGTGCCCGCCTGGCGGTCGAGCAGCAGCAGCGTCAGCCCGGCGGAGAGCGTCGGCAGCACGAGGATCAGCAGGCCGGCGTAGATCTCGACCGACCAGACGAAGAGCGGCAGCCTGGTCCAGCTCATTCCTTGGGTCCGCAGGTTGTGGATCGTGACGACGAAGTTGATCGCGCCTGCGAGCGAGGCGATCGTGAGGACGTGGAGCGACAGGATCCAGAGGTCCTGGCCGTTGCCGTCCATGTAGACCGAGTTCGGTGGGTAGCTCGTCCAGCCGCCCTTGGCGGCGCCGCCCCGGGCGAAGAAGGACAGCAGCAGGATGACGCCGCCGAAGAGGAAGAGCCAATAGGAGAGCGCGTTCAGGCGCGGGAATGCCATGTCGCGGGCGCCGATCATCAGCGGCACGAGGTAGTTGGCGAAACCGGCGAGAATCGGGACGACGACGAGGAAGATCATCGTCGTGCCGTGCATCGTGAAGAGCTCGTTGTAGCCGTCTCGCTCGATGAAGGTGTTGTCCGCCTGGCTCAGCTGCGTCCGGATCAGCAGCGCCATGATCCCGCCGGCGACGAAGAACACTCCCGACGTCACCAGGTAGAGGATCCCGATCCGCTTGTGGTCGACGGTGACGAGCCAGCCGGCGACGCGGCCGCGCTGCCAGGCGGGGATCGGCGTCTCAGCGTTGGCCGCCAAGCAGCTCCTCCTCCAAGTAGTCGGTGAGCGCGGTCATTTGGCGCTCCTCCCAGTCCTTTCCGACCGGCGGCATCTGGTTCCGCCCGTCGCGGATCACCTGCTCGACCGCGTCGGCGTCGGCGAGCAGCTGATTGCCAGAGAGGCGGGGGCCGATGTCGCCCTCGCCGGAGAGCCCGTGGCACTTCGCGCAGGCGCCGCGAAACGTCTCCTCCCCAAGGTCGGAGGTTCCTGCTTCCTGCGCGTCCGCCTCCCGCGCGAGCCACGCGTCGAAATCCTCGCGCGGCATTGCCTCGACCTCGGCCCGCATGACCGCATGCTGGGTCCCGCAGAACTCGGCGCACTGGCCCCGGTAGATCCCGGCCGCCTCCGGGTTGAACCACGTCTCGTTCGTCACCCCGGGAATCGCATCGAACTTGCCCCCGAGTGCAGGGATCCACCACGAGTGGATCACCTCGAAGTCGGGCGCCGACACCTCGAGCCGTGTCGTCTGCCCGACGGGCGCGCGCAGCCGGTCGACGGCGATGACGCCGTTCGGATAGGTGTAGTTCCAGTAGTAGCGGTAGCCCTTGACCGACACCTCGACGCGGTCGGCGGCAGGAACGTCCTGGATCCCGGGCAGCTTGTAGAACACGAATGAGCCGATCGCGACGAGGACCAGGACCGGCGCGACCGTCCACGCGAGCTCGAGGTTCGTGTTGCCGTGTACCTGCGCGCCGTCCATCTCGCGCGTGCGGCGATCGGCGCGGTAGCGGACGATGAACCAGACGAGCGTCCCCTGGACGAGCACGAAGATCGCACCCGTGAAGATCGCGACCCAGTAGTAGCTCTCGTTGATCCCCTCCGCGTTCGGCGAGGCCGGCTCGACGGGTGCAAAGCCCGGTTCGCCCGCGAAGGCCGCGCCGGAGAGCGCAAGCGCGCAGAGCACGACAACTGCGAGGACCCGGCTCATCCGGCTGCCATTCTATGAACGTGACCAAGGCGGTGCGCAGCGGAACCCGCGTCCAGCTTCCGGCCGGCGTCGAGCGTCCCGCGGAGGTGTACGTCAACGGTGTTGCCCAACATGCGGGTGTCGACTACCGGCTCGAGAACGGCGCTCTCGTCTTCTCGCGCGAGCTCTGCCAGGAGGGCAAGCTCGGCTTCTGGCGCTGGACGTCGATCGTCTTCGGGGCGGCCGGCACGTACCGCCAGAACGACGTCGTCGACGTCATCTACGAGGCCGCCGGCGGTGGCCGCGCGGTCGCGAGCGGCCTTCCGGTCGAGCCGTCCTAGTCGCTCCGCGGGTCGAGCTCCTCGACGAGCTCGCCCGGCTCGCCGTGCTTCTCGACCACCCACCAGGCGTCGGTGCGCTCGACCACGAGCTCGATCTCGGGGAGCGAATGGTCAGGCGCGATCAGGAAGCGGTCGCCGTGGGCACGCACCGCCTCGTACTCGGCCAGCGTCCCCTGCAGCTGGAACGTGCAGTCCGTATTCGAGCACTCGCAGAAGAACTCGTACACGTGCGCGTCGCGGCCGTGCACGGTCGCGATCGCCCGAACGCGTTCGTTTACCTCGCGGAACAGCGCCTCGTTCCGGGCGAGCCTCTCCTGGCGAGCGTCCACACGGCCGAGGTTAGCGCCGAGCGGCCGCCGTCGCGGCGCGCAGCCGCCCTGCGTGCTCGTCCGTCAGCTGACCCGGCTCGAGCCTCCACGTCCAGTTGCCGCGCGACTGCCCGGGCGTGTTCATTCGGGCTTCGCTGCCCAGCTCGAGCACGTCCTGCAGCGGGATCATCGCGAGGGCGGCGCGGGAGGAGAGCGCCTGCTCGATCAGCCGCCAAGGCTTGCGGCGCCGGAAGTGGCCGCGCAGCGTGTCGGTGTCGTGCGTGGTCGTGTAGATCACCTGTTGCTCGCGGTGGTTCTCGAAGCGGTGCGGATTGCTCGCGGCGCCCTGAAAGGCCCAGAGGAGGACGACCATCCCGGGAAACCCGAGCCGGTCGCGCAGCGCGTGGACGTCAGGCGTGATCAGCCCGAGGTCCTCGGCGATCACCGGCAGCGAACCGAGCTCGGCCTCGGCTGCATCGAAGAGGTCGGCGCCCGGCCCAGTGAGCCAGCGACCCGTTCGAGCGTCGGGCGCGTCCTCCGGGATCGCCCAGAATTCGGCGAAGCCGCGGAAGTGGTCGATCCGGGTCAGGTCGAACAGCGCGAGCGTGCGGCGGAGGCGCTCGATCCACCAGCGGTACCCGTCCCGCGCGGCGGCATCCCAGTCGAAGAGCGGATTGCCCCAGTGCTGGCCGAGCGGGCCGAGCTTGTCGGGCGGCGCGCCGGCGACGAGCCCGGGCAGGAAGAGGTGGGGGTGGGCGAGGTGGTCGACGCTCCCACGGGCGACATAGATCGAGACGTCGCCGATCAGGCGTACCCCGCACTCGGCCGCGTAGGCTCGCAGCGCCGACCACTCGCGGTCGAAGCGGACCTGATCGTCGACGCTGCCGCCGGCCTTCGCCCAGTCCTCGATCCAGAACTTGTTCGTTCGCCGGAACGCGGCCCGCTCGCGCGCCGAGACAGGCGCGTGCGGCTCGGCGAGGAAGCCCTCCCAGGCCGCGAACGCAGAGCCGGCGGCGTAGGGTGAGCCGACCTTGTCCGGTGGCCCGAGCGGCAACACCTGCCACCAGCTCTGTCCCGCGGCGGCGAGCCAGTCGACGAACGCGTACGCGTCGGCGCCGAGCCTGCCGCTCGGGAGCGAAGTCGGGTGCAGCACGACGCCGCTGGATCGTTGAAGCTTCATCGCCTGTTTGAAGTT
>DATMEO010000183.1:0-9149 GCA_035556515.1 Gaiellaceae bacterium
CCGCCGGCGGCCGCCGCTCGGCGCCCGCTTCTACGCGAGCGAGAACGTGCTCGAGCGGCTGGACTCCTACCAGCGCGATCTCGAGCAGGAGCTCGCGGACGTGACGGAGCTGATCAAGCGGCTCCGCGAAGACGACGCGCCTACGCAGGCCGAGCCACAGACGATCTAGCAACGCCCGGAGCCACGCCGCCAGGCATGGCTCCCTTCAGGGGTCTGTGCCGGAGGGGCGGGCTCTGCCCGTCCCTCCTTGGCGGGAATTCAGACGGCCTCGCGCTCGCGCTTCGTCTCCTCGATCACGCGCTGGGCGACGTGCGAGGGAACCTCCTCGTAGCGGAGGAAATGCATCGAGTAGTCGCCGCGGCCGCCGGTGATCGAGGTCAGCGTCTGCAGGTAGGTGAGCATCTCGGCCATCGGCACCTCGGCCTTGATCGTCGTCATCCCGGACGCGGGCTCCATCCCGTGCAGGCGGCCGCGCCGTGAGTTGAGGTCGCCGTTGACGGCGCCGACGGCCTCGTCGGGGACGGTCACCTCGAGCTCCATGATCGGCTCGAGCAGCACCGGCTCCGCCTTCGTGTAGGCCTCCTTGAACGCCATCGAGCCGGCGATCTTGAACGCCATCTCGGAGGAGTCGACCGTGTGGTAGGAGCCGTCGACGAGAAGCACGCGGATGCCCTGCACCGGCGCACCGGCGAGCTCGCCGTGGTGCATTGCCTCCTGAATCCCCTTGTCGACGGCGGGGCGGTAGCTCTGCGGGATGACGCCGCCGACGATCTTGTCGACGAACTCGTAGCCGACGTTCCCCTCGATCGGCTCGAGCACGATCGTGCAGTCGCCGAACTGCCCGCGGCCGCCGGTCTGCTTCTTGTAGCGAGCGTGCGAGCGCGACTCCTTGCGAATCGTCTCCAGGTAGGGGACGCGTGGCGGATGCAGCTCGACGTCGACGCCGAAGCGCCGCTTGGCGCGCTCGAGCGCGACCTCGACGTGCATCTGACTCATGCCCGAGAGGATCTCCTCCCCGGTCTGCGGGTCCCGCCGCAGGTGCAGCGTCGGATCCTCTTCGCCGAGCCGCCTGATCGCCTGCGCCACCTTCTCCTCGTCGCCCTTCGACTTCGGCGTGATCGCGAAGCTCATCACCGGCTCCGGGAAGCCGATCTCGGGCACGTCGGTGGCGACCTCCTTGTCGAGCAGCAGATCGCCCGTCTGCACCTCCTTCAGCTTCGCGACGGCGCCGATGTCGCCGGGCCCGAACTCCTCCGCGGGAATGTGCTCCTTGCCCTGCTGGAAGAGCAGCGAGCCCATCCGCTCCTTCGCGTGCGTGCGCGCGTCGACCAGCGTCTGGTCGGGCCGGACCGAGCCCTGGAGGACGCGGAAGAGGTTGATCCGGCCCGCGAACGGGTCGGCGATCGTCTTGAAGACGAAGGCGGCCGTGTCGGCGCCCTCGATGTGCGTGATCGAGCCGGCCTTCGCGGGCGAGGGCACGCCCTCGACGATCAGGTCGAGCAGCGCGTGCGTGCCGAGGTTCTTCGTCGCGACCCCGCACGCGACCGGGAAGACCTCGCCGCGGGTGAGCGCGTCCTTGAGCGCGTGCGCAACCTCCTCGACGCCGAGCTCCTCGCCCTCGAGGTACTTCTCCATCAGCGCCTCGTCAGTCTGGACGACCTCGTCGAGCAGCTTCTCGCGGTACTCCTGGACGAGGTCCGCAAGCTCGTCCGGAATCGGCCCCGGCTCCGGCTCCTTGTCCCCCTCGGGGCTCGCGTAGGAGCACATGTGCAGGATGTCGACGATGCCCGTCAGCTCGTGCTCGGAGCCGATCGGCAGCTGGACGGCGACGCAGCGGGGCGAGAGCTGCTCCTGCATCTGGCTCAGCGCGCGGAAGAAGTCGGCGCGCTCGCGGTCGAGCATGTTGACGAAGAGGACGCGTGCGATCCCGAGCTCGTCGGCGCGCTTCCAGACCCGTGCCGTGCCGACCTCGACGCCCATGACCCCGCTGAGGACGAACAGCGCGCCCTCGACGACGCGGAGCGCGCAGCGCGCTTCGCCCTGGAAGCTCGGGTCGCCCGGAACGTCGACGAGGTTCAGCTTCCGCCCCTGCCACTCGGCGTGCGTCAGCGAGAGCGCGATCGACATCTTCCGCTGCTGCTCGTCGTCGTCCCAGTCGGCGACGGTCGAGCCCGCGTCGATCGTGCCGAGACGGTTCGTCTCGCCGGCCTGGAAGAGCAGCGCCTCGACCAGCGAGGTCTTGCCCGTGCCGCGATGACCGACGACGGCGACGTTGCGGATCTTTCCAGGCTCGAAAGCGGGCATGCGCGGCTTCCTCCTCGACTCTCCGGTGGCGGGAGCCGAATCGTAACCCGCCCTGGTTACCCGAGCGGCACGCGGGCGGCGCCGAGGCGCGCCTTCAGGCGGAGGATCGCCTTCGTGTGCAGCTGGGAGACCCGCGACTCGGTGACGCCGAGCACCTCCCCGATCTCGCGCAGGGTCAGCTCCTCGTAGTAGTACAGCGTGACGACGAGCTTCTCCCGCTCTGGCAACCGCGCGATCGCCTCGCCGAGCGCCTCCTTCATCTCGGTCTGGGCGAGCGCAGACTGCGGCTCGGGGCCTTGCGTGTCCTCGATCGTGTCGATCAGAGCGATCTGGTCGCCGCCGGCGGAGACGGTCCAGAGCTCGTCGAGCGCGGCGATCGACGAGCGCGAGATCTCGGTCAGGCTCGAGCCCAGCTCGTCCTCGGTCAGGCCGAGCTTCTCCGCGATCTCCTCGTCGGTCGGCGCCCGGTGCAGCTTCTTCTCCAGCTCAGCGATCGCGCGCTCGATGTCACGCGCGCGGGCCCGCACCGAGCGCGGAACCCAGTCGAGGGCGCGCAGCTCGTCGATGATCGCGCCCTTGATCCGCGCGATCGCGTAGGTCTCGAACTTGATCTCGCGGTCGGGGTCGTAGCGCTCGATCGCGCCGATCAGGCCGAGCAGGCCGTAGGAGACGAGATCTCCTTCGTCGACGTGTGCCGGCAGACCGCTGCCGAGGCGGCCGGCGACGAACTTGACGAGCGGCGCGTAGGTCAGGATCAGGCGATCGCGAACGGCGCGGTCCTGCGAGCGCCGGTACTCCTGCCAGAGCGCGCTGGTGTCATCGACCTTCGCCATGGCGAGAGAATACGCTGCGTGAGGCCAGATTCTTTCTAGCGGCGGCGCAAGAGCCGCACGGACATGGTCAGCATCCAGCCTCCGAGTGCCGCCGCCGGTGCGGCGATCACCCAGAACCCGGCCCGGCCCGAGCTGTACGCGATGAAGCCGAACCCGAGCGCGAGCGCGACGAAGAGCAGCCCGAGCGCGTGTCGCTGGGAGAGCATCCGGGGCAAGGCTACAATCCGCCTCAGCGAAGGGGCGTAGCTCAGCTGGTAGAGCGTCGGTCTCCAAAACCGAATGTCGCAGGTTCGAGTCCTGTCGCCCCTGTTGCAGGTCACCGCGAAGGGCTCTCGTACTGATCGTCATGCTCCGCGTCGCACTCGCCGTCGGCCTGGCCGCCCTCCTGGTGGCGCTCGTCGCGGTCGTCGATCACCGTCACAAGCGCGAGGTGGAGTTCGCCGCCCAGGAAGACGCCTGGTTCTGCGCGCACGGCCGGCCGTCGGCGTGCCGCGAGTTCGACGAGGTCGCCTACGAGGAGCGGTGGGAGCAGCGCGAGCTCGTGTACCGAGTCAGCTTCTTCGCGCTCGGCGCCTCCGCACTGGGGCTGACCGCAATCGGCCTGCAACGTCGTCGCGGGTGAGGTCGGAGCGACATCCGACGTCCGGGAAAAGGGCTACCCTGCTCCTGGGTGCGCCCCGCGACCAGCCGCCCGGGACGTCTGCTCTGTAGGCGCCTCGTGGTCAACGGACGTGTTGTGGGAGAGGCCGCACTCCCCGGGCGCGCCCACTTACCCCCCAGGACGCCCCGGCCACGCCGGCTCGCGCGGGTCAACGGACATCGCCGGTTCGCCGCCGTTCAAAGCGCCACCGGTCCACGCGCCACCCCCTCGACCCCGTGACCGCCCAGGGTCAAAGGATGGCGGCGCAATGCGGGTGAGACTCGCTGCTCTGCGCGATGCCTCACTCCGGTGCAGCGAAATATTGCAGGTGATTGTGCAGAATGCAACGCGAATCAAGGGAGCGGATGCGTTGCAGCGAATACGGAGCGGGTGGCGAACCTGACCAGGCACAGGCTCTCCGACATCCTCTTCTGGGTCGTCGCGGGCGTGAGCGCCGTGCTGCTCGTCGCCTTGGTGCTCGTCGTCGGCGGCGTGATCCCGATCGACCCCGCCTCGGGGCCCGACGTCCCCTCCGAGGAGGCGCTCGAGCAGCCGGCGTCGACCCCGTCGACCGAGACCGCTGCGTCCACGGAGCGCGCGGCCACCCCCGCGGCGACCCCGCCCAGGGCCGCGGAGCCCACCGTCGTCGTCCTGACGGCGGTGCGCGGCGACAGCTGGTTCTCCGCCAGAGTCGGCTCGGAGAACGGCAGGGTGCTCGACGAGCGCGTGCTGGCGCAGGGCGAGTCGGTGCAGCTGCGAGGACCGCGAATCTGGCTGTCCGTGGGCGCGGCCGGCAACGTCGAGGTGACCGTCGACGGCAAGCCGAGGGAGCTTTCGCCGGGAACGGTGTCGCTGGTGCTGACGCCTTCTATCTAGGCTGAGCGTCGAGCGTCAGCTTCGGGAGCGACGCCTCGACGGGCTTCTGCGCGGCCCGGCGATTCGAGCCCTCGATCGAGCGCGCGAGCCGCACGAGCGGCTCTGCAAGTCCGAGGCGCGACATGATGGTGAACCGAAGCATCTCTGCTCCCAGTCTTCGGCGTTCGGGCATCTAAACCTGTCCCCCGATCGAAGGATTCCTACACCCCCGATCGGCTGGACCTGCGGCGTTCAGACCGCGAGCAGGGTACGCGACGCCGACTCGCGGTCGAGCACCCGGCTGAGTGCTTCCACGCAACGTGCGTCAAATTTCGACTCGGCTTCGTCTCGCAGGAGCGCGATCGCGCGCTCGTGCACCCACGCCTCCCGGTAGACGCGGTCGGAGCGGAGCGCGTCGTAGACGTCGCAGACGGCGAGCACGCGGGTCTCGAGCGAGAGCGCGGTCGCGCCGTTCGGGTAGCCGGTCCCGTCGAGCCGCTCGTGGTGGTCCCGGACGAGGTCCCGGATCCGAGGCGAGAAGCCGAGCCGGCCGAGGAGCGCGTCGCCCCAGACCGTGTGCTTCTGGACGAGCGCGTATTCGGCGTCGTCGAGCGCGCCCGGCTTCTTCAGCACTTCGTCGGGGACGGAGAGCTTGCCGATGTCGTGCAGCAGCCCGCCGGTGGCGAGCTCGCGCAGGCGTGCGGGCGGAACCCCGAGCTCCTCCCCCACCTCGACCGCGAGCAGCGCGACGCGGCGGGTGTGGCCCTCCGTGTACTCGTCCTTCTCGGCGAGGAGCCGGACGAGGCCGCCCACCTGCGAGCCGAGGAATGCCTCCTCAGCCGAGACGATCTCGGCGCCACGCAGGTCGCCCGCGAGAGGGCGCGACGGCGAGGCGCGAAAGAGGTCGGCAGCGACAGGCAGGCCGACGAGCAGGACGCCCGCGACCTCGAGCCCGTGGCCTAGCCACCACGCAAGGTCGAGATAGCTCTGCGTCAACGCGGGCACGAGCGCGCCGGCCAGCCAGACGAGCCCGACGAAGACGCCGAGATCGGCGCGCCGCCGCGTCAAGAGCACGGTGTGCAGAGCGCGCAGCGCGAGCACACCGTAGAACGCGAGCCCGACGACGAGCACGGCGATGGCAGGCAAGCTAGCCGGCTCCGGGACGGACGGTACGAGCTCCGGCAGCCAGAGGGCCGCGAGCCCGAGCGCGACCACGCCGACCATCAGTACGGCTTGCAGCCAGAGCAGCGGCGCGACGGCGCGGGGGCCTCGTGTCGAGGGCAGCGCGGAGAGCGCGAGGATGACGCCGCCGACCGGCAGGGTCGCAGCGCCCGTGAAGGCGACGACGCCGTTCATCTCGACGATGAAGCCAGGGCTGGCGAAGCCGTGGACGAGGAGCAGCGACGCCATCACCGTGAACGCGGTGCCGACGAGGACGGCGCGGGCGTCCCCCCGGCGCCAGCCGCCGTAGGAGAGGGCGACGCCGGCCGCCGTAGCCAGCAGCGACGAGAGCACCACGGAGACGAAATGCGCCTCGCTCGAGAACATCACCTGCTCCCGGCTGACGAAGTGGATCAGCGCAGGCGGAATGATCGCCACGGCACCGCCGGCAAGGATCAAAGGCATGAAGGCGTCTCGCCGCACGAGGCCGTTATCGGCACCGGCCCAGGCGTTCGTTAGGCTGGGTTTCGTGGCGCTGCTCACCTCCCAGCTCGAGCGCGACCAGACCTTCGCGCAGCGTGCCGAGCGGATGGAGGCGCTGGTCGCGGAGCTGCGCGAGCGCACCGCGCTCGTCGCCCGCGGCGGCGGCGAGAAGGCCGTCGAGCGCCACCGCTCGCGCGGTAAGCTGACCGCCCGCGAACGGGTCGACCGGCTGATCGACCCCGGCACGGCCTTGCTCGAGCTGAACGCGCTCGCCGCCTGGGAGCTCTACGACGGCGCTGCTCCATCGGCCGGCATCGTCACCGGGATCGGCGTCGTCGAGGGCCAGGAATGCGTCGTCGTCGCCAACGACGCGACGGTGAAGGGCGGCTCGTACTTCCCGCTGACCGTGAAGAAGCATCTGCGCGCGCAGGAGGTGGCGGAGCAGAACCACCTGCCCTGCGTCTACCTCGTCGACTCCGGCGGCGCCTTCCTGCCGCTCCAGGCCGAGGTCTTCCCCGACCGCGAGCACTTCGGCCGCATCTTCTACAACCAGGCGCGGATGTCCGCGAAGGGGATCCCGCAGATCGCGGCGGTGATGGGCTCGTGCACGGCCGGCGGCGCTTACGTGCCCGCGATGAGCGACGAGACGATCATCGTCCAGGGCACCGGCACGATCTTCATCGGCGGCCCGCCGCTCGTGAAGGCCGCGACCGGCCAGGACGTGACCGCCGAGGAGCTGGGCGGCGCCGACGTGCACACTCGCCGGTCGGGCGTCGCCGACCACTACGCGGCCTCCGACGAGCATGCGCTCGCGCTCGTGCGCCAGATCGTCCGCAACCTGCACCGGCGCAAGGAGCTGCCCTGGGACGTGGCCCCGGCCGAGCCGCCGGCGCTCGACCCGAACGACCTCTACGGGCTCGTCCCCGAGGACTTCAAGCACGAGATGGACGCGCACGAGCTGATCGCGCGGATCGTCGACGGCTCCCGCTTCGCCGAGTTCAAGGCGCTCTACGGCGAGACGCTCGTCTGCGGGTTTGCTCGGATCGAGGGCTATCCGGTGGCGATCCTCGCGAACAAGGGTGTCCTCTTCGCCGAGTCGGCCCAGAAGGGCGCGCACTTCATCGAGCTGGCGGCGAAGCGGAAGATCCCGCTCGTCTTCCTGCAGAACATCACCGGCTTCATGGTCGGCAAGGAGTACGAGGAAGGTGGGATCGCGCGCGACGGCGCCAAGCTCGTCACCGCCGTCGCCTGCGCGGACGTACCGAAGTTCACCGTCGTCACGGGCGGCTCGTTCGGTGCCGGCAACTACGCGATGTGCGGCCGCGCCTATGGGCCGCGACAGCTCTGGATGTGGCCGAATGCCCGCATCTCGGTGATGGGCGGCGACCAGGCCGCGACCGTGCTGACGATGGTCGGTGACGCCGATCCCGACGAGATCCGTGCCACGTACGAGGCCGAGGGGAACCCGTACTACTCGACCGCGCGGCTCTGGGACGACGGGATCATCGACCCGCGCGACACTCGCCGGGTGCTTGCGCTCGGGATCTCCGCGGCGCTGAACGCGCCGGTGCCCGAGAGTACGTTCGGCATCTTCCGGATGTGAGGAGAGGAGAGTCATGGTGGTGACGGAGGACCGATTGCGCACACTGCTCCGCGTCGCAGAGAGCGCTCACGCGGCGTACGAGCAGGAGCGTGGCGAGCCCGACGACGACTGGCCGACGTGGTACGCCGCGTTCATCGTCAAGCGGCTGAACGAGGAGACCGCCGAGGCGAGCTACGAGGTGCGGCTCGACGATGAGGAGCGGCGGCTGCTCGAGTCCGCCGTGCACTCCTACCTCGACGACTTCGGGCACGAGGAGGCCGATATGCTCCGCCGCCTCAAGGACCTGCACGCGAAGATCCGCGACGCCTAGATGGTCGTCCGGATCGTGCTCTGGAGCCTCGGCGACTCGAAGACGACGATCGAAGAGCTTCGCCGCTACCTCCGCGACGAGTCGGTGGACGAGTTCGCCGAGGTCGAGGGACTGCGCTTCAAGGCCTGGCTCTCCGATCCGGCGGGCGAGCGCTGGGGCGCCTTCTACCTCTTCGAGTCGCTCGAGGCGGCTGAGCAGCCGCTCCCCGGCCGCGCGCGCGAGCTGATCGGCAAGGACCCGGACGTCGTCGAGATCTTCGACCTCGAGGCGACGGTGGAGGGCCGCTACGCGGACGCGGAGCTCTCCCGCCTCGGCCTTGCGTTCGAGTGACGGGTCAGCGCTTGACGGTGAACGTGCTCGAGCCGAGCACTTTTCCGTAGACCGGCTTCGCGCGCGTGCCCCGCGCGCCCCAGACGTACCACTTGTAGAGGCCGGGCCTGAGCGAGTAGCGCTTGCCTCCGTATTTCCAGTTCCTTGCGAGCCTGAGCCTGGCCACGCCCGGCCAGATGCTCAGCACCTTGCGGCCGTTGCGATAGACCTGCACGTTGTAGAAGGTGGCCTTGACCACGGGCTTCCAGCGGAGCAGAGGCGGCGCCTTCACAACGGCGCCCGCAGCGGGGGTTAGGAGCGACGTGCTCTTCGCCGTCGCCGTCGCCGTCACCGCCTTCGTCGTGACGTTGCCTGCCATGTCGGCGACACTGATCTCGTACCGGTAGCGGATGCCGGCCTTCACCGTCTTGTCCACGAACGCGGCGCCGTTGCCCTGGTAGACGGTCGTCGACTTGGCGCCGTTGACCCCCGGACTGCGGACGAGCTCGACTTCCACGACGTCGCCCGCCCGTTCCCAGCCGATGCGCGCGACTCCCTTGTCGAACTTGGCCTGAGTTCGCTCGAGCTTGGGGGCGGTTGCGTCGTACTGGAACCTGTGCCCGGCCTCGGCCGCATTGCCGGCGACATCGC
>DATMEO010000184.1:0-7232 GCA_035556515.1 Gaiellaceae bacterium
CCGTGCTGGTGAGAGTCGCCGACATGGGAGTGAAGTCCTTCCGCAGAGAGTGAGCAAACGTGCCGCTTCCTCACTATCGGGTCGTCTTTCGCCCCGGCTGGAGACTCGATTCAGGCGAACGGCCATCCCCGATTCGGGTGAGGCTCGCGTCACTCCTTCGGTGGGCGCGCGACGCCCGCGTAGCGAAAGCCGAGCGCCTTGATCGCGCCCGCGTCGATCAGCGCCTGCTCCAGCACCTCGGTGGCGACGCCGCCGAGATGGCGGTAGAGAAACGGTGTCCATGCGAAGGTGCGCTCCTCAAAGCGCGCGTCGACAGCCGCCCGCAGCGCCCCGAAGCCGTGGACACCCAGATGCTCCGCCTCCCACTCCTCGCGGAGTACGGCGGGAGACGCGGGGGCCTCGCCGTGGCCCGCGGCCGCGAGCGCGCGCTGCTGGTTGTAGAGCCAGTCGAACGTCGGGTCATCGACGAGGTCCCACCCGTGCTCGTCGAGCACGAGCAGCCCTCGCGGCAGCAGCTCGACAATGCGGTCGAGCGCCTGCTCGAGGTCGCGGATGTGGTGGAGCGCGTGGGTTGCGACGACGGCGTCGAACGGCCCTTCCTCCGGCAGGATGTCCTCGAGCAGCACGCGTCGGAAGCGGTCGCCCTGCGGCGCGAGCGGATCGATCCCGAGCACGTCGTAGCCGGCGACGGCCAGCGCCGTCGTCAGCTCGCCCTGGCCGCAGCCGACCTCGAGCAGGCGCGCCGGCGGCGACGGCAGGTGCCCGCGGGCGAAGTCGAGAAACGTAGATTGAGCCACGATGCCGGAGACTACGGTGAGCGTGACGGCCGTCCGCCGGCTAGCGGTCGCGGCACAGGGGTTCGCGGGGCGCTATCGGCGTGCGAGCGGGCCGAGCGTCGAGGCCGCGATCCGGCGGCTCTCCTGCGTTCAGCTGGACTCGATCTCGACGGTCGAGCGCAGCCACCGGATCGCTCTCGCGAGCCGGGTCGGCGACTACCCGCGGGAGGCCGTATCGCGGCTGCTCGCCCGGGGGCGGATCTTCGAGTACTGGGCACACGAGGCGTGCCTGCTGCCGATCGAGTCCTGGCCGCTCTTCCGGCCGGCGATGGAGAACGGCGGCCGCGGTTGGTACGGCGCGGTCGGCAAGACGCACCCGCACCTCGCCGAGGAGATCCTGGCCGAGATCCGCGAGCGTGGCCCGCTCGCCTCGCGCCACTTCGAAGGCGCGGCCGGCGGCGGGATGTGGAACTGGAAGCCGGCGAAGGCGATGCTGGAGCGGCTCTGGAACCACGGCGATCTCGTGATCGCGGGCCGCCAGGGATTCCAGCGCGTCTACGACCTGGCCGAGCGGGTGATCCCGCGTGCGCAGCTCGAGGCGCCGGTTCCGTCCGAGCACGAGCTGCTGCGGACGCTCGCCGAGCAGGCCGTGCGAGCCCGCGGTGTCCTCACCGAGTCCGGCGTCAAGGAGCACTGGCGGCTGCGGGGTGGTGTTGCGCGGGTGCGGCCGGCGATCGAGGAGCTCGTGGCGGAGGGGCGGCTGCGGCGGCTGCGTGTCGACGACGGCGGCCCCGACGTGCTCGTTCCGGCCGGCGCGGAGCTCGACCTCCCCGCTCCGCGTGCGGCAGTGCTGCTGACCCCGTTCGACAACCTGCTCTGGGACCGACCCTTCGCACGCCGGATCCTCGAGTTCGACCACCTGATCGAGGTCTACAAGCCCGCGCCCCAGCGGCAGTATGGCTACTACGTGCTCCCGTTCCTCCGCGGCGACCGGATCGTCGGCCGCGCCGACCTGAAGTCGGAGCGGCAGGAAGGGCGGCTCCTCGTGCGCGCCTTCCACCGCGAGGACGGCGTCCGCCACTCGGGAGCGCTCGACGACGCGCTCGACCGCGCCCTCGACCGGCTCGCCCGCACGATCGGGCTCGCCGAGGTCGTCCGGTGAAGGTAAGCGTCGAGGAGGCGCGGCGGATCGCAGTCCGCGCGCAGGCGCTCGACGGCTCGGCGTCCGGCGTCCTCGAGACCGTGCGCCGGCTCGGCTCCCTCCAGATCGACGTCGTCCAGCCGGTCGAGCGGCCGCAGCACCTCGTCCTCTTCAGCCGGCTCGGGCCTGGCTACGACCGAGCCGAGCTCGACCGGCTGCTCTGGGAGGAGCGCGCCCTCTTCGAGTGGGACGCGTTCATCTATCCGATCGATGACCTGCCGCTCGTCCGGGCGCGGATCCGCGACTTTCGCCGTTCCCGCCGCACCAAGAGCCACCGTTGGGTGCACGAGTTCCTGACGGAGAACCGCGCCTTCAAGCGCTACGTCCTGCGCGAGCTGAAGCAGAACGGCCCCGTCCTCTCCCGCGACCTCGAGGATCGCTCGAAGGGCGAGCGGCGCGATCACCGTTGGTGGGGGCCACGCATGGTCGGGCTGATGCTGCTCTCGCTCCACCTCTACGGCGAGGTGACCGTCGTCGGCCGGCAGGGCGGGCAACGACTCTGGGATCTGACCTCGCGCTGGTGGCCGGAGTCGAAGACGGTCACGGTGGCGCAAGGGCAGCGGCTCCGCGAGGAGCGCCGGTTCCGCACGCAGGGCGTTCAGTTCGTGCACGGTGAGTGGGTCGCGCATCCGGACGCCGAAGACGGGCCGGTGCCGGACCGCGCCGTCCTCCTCTCCCCCTTCGACCGCCTCGTCTACGACCGGAATCGTGCCGAGGCGCTCTGGGGCTTCCACTACCGGCTGGAGATGTTCGTGCCGAAGGCGAAGCGAGAGTACGGGTATTACGTGCTGCCGCTGCTCGTGGGCGACGAGATCGTCGGCCGCGCCGAGCCTCGCTTCGACCGCAAGACAGGCGTTCTGGAGCTGCTCGGCGCCTGGGGCGACACCTCGCGGCTCGACGAGGCTCTCGACGACCTCGCAGCGTGGCTCGGGGCGGCTAGCATCAGGCGGTAGATGGACTTCGAGACCCGCGCCATTCACGACGGCCAGGAGCCCGACCCGGCCACCGGCGCGATCATCACGCCGATCTACCAGACGTCGACGTACGTGCAGGAAGCGGTCGGCGTCCACAAGGGCTACGACTACGCGCGCGTCGCGAACCCGACACGCTCGGCGCTGCAGGCCGCGCTCGCGTCGCTCGAGAACGCCGAGCACGGGATCGCCTTCTCCTCCGGCCTCGGGGCGACGACGACGCTGATGCACCTGGTCAACCCGGGCGAACGCGTCGTCCTGATCGCCGACGTCTACGGCGGCGTCTACCGGATGACCTCGCAGGTCTACGAGCCGAAGGGTTACCTCTTCGACTACCTCCCGGCCGCAGAGTTCGCGAACCTGGCCGCGCATCTGGACGGAAACACGCGGATGGTCTGGATCGAGAGCCCCTCGAACCCGATGCTGAACGTCGTCGACATTCGCGCGGCGGCCGAGGCGGCGCACGCGGTCGGCGCGATCCTCGTCGTCGACAACACCTTCGCGACGCCGTACCTGCAGAACCCGCTCGACCTCGGGGCCGACGCCGTCGTTCACTCGACGACGAAGTACCTCGGCGGCCACTCCGACGTCGTCGGCGGCTTCGTCGGCACGAACGACCCGACGATCGCGGAGCGCCTCTACTTCCTGCAGAAGTCGCTCGGCGCCGTGCCGGGGCCGTTCGACTCCTGGCTCGTCCTGCGCGGGATCAAGACGCTGGCCGTCCGGATGCGCCAGCACTGCGAGAACGCGCGCGCGATCGCCGGCTGGCTGGAGCAGCAGCCGGGCGTCGAGCAGGTGCTCTACCCCGGCCTGCCCTCGCATCCCGGCCACGAGATTGCGAAGCGGCAGATGCGGGACTTCGGCGGGATGATCTCCTTCCTCGTCGACACCGAGGAGACCGCGGTCGAGCTCGTCGCGAAGACGACGCTGTTCCAGCTCGCCGAGTCGCTCGGCGGCGTCGAGAGCATGATCGAGCACCCGGCGCGGATGACCCACGCGTCCACGGCCGACGCCCCGTTCGCAGCGCCGCGGAACCTGATCCGCCTCTCGGTCGGGATCGAGTCGGTCGACGACCTGATCGCCGACCTCGCATCGGCGCTCGTCCCTGCCGCCGCGCACGCCAAGTAACAGTCTGTTGCAAGGCGAGCCGATCGACCTCGTCCACGGCGGCGCGGCCCGAACGGTCGGGGTGTACCTGCTGGACACGTCCGAGGGACTGTCCCTCTTCGATTGCGGCCCCTCGAGCTGCATCGCGGCGCTGAAGGACGGGCTCGCGGAGCGGGGCTTCGAGCTGGCCGACGTCAGGAACCTGCTCCTCTCGCACATCCACCTCGACCACGCCGGGGCGGCCGGATCGCTCGTTCGCGAGCACCCCGGACTGCAGGTGTGGGTCTCGGAGGTCGGCGCGCCGCACCTCGTCGACCCGTCCCGGCTCGAACGGAGCGCGCGGCGGCTCTACGGCGAGACCTTCGACGGGCTCTGGGGTGAGCTCGCGCCCGTGCCGAGGGAGAACGTGCGCGTCGCCGAGGGCCGCGCTGCCGGTCTCGAGGTCTTCGCCGCCCCCGGCCACGCTTCGCATCACGTCTGCTACTTCGACGGCTCGACCCTGTACGCGGGCGACGCCGCCGGCGTGCGGATTCAGCCGAGCCGCTCCGTGCTGCCGCCGACGCCGCCGCCGGACGTCGACGTCGAGGGCTGGTACCGCACACTCGAGCAGATCGAGCGCCGTGCCCCCGAGCGGCTCGCGCTGATCCACTTCGGTCTCGCCGACGACGTCAGCCGCCATCTCGCCGGGTTGCGCGGGCGGCTCGACACCTGGGCGAAGCGCGTCGAGGAAGGCGTGTCCGAGGCGGAGTTCGTCGCGGCCGCCAAGGCCGACCTGCCGACGGAGGAAGCCGACGGCTACGACCGCGCGATGCCGTTCTGGCAGTCATACCAGGGACTGAGGCGATACTGGGACACGCGTGCGGCGTAGCGCCGCGCCGCTGCGCGAGCGCGAGTTTCGCCTCCTCTTCGCCGGCCGCACGATCTCGCTTGCCGGCAGCGCGATCGCTCCGGTCGCGCTTGCGTTCGCCGTCCTCGACCTGACCGGCTCGAAGACCGACCTCGGCCTGATCCTCGCCGCGCAGCAGGTGCCGCTCGTCCTCTTCCTGCTCGTCGGCGGGATCTGGGCCGACCGGCTTCCGCGTAACAAGGTGATGGTGAGCGCGAACGTCGTCAGCGCGTTCGCTCAGGCCTGCGCGGCCGGGTTGCTGATCGCCGGGCACGCGCAGGTCTGGCACCTCGCCGCGCTGGCAGCCGTCAACGGAACCGCGATCGCGTTCTACTTCCCGGCGTCGGCGGGCGTCACGCCGCAAACGGTGCCGCCGCTGCTGTTGCAGGAGGCGAACGCGCTGCTCGCGCTGGCCCGCAACGCGACGGCGATCGGCGGCGCGGCGCTCGCGGGCTTCCTCGTCGCCGGCTTCGGGCCCGGAGTCGCGATCGCGCTGGATGCGGTCACCTTTCTCGCCGCCGCGGGGATCGTCGCGCTGATGCGGCTCGAGCTCGTGCCGCGGGAGGAGGCACACAGCTTCTTCTCCGATCTCGCGACCGGCTGGCACGAGTTCCGCTCGCGGACATGGCTGTGGGTGATCGTGCTGCAGTTCTCACTCCTGCTCGCCGTCGACATCGGCGCCTTCAGCGTGCTCGGGCCGGTCGTCGCCGACGAGGAACTCGGCGGCGCGAAGGCGTGGGGAGCGATCCTGACCGGCCAGGCCGTCGGGCTTCTTGCGGGCGGCCTCGTCGGGCTCCGGTACCGCCCGCGGCGGATGCTGCTCGTCGCGACGCTCGCGATGCTGCTGACGCCGGCGTCACTCGTCGCGCTCGGCTTCCCGCTCGCCCTGCCCCTGATCGTCGTTGCCGCCGCCGTCTCGGGTGCCGGGATCGAGATCTTCGTCCTGCTCTGGAACACGACGATGCAGCAGGAGATTCCGGCCGACAAGCTCTCGCGCGTCTACTCCTACGACGCGCTCGGCTCGTTCGCCCTGCTCCCGATCGGGCTCGCGGCGGCCGGCCCGATCGCCGAGCTCGTGGGCGTGCGAGCAACGCTCTGGGGCGCCGCCGCGATCGCGGTCGCCGTCACGCTCGCCGTCCTCCTCTCGCACGACGTCCGCACGCTGGAACGCCGGCCAACCGCATAGGGTCAAGAGGTGCCAGCGGCGCCGATCCCGCCCGAGATCGAGGACTTCCTCAGAAAGCCGAACCCGGCCATCGTGGCGACGATCCGTCCTGACGGCTCGCCGCACTCCGTGGCGACCTGGTACGACATCGTCGACGGGCTGATCCTGCTGAACATGGCCGCTACGCGCGCGCGGCTGGGCCACATCAGACGAGATCCGCGGGTCTCGTTGACCGTC
The DNA here is from genome assembly GCA_035556515.1 of Gaiellaceae bacterium. GTDB lineage: Bacteria > Actinomycetota > Thermoleophilia > Gaiellales > Gaiellaceae > Gaiellasilicea. Next base: position 6,344 of record DATMEO010000184.1, read on the forward strand.
CTCGACGAGGGCGACTGGTACACGCACGTCACCCTCACCGGCGTGATCGAGCGACTCGAGGACGACCCCGAGCTCGCCGACATCGACCGGCTCGCGCTCCGCTACCAGGGAAACCGCTTCCGGAACCGTGAAGCCGCGCGCGTCAGCGCCTGGATGCGCTGCGAGCGCTGGTACCGCTGGGACTGAGCCCGCTCACGCCCAGCCCGTCACGAGCCAGCGGCGACCTGAGAAGCGCCACAGCATCAGCCCGAGCCGGACGCAGATCAGGAGCACGAGCGAGGCCCAGACGCCGACGATCCCCCAGTCGAAGGCGAGCGCGGCGAGCGACCCGACCGCGCTCACCCCGAACGCCGCCACCATCGACCACATCAGGAAGCGGCCGTCGCCGGCGCCGATCAGGATCCCGTCCAGCGCGAAGACGGCGCCGTTGAGCGGCTGCATCAGCGCGAACAGGAACCAGATCGACTGCGCCCGCTCGACCACGAGCTCGTCGCTCGTGAAGGCGTACGGCAGGACGCCCTGGAGCGCGAGCATCACGACGCCGAAGACGATCCCGGCGAAGACAGAGAGCCAGATCATCCGGACGCTCGCGGCGTAGGCCCGCTCGGTGTCGCCGGCGCCGAGACCGCGGCCGACGATCACCTGCCCGGCGATCGCGATCGCGTCGAGGACGAAGGCGAGGAAGATCCAGAGCTGGAACGCGATCTGGTGCGCCGCGAGAGAGGCGTCGCCGAAGCGGGCGATCACGGCGCCCGCGAGCGTGAACGCGCTGAGCAACGCTGCCGTGCGCACGAAGAGGTACCGCCCGATCACGAGCAAGCGCCGCATCAGCTGCCGCTGCGGCCGCGTGTCGCCGTGGGCGGCGCGCACGATCACGACGATGAAGGCG
>DATMEO010000185.1:0-25277 GCA_035556515.1 Gaiellaceae bacterium
GGCGCGGCTCGAGGTCGTCTGCGGCAACGCGATCGTCCAGCGGCTGCAGATCGGGCGCCGCGCGCGCACGCTCGACCTCGCAGGAGTCGGTCCGGCGACGTGCGCAGCGTCGCTGACCAGCACAAGCCTCTCCCGGCAGCACTACTCGGTGCGGCTGCGGCTCTCTGAGTCCTAGCCACGGTCGCCGCAGGCGCGGCCGACGCCGAACCGGACGGTCGTGCTCATCCCGCCGACGGTGACGAGCAGCGGCACACAGTCGCCTCTCGTGCGCAGGTGGAAGCCGCCCGAGTACGAGTTCCACGCCCGTGCCGGGGCGCCGCCGCACGGCGCGAAGCGCAGCGAGCTCGAGGCCGGGCTGTCGCCCCACGAGACGGCGACGCGATCGCGCCAGCCGTCGGGGACGGAAACGCTGACCGCCGAGGTGCCGGCGCGGATGGCGATGCCCGCGTTGCGGTAGTACCGCCACTGCCGGTTCCTCGTCGCGCTCGAGTTGTGAGCCAGGTGCCGTGCGCCGGGAACGGCGACGGCGCCGAGGAGGATGCGGAACCCGTCCTCGGCACCTGAGCGGGCACGTAGGACGATGCGGTCGCAGGCGACCGTCGGCTCGGCGGACTGCGGCGCCCGCGCCTCGGCGCCGGCGGTCACCGTGCCGATGAGAGCGACCGTGATCGCGAAGCCGGCGAGCCGAAGGTGCCGCATCAGGCCCTCCATCGTGAACGGCGCCCGAGGGTTCGACAACTGGCCGACGGTCCGGGCTTCGAGCCGCGGCCGGGGAAGGCGCTTGCTACCGTGCGCTGCGTCACGGGGCGTGGCGCAGCCTGGTTAGCGCGCTAGTCTGGGGGACTAGAGGTCCCGAGTTCGAATCTCGGCGCCCCGACTGACAGAAAGCCCCGCTGGCGCGGGGTTTTCTCGTTCCGGGTCACATGCGTGGGCGGTGATGCGGCAACGTCCGCAGCCTGCGCCAGGCTTTCTCCATGAAGAAGCCCCCGCAAATCTGTCACACCTGCCGCCGTCTGGTCGACCCCAGCGATCCTGACGTGATCCTGGCCGCCCGACAGGTCGACGTCACCGCTATGGGCCGCGCCGTATCGCGTCAGTACGCGGATGGGATCGAGCAGTACTTCCACCGGCGGCACATGCCCGGCGGCCGGTCGTACCGCGAAGTCGCGCCGGCGTCGGACTGACATCGCTTCACCTGGCTGAGGGCCCGCGCCCGCGTACGTGGGGGCATACGTGAGCGCGAGCCCTTCGCAGTCAGGAAAGACGACGCCGCACACGTCCTCGCCGACGAGACTAGCGGCGGCCTGGAACCGCCGGCATGACGCAAATGGGCTGACTTCGCGGCGTCACGGTCGAAGTCCTCGTCCAACGGTCAGTAGTCCTGCAGGCCGCACCGAACGATGATTGCCGACATGGGGGCTGATCGCAGAACCACCGGCGATGTGCGCGTGTTCGGCTGCGCTCGGTGCCCGCGGGTGAGCAGTGTCAGCGCCCGCGGCTGGAAGGCGTACAGGGTTGATGACCCGGACGCGAACGAGCCGCCGCAGTTGGTCTTCTGCTGCCCCGAGTGCACCAGTGCCGCGGGATCCTCCGCTACGCCAGAACGGTGACCGCCATGATCGCGAGCGCGAGCAGCACGCAGACGATCGCCCAGACGGCGACGAAGAACCACCCCAGCGGCAACGGCCTCATACCTGGAAAGAGGCTCGACAGGGCCTGTTCCTTTCTCGCCTCGGCAACCCGGCGTCAATATCCCTCAGAAATGAGTAGAAATCCGGGTGATTCACACAGTACGATCCGGCGACGTTGAGGCTCCTGCGGCTCGCCCTTCTCCTGCTCGCGGCCGCATGTGCCTTGCCTGCAGCCGCGGTCGCCCACGAGCTCGAGCCGGGCGATACGGGACCGTCGGCGCGGGTGGGGATCTTCTACTACCCCTGGTTTGCGACGCCGGGAACTGACGGCCACTACGCGCACTGGCAGCAGAACGGGCTGCTGCCGCCGCTCGAGGTGGCGTCGAGCTTCTATCCGGCGCGCGGCGTCTACTCGTCGACCGACTCGCTCGTCGTCGACGCGCAGATGCGCGAGATCGCCGCGGCGGGCATCGGGGTCGTGATCACGTCTTGGTGGGGGCGAGACTCCCGAGAGGATCGCCGGTTGCCGCTCTTGCTCGGTGCGGCACGGCACTACGGGCTCGCCGTCGCCGCGCACCTCGAGCCGTACCACGGTCGCACGGTCGCCTCGACGGAAGCCGACATCGGCTACCTGCGCGGGCGCGGGATCTCGGACATCTACGTCTGGGCCTCGACCGGATTGCCCGATGCCGAATGGGCCGCGATGAACTCCCGGCTCGAGGGCGTCCGTGTATTCGCCAACACCAATCTCGCCGGGCGTGCGGCTGCGGGCGGCTTCGACGGCCTCTACACCTACGACGTGCTGCTCTTCGACGGAGCCCTCTTCCCGCGCCTCTGCCGGCAAGCACGGCGCCTCCACCTCCTGTGCGCGCCGTCGGTCGGTCCCGGCTACGACGCCCGCCGCGCCACGGCCGACGTGCGCATCAAGCCGCGCCGGGACGGTGCTCGCTATGACGGGATGTGGCGCGGTGCGGTCCATGCGGGAGCCGACCTGGTCACGATCACGAGCTACAACGAATGGCACGAGGGCACGCAGATCGAGCCGGCGCGGGGCAACCGAAGCGGCTATGAGTCGTACGAGGGCGCCTGGGGCCTGCGCGGCCGCGCGGCCGAGACGGCATACCTGGACCGCACCGCGTTCTGGGTGAACCGGCTCACGCAGCGCTGAGAACGTCGGCAGAGCAGCTCGAGACCAGCGCGTCGAACACATCGCCGGCGTCGACGCCGCGCAGCGACTCGTGCGCGACGTCGACCTCGATCTCCGGCCAGGACTCGAGGCCGAGCGACCGGGCACCTTCATCGGCGCCGAAGCAGAGCAGCCGCTCGGTCGAGAAGACACCGCGCTTTCCCGTCTGGCGCCGGGCGATTCCCTCGAGCTCGCGCAACTCCTCGAGCGGGTCGATGCGCACGTTCGAGTCGGAGCCGATCGAGAGCGGGATGCCGCGATGCTCGATTCGCGCCGCGGGTAGAAACCCGTCCGCGAGGTCGGCCTCCGTCGTGGGGCAGGCGCAGACGGTCGTCGCGCTCTCCGCGAGCAGGTCGAGCTCGCCGCCGTCGGCGTGCGTCGCGTGGACAACCGTGACGTGGGGCCCAAGACACTGCGTGCGGGCCAGCAGCTCGATCGGCCGGCAGCCGTTCTCGGCGAGACACTCCTCGATCTCGCGCGGCTGCTCGCAGGCATGGATGTGCAGCGGCAGCCCCTCACGGGCCGCATAGCGTCCGATCTCCTCCAGCCAGTCGCGCGGGCACGCGCGGACGGAGTGGGGGGCAAGACCGACCCGGATGCCGTCGTCGCGCAGGGCTTCCAGCTGGCGCAGGTACTCGGCGGGGGATGCCTGCCGCATCCGCGGGAGACCGCCGCGCGCGTACGCGGCGTGGAGGAGCACGAGCTCGATCCCAGTCTCGGCGGCGGCACCGGCAGCCGCACGCGCCTCGTCCAGCCCGAGATAGTGGAACTCGCCGACTGCCGTGTAGCCGGCGTTGCGCATCTCCCCATACGTGGCGGCGTAGTGCTCGGCCACGGTCGCCGGTGTTTGCCGCTCGGCCTCGGCGAGCATCAGCTCGCGCCAAGCCCAGAAGTCGCCTCCGCCTCCGCGGCCGCGGAGGGCGCGCTGGAACGTGTGGCTGTGGGCGTTGACGAAGCCCGGCAGCGTCACTGTCTCCGCCACGCGCGCAACACTATCCTTGTCGTCATGGCAGCCCGCGCCGTCCAGGCACCGCTCGCGCTGATCCCGAACGCGCTCACTGTGCTGCGGCTCGCCCTCGTTCCGATCTTCGTCGTCGTCTTCCTTCGTGCCGACGACGGCTCGAGCTGGGCGGCCGGCTGGATCTTTCTCGTCGCGGGTGTCACCGACCAGCTGGACGGGTTCCTCGCTCGACGCTGGCATGTCGAGTCGCGCTTCGGCAAGCTCGCCGACCCGCTCGCCGACCGGCTGATGCTCGATGCCGCCGCAATCCTGCTCTGGCTCGACGACAAGCTGCCCTGGTACGCGGCGCTGATCGTCGTCCTGCGCGACGTGATCCTCGTCGGCGGGTACAGGCTGCTCATGCCGCGCGGCGTGGAGCTCGAGGTCAGCAAGCTGGGGAAGGCGGCCACCTGGCTCCTCTACCTCGCGCTCGGGATCCTGCTCGTCGTCGGCCACAGCACGGAGTGGCCGCTCTGGCTCTTCTGGATCGGGCTCGGGATGGCGCTCGTCGCCGCGGCGCAGTACGTACTCGAGGCACGGCGGACGGTGAAGCCGTGATCGCCGAGCTGCTGGCGACCCTCGCCGTGGCAACGCCGGCGGCAGACAACGCGGCCTGCCCGGTCACCAGGCCGACGCTGCCGTCGGGACGGTATGGCACTGCGCGGCTCTGGACGATGCTCCCGCGCGACGGCGTGCTCCGCGTCTCACGCGGTCCCGACGGCAGGCTCGGCGACAAGCTCGGCTGGATTCCCGACCGCGATCGCGGTTTGGCGCTGACCGTGAGCGGTAGGAGGCTCGATCGACCGGCGAAGCTGCGCGTGTTGAGCGTCAACTGGGGCTACTCCTCGACCGGCAAGGGCTCCTGGGCGAGTGCAGTCGTGTTCCCGAGCGCCGGCTGCTGGCGAATCACGGGCCGCCTGGGCCGGCTGGGCGCGACGAAGCTCTCCTACGTCGTCAGGGTGGTGCGCGCGTGAAAGCGGTTGTGATGGCCGGTGGGGAGGGGACGCGGCTGCGGCCGCTGACCTCGAATCAGCCGAAGCCGATGGTGCCGATCGTGGGCAAGCCGTGCATCGAGCACATCATCGAGCTGCTGCGCGATCACGGCATGGACGAGGTCGTGATCACGCTCGCGTTCATGCCTCAGGCGATCCGGAGCTACTTCGGCGACGGCGAGTCGCTCGGCGTCAGCATCGAGTACTCCGTCGAGGAGCTGCCGCTCGGTACGGCAGGCTCGGTCCGCCTGGCAAGCGAGAAGCTCGACGAGACGTTCCTCGTCATCTCCGGCGACGCGCTTTGCGACGTCGACCTCGGCGCCCTCCTCGACCGGCACAAGGAGACGGGGGCCGCCGTCACGATCGGGCTCAAGGCGGTCGACAACCCGCTCGAGTTCGGGATCGTGGTCACCGACGACGACGGCAAGGTCGAGCGCTTCCTCGAGAAGCCGTCCTGGGGCCAGGTCTTCTCGGACACGATCAACACCGGCATCTACGTGCTTGAGCCGGAGGTGCTGACCCACGTCCCCGTCGACGGGCCGTACGACTTCTCGAAGGAGCTGTTTCCACTCCTGCTCGAGATGGGCCGCCCGATCTACGGGCATGTGATGGAGGGCTACTGGCAGGACATCGGCAACCTCGACCAGTACCGGCAGGCGAACTTCGACGCGCTCGATGAGAGCGTGAGCCTGAACGTCGAGGGTGTGCGGCTGCGCGGCAACGTCTGGATCGGCGAGGGCGCCGACATCCACGACGTCGAGGAGATCGAAGGCCCGGCGTTCATCGGTAATCACTGCCGGATCACGCGTGATGCCTCGATCGGGCCCTACACGGTGCTTTCGAACGGCGTCACCCTGCGCGAGCGGGCACGGACGACGCGGTCGGTGATCGACGCAGCCACGCACGTCGGCAGGAGCGCGCTGATCGAGGGCGCGATCATCGGCCGAGCCTGCGACATCCGCGACCACGTGCGGATCCAGGAGGGCGCGGCGATCGGCGACGAGGTCACCATCGGCTCCGAGTCGAACATCGCGCCGCACGTGCGGATCTATCCGTACAAGGAGGTCGAGACCGGCTCGCAGGTCTACGAGAACCTGATCTGGGAGACGCGCGCGTCCTCGCGGCTGTTCGGAAAGGACGGGGTCACGGGTCTCGTCAACGTCGATCTCACGCCCGAGACGGCCGCACGCCTTGCGACCGCGCTCGGCACCGCGCTCAAGCGCGGTGCGCGCGTCGTCGCAAGCCGCGACTCTGCTCCGGGCTGCCGGATGATCAAGCGGGCAATGATCTCGGGGCTGAATGCCTCCGGCGTCGACGTCGCCGACCTGCGCGTCTCGCCGCCGGCCGTGAGCCGACACGTCCTCAAGACGCAGGGCTTCGCGGCCGCGGTGCATGTCGGCTCGAGCCATCTCGATCCCGAGGCGGTCTTCATCCGCATCTACGAGCCGCCCGGGATTCTGCTCACGTCGGGGCTGCAGAAGGAGATCGAGCGGAACTTCACCCGCCAGGAGCTCCGTCGTGTCGCTGCGGGCGGCGTCGGCTCGGTGTCGTATCCCGCCCGTGTTCGCGAGAGCTACGCCCAGGACCTGCTCGACTCGCTCGACGCGGACGAGATCCGGGCGCGCCACTTCCGGATCGTCGTCGACTACGGCTACTCCGCGGCGTCGTTCGTGCTTCCGCTCGTCGTCGGCCCGCTCGGCGTCGAGGCGATCTCGGCGCACGGCTTCTTCGCAGAGGAGCTCGGCGAGCGCGAGTCGCTGGCGCAGGCGATCGGACACACGAAGAGGCTGGTGACGGCGATCGGCGCCGACCTCGGCGCCGTCTTCGACCAGTCCGGTGAGCGGCTCTACCTCGTCGACGACCAGGGGCACGAGGTCCCCGTCGACCAGACGCTGCTGCTCTACGTCCGCCTGCTCGCCGACCGCGGTGTCGTCGGCAAGGCGGCGTTCCCGGTCACGGTCACGAGCAAGGTCGAGGAGCTGGCCGGAGCCGGACTCGAGATCATCCGCACGCCGAACTCGCTCACCGACCTGACGCAGGCGGCGTCGGCCGACGGAGTCGTCTTCGCGGGCGCGGTCGGAGGCGGCTACGTCTTCCCGCAGTTCCTGCCCGCCTACGACGCGATCGCGAGCCTCGCGAAGCTGCTCGAGCTGCTGGCGCCCACGGGCCGGCCGCTCTCGGAGCTGGTGGCGGAGTTGCCCGCGCCGACCCTCATCCACCGCCGCCTCGCCTGTCCGTGGGCCAAGAAGGGCGTCGTCATGCGCGTCCTCAACGAGCGCCTGGCCGGCCGCGACCTCGATCTGACCGACGGGATCAAGCTGATCGACGCCCGCGGCTGGTCGCAGGTGCTGCCCGACCCGGACGAGCCGCTCGTCCACCTCTACGCGGAAGGCGAGACGACGGAGGCCTCCGAGGAGCTCGAGCGCGAGGTGCGCGAGCTCGTCGAGGAGATCATGCAGGGAGACGCGGATGCAACGCGAACCTCTGTAGAAGCCTCAAGCTGAGGTTGACCCCTCTGCGTGCGTGCTGCTTTACTGATCGCTGAGTCATCCACCCGAAAGGTGTCATGGAATCGCTTCCCGATCTGGCCACGCTCTCCGACGACGACCTGAAGACGCTCATCGACGAGTTGACGGAGGAGGAGAACGAGGTGTCGTTCCGCCGCCGCCTGCTGCAAGGACGCATCGACATCCTCCGCGCCGAGCGCACGGCGCGGCTGAAGGGGAAGGGAGTCTCAGACGTCGACGTCGAGAAGCTGACCGACATCCTCTCCTCGCGCAGCGCGCCCCAGACCGAAGAGGGCGTGTAGGCCTTGAGCTTGCTCACGTCTCTGGGGCGGCGCTCGCGTCGCGTAGGCCGGTGGAACAGTACGGAGGTACGGGCCGCCGGCTGGAGCGGCGGGAGCGTCGCCAGCCTTTCGCGGAGCCCGGCTCTGCCGGGCGGTAGCGAAAGGCGGCCAGGGGCGTGAGTCATGTGTATTGCGGGGAATGCGGCTTTCAGAATCCGGGGGCCTCGAACTACTGCTCGCGCTGCGGCGCGCGCCTGGAGAAAGGCGAGTCCGGTGAGCAGACCATGACCTTCACGCCTGATGAGATCTCCGACGATCCCGGTGCGGCGCTGCAGGACCTCGGCGGCAAGGGCCCTGCCCTGGTCGTGCGCGCCGGCGGCGGCAGGGCGGGGGAGAGCTTCTTCCCGTCCGGCGAGCGCACCCTGATCGGCCGTTCGCCCGAATGCGACGTCTTTCTCGACGACGTCACCGTCTCGCGCAAGCACGCCGAGCTGCTGCGCGACGGGGAGACGTTCACGATCACCGACCTGGGCAGCCTCAACGGCACCTTCGTCAACAAGAAGCGGATCGAGTCGGCCGAGCTCGACGACGACGACGAGGTCCAGATCGGCAAGTACCGGCTGACCTTCCTCAGGCGATGAGCACCACGACCCCCACCGAGCGGCGTCCCGAGCAGCAGCGCCTGCACACGATCGGCGCCGTCTGCGGGCGCCTACAGCCCGAGTTCCCGGACATTTCGATCTCGAAGATCCGCTACCTCGAGGACCAGGGCCTCCTGACGCCGAAGCGCACCCGAGGCGGCTACCGCCTCTTCAGCGAGGACGACGTCGAGCGGCTCGAGACGATCCTGCGGCTGCAGCGGGACGAGTTCCTGCCATTGCGCGTGATCCGGCAGGAGCTGGCGTCGGGGGCCGGCGCGGCGCGCAAGCGAAGCCGGCCGGCGGGCCTCGGCGACCGGGAGCCGGAGCTGGACCTCGGTGAACTGTGTGAGCGGGCAGGGATCGACCAGGCGCTGGCCCGCGCGCTCGAGGAGTACGGCCTGCTCACGCCGCGCGTCGAGGCCGGCGAGCGGCTCTACCGCGAGGGCGACGCCGACATCGCGGCGGCCTGCGGACGGCTGGCCCAGTTCGGGATCGACGCCCGCCATCTCCGCACGTTCAAGAACTCGGCCGGGCGCGAGTCGAGCCTGCTCGAGCAGCTCGTCGCGCCGGCACTTCGCTCCCGCAATCCGGAGCGGCGCAAGGCAGGTCTCGAGGACCTGCAGGCGCTTGCGGAGGCGTCGCAGGAGCTCTCGCAGCTGCTCTTCTGGCGCGAGCTGCGCCAGCTGGCGGAGAGGTAGTCTCCCCGCGGTGAGCTCGGGGGCCGTACTCGACCTGCGTGACCGCGTCCGCGACGTGCCGGACTTCCCCAAGCCGGGGATCGTGTTCAAGGACCTGATGCCGCTGGTCGCCGACGCGGCCTACTTTCGCGAGACGATCGACCGGCTCGCCGAGCTGGCGCGACCCAGGCAGCCGGACATCATCCTCGGCGCGGAGGCGCGCGGTTTCATCTTCGGCGGCGCGCTGGCCGACCGGCTCGGCTGCGGCTTCGTACCGGCGCGCAAGCCGGGCAAGCTGCCGTGGGAGACGGTCGAGGCGACCTACGACCTCGAGTACGGCACCGACAGCCTGCAGGTGCACGCAGACGCGATCTCGAAGGGGACGCGTGTGATCGTCCACGACGACGTGCTCGCGACCGGGGGCACCGCTCGTGCGAAGACCGAGCTGGTCGAGCAGCTCGGGGGCGAGGTCGTCGGCCTGCTCTTCGTCGTCGAGCTCACGTTCCTGAACGGGCGCGACAAGCTGACCGGCTACGACGTCGAGTCGCTGATCCAGTACTGAGCCGGCGAGTCACCCTGAAAGGTGTTTGCGAGGTCGTCCGGTGGGTCGATAAGCATTCCCACGATGTATGACGCGCTCACCGCTCGGTACACGTTCGCGTGTCCTCGGCGCGAGCAGGCCCACGTGGCGCTCTCGTCGTTCCGCCTGCTCGAGCGGCTGCCGGGCGCGACGCATCCGGCCGTATACGAGGTGCGCTTCGACTGCAGCTGCGGCGAGGAACATCCCGGTCTCGTCTCGCACGAGGATCTCGACTGGGCGCCGCTGGGCGCGCATGCAGGCAGCTTCGTCGACCTGATGACCTCCCGCGTCCTCGACAGCGCCACCGAGCTGCGGGAAACCGCGGCGGCGCACCTGCAGGCGGGGGAGTGGCCGTGGAGCTTCTTTTGCTATCCGGAGGGACGTCCGCGCCCGGTCTTTCCGTCCTCGTTCGTCGCGGTCGCACCGGGCGAGCACGGGGTTAGCCGGCACTGGGTTGGGCTCGCGGTCCGCTGCCCCGCGTGCCAGGCGCTCTCCGTGAACCTCGTCTCGCAGGCGCATGTCGACCTCCCGTTCAGAAACGACAGCCGAATCGGCGTCGTCGACCACGTCTTTCCGGACGACGCCCTCCGGACGGTCGAGGCGTTCCGCTCCGAGCTCGATTCGTCGCGCTTCGACGAGCGCCGCCTGCACCTGAATTAGCCCGTTCTCCGTTGTACTACCAGCCGGGAAGAACCCGGCGATCCACCCTGGAACGGAGGCAGTGATGATCGGAGTCACACGTGGAATCTCGACGCTTGTCGGGGCGACCGTCGCAGGCATCCTGCTCTGGTTCGCGACGCAGGTCGGCGCCGAGACGACGGCCGAGTACTGGTCGACGTACGGCCTGATCGCCGCGGCGGGGCTGACGATGGCGCTTTCGCAGATCCTCGGCGGCTGGACGAAGTGGGGTTGGCCCCGGTTCTCGCTCGGCGTCTTCCTGATCGGCTTCCTGCCCGTGCTCGTCGCGGGCGGCTGGGTGCTGCTGGCCCGCCAGCCGGCTGACTGGATGAACACCTCGAACTGGTCGCGCGACCTCGGCATCTACGGCTCCGTCGCCGATCTCGGCAACATCCTGCCCGCGATCGCGTTCGGGATCGGGCTCACGTTCGGGCTCTCGTTCGACACCGCCGGCCCACGCCGCGAGGTCGTCGAGGAGGAGCATGTGCGCCACGAGCGCGTCCGCGACGCCGACGCGCCGCTGACGGCCGACCGCGGGGCGTACCCGGCGCCCGTGACGACGACCGACACGAGCCGGGAAGCCGACGGCGACGGCTACGTCGAGCGGCCCGCCGTCACGACCACCCCGACACGCGAACGGGAGGAAGACTGAGGTTTATTCCCTGACACAAGGGATTTCGCAGCCGCCCGGCTCCTGTCGATAGGAGTCCTGATGGACGCCGCCGCCGTCAGCCGCCCCAAGCCCGCCGCTTCGGAGCTCCTGCTCGAGCACTGCTTCGTGCTCGACAGCCACGACGGCCGGCGTCCGACGGCGGCTGCACGGCTCGAGGCGCTCCTCGGCCGCGAGCTGGCGCGGCGCCTCGTTCGAGCGCTGTCTCCGGCGCGCTAGGTTCGCTCGCCGGGACGATCCTCGCCGCGGAGACGGACGAAGAGGAAGATCCCGCCCGCGGAGACGAGCGCCAGGATGAAGGCCGTCGCGCCGGAGACGCCGAGCGCTCCCATCCCGATCCAGAGCAGGAAGAAGAAGAACACGGCCCAGAGGCCGGCCTGTTTCCCCTGATCGATCGCCGGCATACGTAGATGCATCGCCAAAGATCCTAGAGAAAAGACATCCCGCGGAAACAACCAACCGCGGTTGGCGCTGAGCAGCTTCAGGGATCTTCGCGTGGGAGGAATCGGCGCGAGCCGATTCCGTCGGCGCCTGCGTAGCAGGTGCCGCCACTGCACAGGAAAAAAATTCAAGGAGCCGGTGGCGCTTTCGTCCACCGAACCCGTTGACTTTCCGCTTCCGCGTACGGCCCTCGAGCTCGACTTCGACCTAATCGCGCTCCGTGCTCCTTGCGAGAGAGAACCTAGCCGCGCGAGTGGGAGGGAGCAAGTCCGGCCCCCGGACGTTTGCTGCAAATTGCGACAACTTTTCATCGGGCCGCGGACGAGCCCCGGACCGTAGGATGCCGCCGTGGGCCGTGCAGCAGTCTGGACCGTCGCGGGCACGGCCATCGCGGCCGCGGTCGTGCTGACGCTGCTCGGAGTGGGGGACGATCCGGCGGCGCTCCCGAACTGGCAGGCGCTGATCCTCGGGCTCGTCCAGGGTGCGACCGAGCTGCTGCCGGTCTCCTCGTCCGGGCACCTGATCCTCGTGCCGTGGCTCGGCGACTGGGACTACTTGAAGGAGCACGAGGCGTTCAACCAGACGTTCGACGTCGCGCTCCACCTGGGGACGCTCGTCGCGGTCGTCGCGTACTTCTGGCGCGATCTGGTCGGCCTGCTGAAGGCGTGGGTGCGGACGCTGAGCACCCGTCGCGTCGAGACGCCGGAGGAGCGGGTGGCATGGTTCGTCGTCGTCGCGACGATCCCCGCCGCGCTTGTCGGCTTCCTCGGCGAGGATCTGATCGCGGAGCACCTGGGGGAGCCGTGGCAGATCGCGATCGCGCTTGTGCTGTTCGCCGGCCTGCTCTGGGTCGCCGACCGGCAACCCGAGCGGCGAGGGATGGGCACGCTCGGGCCGCGAGAGGCGCTTGCGATCGGCGCCGCCCAGAGCCTCGCGCTCATGCCCGGCGTCTCGCGGTCGGGGATCACGATCACGGCCGGACGGTTCCTCGGCCTCGACCGCGACTCCGCCGCCCGCGTCTCGTTCCTCCTGCTCGTCCCGGTCGTGCTCGGCGCGGTTCTGCTGAAGGGGGTCCAGGACGTCATCCTCGGCGACCTGCCGCCCGGATCGGCCGGGCCCTTCGTGGTCGGCACGCTGGCGGCGGCGGGGGCGGGGCTGCTCGCGATCGACGGGCTGCTCGGCTACGTCCGCCGGCACGACTACTCGATCTTCGTCTGGTACCGGCTGATCGCCGCCGCGATCGTGATCCTCCTGATCGTCACGGGCGCCCGCTCCGCCGGCTTTTGAGCACACGGCCGATCCCGCTCCTCGTCGCCGGGGCTGCCTGCATCGCCTTCTCCGGGATCCTCGTCCGGCTCGCGGACGTGACGCCGTCGACGGCGGCGTTCTACCGTTGCGCCTACGCGGTGCCGCCGCTCGCCGCGATCGCGCTCTGGGAGCGCCGACGCTACGGCTCGCGCGGGACGCGCTCGCGGACGTATGCATGGATCGCGGGGGCATTCTTCGCCGCCGACCTGATCCTCTGGCACCACTCGATCGCGGGCGTGGGGGCGGGCCTGGCGACCGTGCTCGGGAACGTCCAGGTCGTGCTCGTGCCGATCGCCGCCTGGCTCTTCCTCTCGGAGAAGCCCGGCGCGCGGATCATGGCGGCCGTCCCCATCGTGCTGATCGGCGTCGTTCTGATCTCGGGCGTCGTCGGTGAGGGCGCGTACGGGGACGATCCGGCGCTCGGAGTGCTCTTCGGTGTCCTGACCGCGATCGCATACGCGGGGTTCCTGCTCACGCTCCGCGCGGGCTCCGCGGACGTGCGCCGGTCTGCAGGGGCGCTCTTCCACGCCACGCTCGCGTCGGCGATCTTCGTCCTGCCGGCGGGTTGGCTGCTCGGCGAGCTCGAGCTGCGGACGTCCTGGGACGCCTTCTGGTGGCTGCTGACGCTCGCGTTGACGTCGCAGGTGCTCGGCTGGCTGCTGATCGCGGCGGCGCTGCCGCGCGTGCCTGCGGCGATCAGCTCGGTGGTGCTGACGTTCCAGCCGGTCGCCGCCGTCCTGCTCGCGATGGTGCTCGTCGACGAGGATCCGTCACCAGTGCAGCTCGCCGGGGTGGCGGTGGTCGTTTGTGGGATCGTCCTCGCGACGGGGCGCAGGCGTTCCGTGCCAACTTGACATAACGCCGATTACCGTGCGTCGGCTTGCCAGCGGCGTGGAACCGCTAATACTGCGTCTGTGGCACCTGCGGACGTCTCGGACTCACTGGAGAAGATCGGCGGCGAGCGCTCGGTCTCACGCGTCCTGTATGTCGCGTGCGGCGAGCTCGTCGAGTTGCTCGACGCGACGTTCGCGTCGGTCTCGCGCGTGATCGGCGACCTGCTCGTCGAGTTGAGCGGCTATCGCCGCGACGGCGGCGAGCATCCGCTCGAGCTCTTCCTCGTCACCGATTACCCGCTGACGCAGGAAGTGATCCAGATCGGCGAGGCCCGCGTCGTGCGGCGGGCCGACCCCGGCGCCGACCCGGCCGAGGCGGCCCTGCTGGAGCGGCTCGGCTTCGACTCGCTGCTGATGCTGCCGCTCCGCTCGCACGGCCAGAGCTGGGGTCTCGTCGAGATCTACGGCGACGACCGGGACTTCGCCGAGGAGGAAATCGAGAGCGCGAAGGCGATCGTCGATCGCGTCGGCGAGCTGCTCGCCGTCCTCGAGCACCGCATCTGACCGACCCGGCGTGGTTTGGAGCCGAGAAGCTCCCGGGTAGATGTACGTTTGCCCACATGACGACGGTCGACATCGAACACCTGCTCCGCAACGACGAGCTCCTGCAGCTGCTGGACGCCGCCGAGCAGGGCGGGTCGCTCAAGGCGGCCGTGGTCGCCGACGTCGTCGAGACGCACGAGCTGGACGCGCTCGAGCAGGACGCCCTTTACCGCGAGCTCGACCGCCGCGGGATCGAGATCGTGGTCGACGAGCCGAAGGACGAGGAGCCCGCGCCGCCGCCCGTTCCCGTGGCGGCGCAGGAGACGACCACCGACGCGCTGCAGCTCTTCCTGCGCGAGGCCGGCCGCCATGCGCTTCTGACGGCTGCACAGGAGGTCGAGCTGGCGAAGAAGATCGAGAAGGGCGACATGCGCGCCAAGCAGCTGATGATCCAGTCGAACCTGCGCCTCGTCGTCTCGATCGCGAAGAACTACCGCAACCAGGGCCTGCCCTTCCTCGACCTGATCCAGGAGGGAACGCTCGGGCTGATCCGCGCCGTCGAGAAGTTCGACTGGCGCCGTGGCTTCAAGTTCTCGACCTACGCGACGTGGTGGATCCGACAAGCGGTTGCACGTGCGCTCGCCGACAAGGCGCGCACGATCCGGATGCCGGTGCACATCGTCGAGCGTCTGCAGAAGATGAACCGCGCCGAGCGCACGCTCTGGACGCAGCTCGGCCGCGAGCCGACGCTCGACGAGATCGCGGAGGAAGCCTCGCTGCCTCTCCAACAGGCAATCGAGGTCAGAGCTGCCGCGCGTGCCTCCACCAGCCTCGACCAGCCGGTCGGCGAGGCGGACGACGCCGTCTTCGGCGATTTCGTCGCCGGTGAAGGGCCGCTGCCCGAGGAGCAGGTCGAGCTCTCGCTGCGCAGCCAGGCGCTGAAAGAGGCCCTGGAGGCGCTCTCGGAGCGCGAGCGCCAGGTGGTCGTGCTCCGCTACGGGCTCACGGACGCCGAGCCGAAGACGCTCGAGGAGATCGGGCGGCGGCTAGGTCTGACGCGCGAGCGCGTGCGTCAGATCGAGCTCGACTCGCTCAAGCGACTGGCGTCGCTACGCGAGCTGGAATCTGTCGGCGCAGCTCTGTAGCTCAGCTCCGTCGAGCGAGCGCCGGGCCGCGAAGCGGCCCCTTCAGCGGTCTTCGCGCTGGTCGGGACCTGCTCCCGCAGATGCCGATCAGCTGCGCAAATAAAACTCGAGCCCGGGTGCGACCATGCGCAATTCGCGGAGGGCGCGTGACTCGAGCTGGCGGACGCGCTCGCGCGTGATCCCGAGCCCCGCCCCCACCTCTTCGAGCGTCTGCGGGATCTGACCGTCGAGGCCGAAGCGCTGGGCGAGCACGTGGCGCATGCGTGGGTTGAGCCGGTCGAGCGCGGCAGCGAGCTCGGTCGAGCGCAGCCGGTCGGCGGTCTCGACGTCGGGGCCGGCGGTCTTCGTGTCCTCGACCATGTCGCCGTAGAGGCTCTCGCCGTCGCCGACGGGCGTCTCGAGGCTGACGGGGTCCTGGACGAGCTCGAGCAGCTCCTGAACGCGCTCGGGCGTGAAACCGCCCTCGACGGCGATCTCGTCGGTCGTCGGGTCGCGGTTCAGCTTCTGCGCGAGGACGCGGCGCGCGCGCATGACGCGGCGCACCTGCTCGGCGACGTGAACGGGTAGGCGGATCGTCCGGCCCTGCTCGGCGAGGGCGCGGGTGACGGCCTGGCGGATCCACCAGGTGGCATAGGTCGAGAGCTTGAAGCCCATCGTGTAGTCGAACTTCTCGACCGCGCGAATGAGGCCGAGGTTGCCCTCCTGGATCAGGTCGAGCAGCGGCACGCCGGCCTTCGTGTAGTTGCGCGTGATCGACATCACGAGCCGGAGGTTCGACTCGATCAGCTTGCGCTTGGCGGCCTCATCGCCTTCGTCCTTGCGGCGCGCGAGCTCGCGCTCCTCGGCGGCTGTCAGCAGCCGCCCGTCGCCGATCTGGCGAACATAGAGCTTGAGCGGATCCTGGGTCGCCTCGGCGACTGCGACGACCTCGTCGGGCTCGTCCTCGTCGTCTGCTTCGGGCTCTGCCTCCGCCTCGGCGTCTGCTTCCGGCGCTGGCGCGTCGACGAGCGGCTCCAGCCCGGGCAGCAGCTCGAGATGCGGCTCGGCGGGCTCCGGGACGGCGTGGAAGACGGGCTCGGCGGCGTTGGGCTCCATCTGGCATCCGTATCGGCCGTTGTCGTCGAAGGCTTGAGGAATCCGTTGAAACCTGTCGAAAACCACCTACAGTGCAAGCACTAACTTCCTCCGAACACGCGGCGTCTACCCTTCTCGAGTTGGAAACCCTCCAGCCGAGCAGCTAACTAGGATTTGTCCAGCCAATGTGCGGAATCGCCGGATACAGCCTGAGCCCCGAATCGAGCGTCAAGCGGACGCTCGCAGCACAGGCGCTCCTGGCCGGTATCGCCGAGCGCGGTGCGGATGCGGTCGGCTACGCGCACCGGGGCTCGAGCAGCTCGGTCACCGTCCACAAGCGCCGTTCGGGCGCGAGCGAGCTGCTGGACGAGGTACGCGTTCCGCCGGCGGCGACGCAGGTGCTCGTGCACGTGCGCGACTACACCAAGGGCCATCCCACGATCGAGGCGAACAATCATCCGATCCGCCACGGCTCCGTGGTCGGGATCCACAACGGGATCATCGTCAACGACGAGGAGATCTTCGCCCACTACGGCTTCGAGCGGGCGCACCCGGAGATGACGGTCGACTCCGAGGCGATCTTCGCGCTCGCCGAGCACGCGCAGGGCAGCTCGGAGGCGCTCGAGGAGCTCCACGGCGCGATGGCAACCGCCTGGCTCGACGAGCGTGTCTCCTCCACCCTCTTTCTCGCCCGCGCCGTCGGCCGGCCGCTCTGGGTCGGCAGCGCGAGCAAGGAGCTCTTCTTCGCCTCGACCCGCGACGCGCTCGAGGTGCTCGAGTCGACGCTGCGGCTGACGCTGCGCAAGCGTGAGGTCGAGGAAGGGACGCTGCTGCGCGCCGAGGACGGCCGCATCGCAGCGACGCACCGTTTCCAGCCCGACCGCTCCTACGTCGAGGAGACGATTCTCCCGTCGGTGCGCGCCCCGCACGAGGGCGCGTCGTGCCTGAAGCGCCTCGCCGCAATCGCTCTAGCCGCCGCCTAGGGAGCCGTCCGGCGCGACCTCGTCGCCCTCGTCGCGCAGACGCTCGCGCACGAGGAACTGGAACGCCGCCCAGGCGGGCTGCACGTCGATCATCCGGTAGATCTGCCACTCGGTCAGCAGCGCCTCGTCCGCGCGCCGGGCCGCGGCCCAATCGGCCATTTTCGGGAGCCGACCGAGCGTTCGCGCCAGCACCGTTCCCTGCTCGACGGCGCGCTCCAGCCGCTCCTCCCCCACCGGCACGTCGAAGCCCGCTTCCCGCAGCGCCTGCGCAAGCGAGCCGAACGTGTGCCAGAGCAGCGACTTCGACGGGATCGCGCCCTTGCGCGCATCGATGTCGCGGGCGGTCGGGGTCCGGCCCAGCTCCTCGCCCAGCGCCCGCAGGCGCCCGAGCAGCTCCTCGCGGGTGGCGAACCGCCGCGGCACGAGCCCCGCTTGCCGCTTGGCCGCGTTCCAGCTGCCGAAGTGCTCGATCACGGTCTGCGGATGCACCGTCGTCTGCGCGTCGGCAGCGAACTCACGCATGGTCGGCGAGCGTCCGAGCCGCTCGGCGCTTTCCGTCAGCTGCGCCAGGATCTCCTCGTCGGTATAGCGCTTCCGGATCCCCGCCTGGAACGCTGCGAGCGCCTCCGGATCGATGCCTGCCACCGCGGGGTGGCGGCGGGATCGTCCCATGCAAGCAGTGTAGAGCATCTTCAGCGCTTTGCAAGAACTCTAGAACAGACGTGTCCCCCGGGACAGTCCCTGGGACATGGCCGAAGCGGCCGACAGGGAGCTAGATCGCGAGC
Organism: Gaiellaceae bacterium; assembly: GCA_035556515.1. Lineage (GTDB taxonomy): Bacteria > Actinomycetota > Thermoleophilia > Gaiellales > Gaiellaceae > Gaiellasilicea. The sequence goes on from DATMEO010000185.1 coordinate 17,956, forward strand.
AGCTTCGGGCGTGCCGGGGTGTCGTGCGTGAGCGACTCGAGCGGGAGGATCCGCTCCAGCGCACCGACGCAGCGCGGGCAGAACTGGGTGCCGGCGGCGCCGCGGAGCTCGGCGAGAGCCTCCTCGAGCGGCCGCGCCGCCCGGTAGATCCGGGTCGTCAGCATCGAGTCGAGCGCGTCGGCGACGTGGATGATGCGAGCGCCGAGCGGGATCTCCTCGTGCCGGAGCCGGTCGGGATAGCCGGTCCCGTCGAAGCGCTCGTGATGGTGGCGGATCGCCGGGACGGCGTCGCCGAGGAAGCCGAGCCGGTCGATGATGCGGGCGCCCTCGTCTGCGTGGCGTTGCATCAGCGCCCACTCCTCCTCGGTCAGGCTCGCCGGCTTGAGCAGGATCGAGTCCGGGATCGCGAGCTTGCCGATGTCGTGGAAGAGCGCGGCGTGGCCGAGCAGGTCGAGCTCGACCTGCGAGAGCCCGAGCTCGCGGCCGATCGCGAGCGCGAGCTGCTGCACGCGCCGCGAGTGGCCGGCCGTGTAGGCATCGCGCGCGTCGACGGTGGCCGAGAGGCTCTCCATCGCGGCCGTCGAGCGCTCCTTCAGCAGCCGGTTCGCCTGCTCGAGCGAGACGTTCTGAGTGTGGATCGTCTCGGCCGCCTGGCGCAGCTTCTGCGCGCTCCGGCGCGTATGGGAGAGGTATGCCTCCTGGGTCTTGCGCATCAGCAGCAGCGGCACAGCGAAGACAGCGAGGGCGTACAGCCCGGCCGCGTGGTAGCCGATCGCGATCACGCCGCCGATGAAGCCGTAGACGACGTAGTGCGGCGCAAGCCAGAGGAAGCGTTCGTGCCAGACCCGCCAGACGTTCTCGCGTCCCTCAGCGGCCAGCGCGACGGAGAGCAGGCCGGTGTTGACAGCGAAGTAGAGACCGCCGGCGACGAGACCCGCGCCGACGGTGACGAGCTCGCCGAGCGCGCCGTCGAAGCCGAGCATGAAGACTCCTGCGGCAGCCAGCGACGACAGTGACAGCGTCCCGATGTTGAAGAGCACGCGGTGGATCTGCTGGCGCTGCGCGCTCCACTGGACGACGCAGATCGCAATCGCGAGTGGGAGCGCAGCCCGTGGCCCGAAGAGCGAGGCGCCGGCGAGCGCACCGACGGCACTCACCGAGATCGAGCCGTCGTCGAGCTCGAGCGCAAGCGCCTCCCCCACGCTGACGAGCGCGATCACGGCGAGCAGGCCGATCATGTCCGTGGAGGTGCCGAAGATCGCCCCGACAACGCCCGCGGCGACGCCCATCGTGCTGACGAGGCCGACGAGGACGCCGAGGCGTGCCGAGAGCTGCAGGAACCTTGGTCCGCTGGTCGTGTGAGCCGTGTGCCGGCGCTCCTGCTCCGGCAGCGCCTCGGGAACGCGCGCCAGCGGCTCACGGTGGTCGCCCTCCTCGGGCACCGCGACGAGTCGCTGGGTGCGGTCGGCGGGCATCAGCAGCGGCTCGGAGCTGGCGCCGAGGACGCGGTTGCGCCCCTGCAGCTTGGCTCGGTAGACGGCGAGGTCGGCCTGGTGGATCAGAGCATTCGGGTCCTGCGCGTCCTTCGGATAGCCGGCGACGCCGATCGAGACCGTGGCGCGGATCGGCTCGCTCGACGTCTCGACGTCGTAGAGCTTCTCGGCGACCGCGCGCCGGATCCGCTCGGCGATCTCCATCGCCTGCTCCGGCGGCGTCTCGGGCAGCAGAATCGAGAACTCCTCGCCGCCGAAGCGCGCGGGAACGTCGTAGTGGCGCAGCTCGGCGCGGAAGACTTCGGCGATGCCCTTCAGTACCGCGTCGCCGGCGAGGTGGCCGTAGGTGTTGTTGATCTCACGCAGGAGGTCGAGGTCGGCCATGATCAGCGACAACGGGCGCTCGAAGCGCTGGGCGCGCCCGAGCTCCTCGGAGAGCGCCGATGCGAAGTAGCGCGCGTTGAAGAGGCCGGTCTTCGGATCGACGCGGGCTTCCGCCTGCAGCTGCGGCACTGAGAGCGCCCGGTGGATCAGCAGCAGCGGCGCGATTGCAAACGGCACGAGCCAGGGGTTGCCGGTCCAGAAGGCCGCCAGGATGACGCCGAGGGCGGCGAAGACGAACTCGGTCGAGAGCGTCTGGTACGAGAAGACCTGGCGCATCGGGTGGCCGTTGACCCAGCGGATCATGGGCGCGATCAGCGCCGAGTTGAGGACAACGAGGACGACGGAGGCCGCCGTGCCCGCGAGGGCGAAGCGGACGTCGTCGCTCGCGACCAGGCCGTCCGCGCCGAGGACGACGTGGGCTGCCCCCCACGCCGACATCGTCGCAATCGTGTACACGAGGATGTTGAAGGACTGCACGTACCAGGTGCCGCGGCTGCGCAGCCACTCTGGAATGTGCTGGATCAGCGGGATCAGCGCCAGCAGCGCCGGCGAGACGAGCAGCGCCGCGGCGATCAGGAAGACGCCGGTCGTGTGGTAGCTCTTGTTGCCGGGCGTGCGCACGACGAAGAACTGCGCCACCGCGACGCTCGTCGCCAGGAGCGCGAACTCGAGCCAGTCGTCGGTATTGCGGTCGAGCTCGGCGAGGAACGGCGCCGTCACCGCGACCGCAGCGGCCGCGACGACCAAGAAGTAGGCCAGGGCCTTCGGCGGCAGCTTGTTGCTGCGCTCGACGCTGCTCTCGCGCTCGATCGCGTCCTCGAGGGGGATTGCGCTCACTCTGCTCCGCCTGTGCCCTTCATGCCGCGTGTCTCCTTCGATGCCGCAGAGAATCGAAAGCAGCTCAACCGACCGAGTCGGCCGGATCGGAGGGTATGCCGGGTTGGGGGGTGCGGCATCCCCCGATCGAGGCACGCCAGGGCGAGTTCACCCGAAAGGGTGAGGGCGGAGCCGGCATTGCCGGCCCCACCCTCGATCCATCAGTGCGCTACGGGAGCGTCGGCAGGGGCGGAAGGACTTCCGCCGCCTCGTCTGCAGCGTCCCCAGCGTCAGCCGCATCCGCGGCGTCAGCCGCTTCAGCTGCCTCAGCCGCTTCAGCAGCATCTGCCGCCTCGGCCGCTTCTGCCGCCGCAGCCTCCTCGGCCGCCGCCGCCGCTGCCGCTTCGGCAGCCGCAGCCTCAGCTGCTGCCTTCTCCGCTGCCGCCGCTTGAGCGGCCAGCAGTGCAGCCTTCTCGTCGGGCGTCAACAGGTCGAAGTCGTCGGCTGCTGCCTCGGCCTCGGTCGGCGTCAGCTCGTAGCCGTCGCCGTCGAGGATGGTCTCGCCGTCGGCGTTGTCCTCCCACGAGACGTCGCTCCAGGAGACATCGCTCCAGGACACGTCCGTCCAGGAGACCGAGTTGAAGACCGTCGTTCCGTCCGCCTTCTTGAGCAGGAACCGGTTCAGCGCCTGGTTCGGGTTCGGCGTGTCCGTCGTCGCCAGCACCGACTGAACGGCGTTGACCTGACCGACGCCGCACGAGCCGGGCTCCGCCTGAGGAACCGGACGGGCCCGCCGCATCAGCGCGCTCTTGACCTGATCGGGCGTCCAGCTCGGGTTCCGGGCAAGCGCCTGGGCCGCGATGCCCGAGATCACCGGGGCCGAGAACGACGTCCCGGAGAGCTCGGCGTAGCCGGGCGCCACCATTTTGTCTGCCTTCTCAGCCGCGAGCGTCGAGCCCACGGGGACCGGGCCGACCATGTACCGGCCGGGTGCGCAGATCTCCGGCTTCCAGAAGCCGTCCGGAGTGCGACCGTAGGCCGACCACGGTGCGCGGTCGTCGTCCTTCGGCTTCGCGGTGCCGCCGATGTCGACCGCCCCGACCGTGATCACGAACGGGTCGCTGCCGGGGGCGTACCTGACACCGCTGGGACCGCCGGCGACGCCGTAGTTGCCTGCCGCCGCCACGACCACCACGCCGGAGTGCCACAGCTTCTCGACCGCCACGTTCAGCGGGTCGAGCCAGAAGTGGTTCACGGCGCCGGAGTGGAGCGAGAAGTTGGCGACGCGAATGTTGTACGCCGCCTTGTTCTGGTAGATCCACTCAGCCGCAGCGATCACGTCGCTCGTCCTGCCGGCGCCACGGTCGTCCATGACGTCGAGCGAGACGATGTCCGCGGTCGGCGCGACACCGGCGTAGCCCTTGGCCGAGCCCGCCGCGATGCCCGCGACGAACGTGCCGTGCCCGCGTCCGTCTCCGGCCGCGTTCGGGTAGGCCGAGGTGACGAAGCTGACCTGAGCCTTGACGCGACCGGCGATGTCGGCCCTGGAGGCGTCGACGCCGGAGTCGACGATTGCGATCGTCGCCGGCTTGGCGTTGCTCCAGAGCTTGTTCACACCGGACTCGTGCGTCCAGAGCTGGCTCGACGACGGAGCATTCGAGGTCAGCGGCGGGACGAGAGCCTGGGGCCGAATCGGGGCATCCTCGGTGACGACGAGGCCCTTGATCCGCTCCAGCTTCTCGAGATCCTTCGCGCGGATCTCACCGGCGAAGCCCTTGATGATCCCGAACCGCTTGCCGAGCTTGCGCAGCTCCTTCTCAGCCTTCTCCGCATCCTTCGCCGACACCGTGTCGGCCACCTGGACGATGACGCTGACCGTCGCGTCGGGCGTCTTCTTCTGCTTCTGCTTCAGCTCCGCGGAGACGAACGTCGCCCCCGGGGAGACAATTCCCTCGTTCTTGCCGGGACCGCTTCCCGCGCCGGCCGCCAGCGGCACAGCGAGAGCTACGACGAGAACCGTCGTGACGAAGCCGCGACCACCCTTGCCCCAAAGGGCATTCGAGCGGTGCTCTCCGCCGCGGTTACCGGAACCCCAAAGAGCGCTCTTGCGAACGTCTCCCGGGTTGCCGCCTGTGTTCCTTCCCATCGTTCTCCTTGTCCGCGCCGAGGCGCGGGCCGCATGAAATCGCTCAGCCGCGCAAGAAGCCGCCGCGCCAGCTGGTGGAACCGCGCAAAACGTATGCGCGCATCTGGGCGGGTTCCTCCCCCTTTCGGGTTACGACCGCGGAAGTTCCCTCGAACGAGGGATCCGCTCCACCGCGTTCCCGGGTCTAGACCGACGGGTAGGCTCGCGACCTGATGAGCGCCCGCCTCGCCGTCGAGTCGCTGGCCGCGCGCGCGGCCTCTAAGCTCTCCCGCATCGCGGGCGCCGGCGGCGGCACGACGCTGCCGGGCAAGCTGCTCTGGAAGCTCGACCCGGGCGCGATCGACGCGCTCGCGGCGCGGCTCCGGGACGGTGCGGCCGTCGTCTCGGCGACGAACGGGAAAACGACCACGACGGCGATGGCGGCCGAGATCCTCGAGCCGGGTCGCAAGCTCGCCTGGAACCGCTCGGGCGCCAATCTCGTCTCGGGGGTCGCCTCCACCCTGCTCGCCGAGCGCGATGCCGAGCTGGGCCTGCTCGAGGTCGACGAGGGCGCGCTGCCGGAGGTCGTCCGCCGCATCCGTCCGCGTGCGCTGCTGCTCGGCAACCTCTTTCGCGACCAGCTCGACCGCTACGGCGAGCTGGAGCACATCGCCGAGCGCTGGCGGGCCGCGACCGCCGCCCTGCCGCCGGCGACGGTGCTCGTCGTCAACGGCGACGACCCGCAGGTCGGCGACCTCGCGCGCGAGCGCCCGAACGCGATCGTCTACGGGATCGACGACCCCCGCCACGCCCGCCCCGCGCTCCAGCATGCGGCCGACTCGCGCTACTGCGTCCGCTGCGGGCAGCCGTACGAGTTCGCCGCCGCCTACGTCGGCCATCTCGGCGACTACCGCTGCCCCGCCTGCGGTCAAGCGCGGCCGCAGCTGCAGGTGCGCGCGACGGAGATCGAGCTCGACGGCCTGCACGCGGCCTCGTTCCTGCTCGAGACGCCCGCCGGCGCGACGCGGCTCCGGCTCCCCCTCCCCGGCCTCTACAACGTCTACAACGCACTCGGAGCCGCAGCGCTCTGTCAGGTGCTCGGTGCGTCGCTCGAGGAGATCCGTGTCGGCCTGGAGCGTTTCGGAGCCGCGTTCGGCCGCTTCGAGCGGATCCCCGCGGGAGACAAGACCGTGCTCGTGCTCCTGATCAAGAACCCCGCCGGCGCGAACGAGGTCGTGCACACGCTGCTCGAGGGCGGCGCTCCCTCGCTTCTGCTCGTGGCGCTGAACGACGCGATCGCCGATGGCAAAGACGTGTCGTGGATCTGGGACGTCGACTTCGAGCCGCTGCTCGGCCGCTCGGAGCGGCTGATCGCGTCCGGCGACAGGGCCGCGGAGCTCGGCGTGCGCTGCGTCTACGGCGGCCTGCCCGAGGACGCGCTCGACGTCGAGCCGTCGCTGACGCTTGCGCTCGACCGTGGCCTCGCGCTGACTCCGCCCGGCGGAGAGCTCGTCGTCCTCCCCACCTACACGGCGATGCTCGAGCTGCAGCGGATCGTGGCTGAGCGCGGCTGGTCGCGGCCGTACTGGGAGCGCGCTTGAGGATCAGCGTTGGACACCTGTATCCGGAGTACCTGAACATCTACGCCGACCGCGGCAACATCGCCGTCCTCGATCGGCGCGCCCGGCTGCGCGGGCACGAGCTCGAGGTGGCGGCGCTCTCGGTCGGGGACGCCGTGCGCCCGGGCGAGCACGACCTGCTCTACATCGGCGGCGGCCAGGACCGCGAGCAGGCGCTGATCGCCCCCGACCTCGCCGCGAAAGGCCCGGCAATCGAGGCAGCCGTCGCGGACGGTGCGGCGCTGCTCGCGGTCTGCGGCGGCTATCAACTGCTCGGTCGTGGGTACCTCGGACGCCACGGCGACTCGATGCCGGGAATCGGTCTCTTTCCGCACGAGACCTACGCAGGGGAGAAGCGGATGATCGGCGACGTGTTGCTGGACTGCGGCTGGGCCGGTCAGACGCTGGCCGGGTTCGAGAACCACGCCGGCCGGACGAAGCTCGACTCGGGCGCGAAACCGCTCGGGCGCGTCGTCGCCGGGTTCGGAAACGACGGTCAGTCGGGCTACGAGGGTGTCCGCGTCGGCCGCGCGATCGGGACCTACCTGCACGGTCCGCTGCTGCCGCGCAACCCCTGGCTCGCCGATTGGCTGCTCTCGCAGGCGCTGGCGCACGCGACGGGCGGTGAGCCCCCGGAGCTCGAGCCGCTGCCGGACCGCCTCGAGGCTCAGGCGCACGCGGTATCGGCGCAGCGAGCCCGAGACCGCGGCGGCCGATCCTAGAGAAGAGTCGGGCGAGAGCACGCTGGCCCAGGCGAGACTGGTGTGTCTCTGTGTCGCTAGGCTCCTCTGCGTGGGCAAGAAGGGCAAACCGAGGAAGAAGGGCGCAACCGATCCGAAAGTCGCCGAGGTCGACGACAACGGGGTTGTGATCGCCGAGTTGCGC
>DATMEO010000186.1:0-14487 GCA_035556515.1 Gaiellaceae bacterium
GGCGCGATGCGCCGTTTCGCCTCGAGCACGTCCGCGAGCGTGATCGCCGGCCACTCCATCGTCCGAGTCTCGCACCTTCCTTGACGCCGTCCGGAAGGATCTCTACGCTTCAGAGCGAACACACGTTCGACAACCATCACCGGAGGCGCAATGTCTGCCGCACCCCAGCTCACCGCACGGCAACAGGAGATCTGGCAGTTCCTCGTCGACTACGTCGACCGGCACGGCTATCCCCCGACCGTGCGGGAGATCGGGGAGGCGGTTGGCCTCGCCTCGCCGTCGACCGTGCACGCCCACCTCGCGAACCTCGAGCGCGCCGGCCTGCTCCGGCGCGACCCGACGAAGCCGCGGGCGCTCGACCTGATCGGCCACCGGCGCGAGTCGCGGGCCGACGTGCCTGCCGCGCCGGAGCTGCAGAAGCTGCCGCTGCTCGGGCAGATCGCAGCCGGCGGGCCGCTGCTCGCGGAGGAGAACATCGAGGACGAGATCGCCGTTCCGGAGCCGCTGGGCCGCCGCGCCGACTTCCTGCTTCGCGTCAAGGGCGAGTCGATGATCGACGCGGGCATCCTCGACGGCGACATCCTCGTCGTCCAGCGTGCCCAGGACGCGCAGAACGGCGACATCGTGGTCGCGCTCGCAGGCGATGACGAGTCTGCCGACGAGGCGACGGTGAAGACGTTCTATCGCGAGGCGGGACGCGTCCGCCTGCAGCCGGAGAACGAGCTGTTCGAGCCGATCTACGCCGACCACGTCCAGATCCTGGGCAAGGTGACGGGGGTCTTCCGGAGTCTCTGATGAGCGTCGCGTCCTTCAACCGCACCCTCGACCAGGAGCTGGTCGCGATCGCCCGCGGCGCCAGCTACGAGTGCCTCGTCTGCGGCGAGTTCCTGCTCAAGCGTCCGGTCGCACACGCGTGCCTCGAGTGCGGAACGCTGCTCTGCGACGGCCTCGAAGTGCCGCAGTCCGAGTTGGAGTCCGTCGCGCGGATAGGCTGAGCAGGATGGATTGGAAGCTCGAGCTCGTGGCGGTGCCCGTCTCCGACGTCGATCGCGCGAAAGCCTTCTACACCGAGAACGTCGGCTTCAACGCCGACCACGACCATCGCGTGAGCGACTCGGTCCGGTTCGTCCAGCTCACCCCGTCGGGCTCCACGTGCTCGATCGCGATCGGCAACGGCCTCGTCGAGACGCCGCCCGGTTCCGTGCAGGGGCTGCAGCTCGTCGTGGACGACGTCGAGGCGGCGCGCGCCGAGCTGCTCGAGCGCGGCGTCGAGGTCAGCGAGGTCCACGACTTCCCCTGGGGTTCGTTCGTGTTCTTCAGCGACCCGGACGGCAACGGCTGGTCGGTCCAGCAGATCCAGCCGCGTGGCTAGATCGCCCGAACGCCGCTAGAATTTCCCGTGCAGGCCGGGTGACCGCGTCGCTTCCGTAGTTCAGCGAACTGCGAGGCGCCGAGGAAAGTCCGGACACCGAAGGGCAGGGCGCTGGGGAAATCCCAGGCGGCGAAAGCCGACGGAAAGTGGAACAGAAAGCAAACCGCCGCCGAGGCGTTCTCCGGAGGTCTCGGCGGTAAGGGTGAAACGGTGGGGTAAGAGCCCACCAGCGCCGTGGTGACACGGCGGCTGCCAAACCCCGTCCGGTGCAAGGTGAAGCAGATCCCGTTGACGCGGCCCGCCGAGGGATCGGGTACACCGCTCGAGCCGTGAGGCAACTCCCGGCCTAGAGGGATGGTCACCCTCGACAGAATCCGGCTTAGAGGCCTGCTAAGGAAAAGCCCTGCATTGGCAGGGCTTTTCTATTCACGCCGCGAGAAGCGTGCAACTACTCTGCCATGTAGTTGTGGACGGGCCAGAGCTCGGGCGGAGGCGGCGGTGCGGTGCCGACCGCCTCAGCGGCAGGCCCCAGGCGCTCGGCCAGGAACCGCTTCGCGGCGTCCTCCGTCTCCCAGATCTCGATCACCCGCCAGCCGCCGTTCGGGCTCGGCCCGGCGACGTGGAAGATGCCCCCGGCGGGCTTATCGAGCCCGATCCGCTCCCGGAGCTGCTCGTAGATCTCCTGCGAGCCGTCGGGGTTGTCGATCAACATCGCGACTGCCATGTCCTCCTCCTCGTCTCGTTGCTATGGACGAAGGAGACGCTAAGCGCGGCCGGCCCGCCGCGCCATCGGGAGTTCTCCCCATGCGAGCAGGCCGTTCTCCATCGCGAACAGGGTCGCCGCCGCGCGGGTCGAGACGCCGATCTTCCCGTAGGCGTTTTGGACGTGGCGGTCGGCGGTCTTGGCCGAGATCCCGAGCGCGCGCGCCACCTGTTTCGTCTGCAGGCCGCGGGCGAGCATGCCGACCACCTCCGCCTCGCGCTCGGTCAGTCCCGCCGGCCGCTCGATCGGCGGCACCCGCTGGCCCGCCGCCTCGATCACGGCGATGACCGCATCGGCGTCGAGCCGCCCGACGTTCGCCTCCTCGCCGAGGACCTCCGCCGCTTGCGCGGGGGCGAGAGGGTCTCGGTGGGGACGGGGCTCGCGCATCGCGTGGTAGAGGTCGGCGGCGGCGAGCAGCCGCGCCGGCATGCCGAGCGCAGCGCCGACCGACGCGCGGTGGTAGCCGGAGCCGTCGAGGCGCTCGTGGTGAGCGCCGGCGATCGGCGCCAGCGCGGACAGGAACGGCGAGCGCGAGAGGACGCGCTCGGTGTGGTAGGGATGCAGCCGCACCTGCTCCCACTCGTCGGCGCTCAGCGACCCGGGCTTCTGCCAGGTGCGGGCGCCGATCGCGACCCGCCCGAGGTCGTGGACGAGCGCGGCGCGCCGAACCGCGATCGCCCCGCCCTCATCCACGCGACAGCGTACGGCGGTCGCCGCCACGAGCTCGGCGACCCCGGCCGAGTGGCCGCCGAAGTAGGGCGAGATCAGGTCGGCGAAGCCGCCCATCGTCGCCAGCGCCCGCTCGATCGCCTCGCCCTCGAGCGTCAGGCGGGGCTCGGGCTCGGAGGCGAGCACCTGGTCCCAGACCGATGCCTCCGGATCGAGCGCGAGGATCTCGTCGGCGGCGTCGGCGAGACAGGTGGCAATCTCGGGGTCGAGCCCCACACCGCCCCGCTCGCGGACGAGGCGGGCGGCATGCTCGACATTGCCGAGCATCCGCTGATAGGCGGCGTCGACGGCGACGTGGACGATCCGCATCGGCAGCGGGATCTCGTCGCCGCGGGCGCGGCGGAGCGGGCCGTTCCCGTCCCAGCGCTCGCTCAGATGGAAGAAGAGGCCGTGCACGGAGGGAGGGAGGCTGACCCCCTCCGCCAGCATCCCTGCGACCTCGCAGATGGCGGTGAACGCTGGCCGCGCCGACCGCGCCATTCGCGGCAGCCGGCGGGCGGTCTGAAGGGCGCGCACCGGCGCCGGGCGCTCCGGGTCGGGCAGGGCGCGGAGGAGGCCAGCGATGACCTCGCGCTGTCTCCCGTAGGTGACCGGGTTGAAGTGTGTGGTTAGCGAGTCGCCGAAGACCTCGGCGGTGACGTGGGCGTCAGTGGTGCAGCCCGCGTGCGAGAGCATGCAGGCGTAGTAGCTCTGCGATGCCGTCTCGGCGTCCAGCCCGAGGCGAGCGGCGAGCCGGGCCGCGATCAGCGTGCTCTGCAGCCCGTGCTCGAACGGGAAGCCCATGCCGAGGTCGGTCGCCAGGCACAGCGCCCCGATCACCTCGGCGGCGCGGACCTGCTCGGCCCCCTGGGACGGCTGGTCTGGCACCTACCGACACTACTGCACCCGGGCGCCTGGATTGGACGAGACGCGATCGTCCGGTGCAGGCGTCGAACGCGCGCCCCGCCCTCCCCGAAGCGCGTCCACGGAGGAGCCCCGGCAACGGGCTTACTCCAGGTGCTCACTCCCTCCCAGCGGCAGCGTCGCCGTGATCACAGTGCCGCGCCCCGGCGGGCTCACGACCACGAGGGTGCCGCCCTCCGCTTCGGCGCGGTCGCGGAGGCCCAGCAGCCCGGTTCCCTTCGACGTGTCCGCGCCGCCGCTGCCGTCGTCGCTGATCTCGAGCCGGAGCGCGCCGTCCTTCTGCTCCACCGTCACGGAGGCGCGAGACGCGCCCGCGTGCTTGACCACGTTCGTCAGCCCCTCGGAGACGATGAAGTACGCGGTCGCTTCGACGTGCTGGTCGAGGCGGCGGCTCGTGACCTCGATCTCGACCGGGAGCGGGAGCCGCTCCTCGAGCGAGAGCAGCGCCCCGCGCAGGCCATGCTCGGTGAGCGCGCCGGGGTGCAGCCCACGAGCGAGCTCCCGCAGCTCCGCGAGACCCGCGTCGAGCTCGCCGGCTGCGTCCCGCAGCAGCTTGGCCGCCGCCGCCGCATCCTTCTCGAGCTGGGCCTGCGCGACTCGCAGCAGCAGCGTCGCCGCGACAAGCCGCTGCTGGGCGCCGTCGTGGAGGTTCCGTTCGAGCCGACGACGCTGTTCGTCGCCGGCACGGACGATCCGGGCGCGCGACGTCTGCAGGTCCTCGCGGGCCTGCGCGCTCGCGACCGCGAGCGAGACCAGGTCACAGAACGCCGCGAGCCGGACCTCGGTGTTGGCGGGGAGAGGGTCGGCGCTGCCGATCGTGACCGCTCCCCAGAGCGACCCGGCCACGATGATCGGCGCGGCCACGGTCGATCGGTAACCGATCCGCAGCATCAGCTCCGCGAACTCGCCCTCGGCGGCGCCCCAGTCCTCGACCCGCGCCGGCGCAGCCGTCTCGCGAGCTCGTCCCATCGCGGTCGTCTCGTCCACGTACAGCCGCGCCCCGATAGGGAACGTGTCGATCCCGTCGCGGTTGTGCCGCCCGACGACGGTCGCCGTATCGTCTCCCTCGTAGCGCCAGACGGAGGACGCGCTCACCCCGAGCACGCGCGCGCACTCCTCTGAGACCGCCATGAAGACGCGCTCCGGGCTCGCCTCGGACGCGACGAGCGTCGCCACGCGGCGCAGCGCGCGCTGCTCCTGCGCCAGCTGACCGACCTCGACGAGCTTCGCCGCCGGATCGCCGGCGAGCGCCGGCTCCTCGGGGGTTCCCGCGCGATCGGTGATGTCGACGCCGGCGGTGACGAGGTAGCCGGGTGCATCCGCTGTTGCCGGAACGAGCTTGTTCGACCAGGCGATCAACCGGCGGCCGCCGTCCTTGGTCTGCCAGTGGCCGACCTGTGGGCTCGAGTGCCCGGTCCGCCAAATGAACGTGAGCACCTCGCGAAACGCGTCGCTCTCCTCGCGGGGAAGCAGGACATCGGCGAGCTCGCGTCCGACCACGTCGTCGCGCGCGAAGCCCGTGGCCCGTTCGCACGCATCGTTGAAGAGCAGCACGCGCCCTGCCTCGTCCAGCACGCAGACGAGCGACTGCGTCGTCTCCGCGAGCACGCGCGCGAAGTCGCCGCCGAGTCCGAAGTCGTTGGTTCGCCGCTGTCTGCCCATCGCCCGAAGGTGAGCCTATCGGCAGAATTTTGCAACTTCCTGACATTGCCGCTGTAGCGTTCGTCGCGTGCGTGCGCTCCTGGTCGCCCTCTCGCTCGTCGCAGCCGCGCCCGCGCTTGCAGCCGACGATCCGTCGGCCTACGGGATGGCTCAGCGCGGCAGCTTCAAAGTCGTCAGCAACGTCCTGCTCAGCCCGACCGGCGGCGAGATGAAGGGGGTCTGGCTCGACGGCAAGCTGGGTTGCCGCGACACGCGGACACTGCGGGTCTCAATCCAGATCGACCTCGTCTCGCCCGCCGGCAAGACGACGCGGATCAAGCGTTCGCGCCAGGGCGCAGTCGACAACTGCGCCGAGGGCGGACCCAACTTCGGCTTCGACCTTGCGCCGAAGGCCTACAGAATGGCCTGCGCGAACGGCCGCTGGAAGCCGGGCCGCTACGCGCTGACGACCCGCACGCTCGACGTCCGCTCGGGGATCTCAGCGCACGCAAGCTTGTATCACCAGATCGCGCGCCGCTGCTAGGCGCGCAGAACGACCTCGAGCGCGGTCCCGCGCCCGGGTCGTGAGCGGAGGTTGAAGCCGCCGTCGATCGTCTTCGCGCGCAGGCGCATGTTCTTCAGGCCCTGCCCCGCGGCCGCCTCGGCGCCGTCGAAGCCGACCCCGTCGTCGCTGACGCTGACGGTCCGCCGTCCGAGCCGCTGGCCGATCCAGACCTCGGCGCGCGTCGCGCCGGCGTGCTTGCGCACGTTCGCGAGCCCTTCCTGGACGATCCGGAACACTTCGATCTGCTCGTCGGGCGCCAGCAGGATCTGCGGATCGATCTCGACGTCGACCGCGAGCGCACCGTCGGCGGTGAGGAACTCGACATAGCGCCGCAGCGCCGCGTCGAAGGGAGCGGTGCCGCTGGCGGAGGAGAGCGCGAGCACGGCGAAGCGCGCCTCCTGCTGGGCAGCTGCCGCAGCCTCCTTCAGCTTGGGCAGCGTCTGCTCCAGCGGCGCGCCCGACTCGAGCATGCTCGCGTGCGTCGAGACGGCGAAGAGGTACTGCGCGAGCCCGTCGTGGATCTCGCGCGCCACCCGGGCACGCTCCTCCGCGACCGCGCGCCCGAACTCGGCGAAGCTGATTGCGCGCCAGACACCGACGAGCAGCAGGCCGTACGCGAGCAGGCGGAGAAAGTCGCCCTGGGAGATGAAGTCGCTCGAGACGCGCGGCGTCAGGACGTAGTGGAGCTCGGCGAAGAGCGTCAAGGTCGCGCCGAGCGCGAGCCAGCTGTCGAGGTCCTCGCCGCGCGCCCGGTAGCGAATCGCAAAGCCGAGCACCGCAAAGAGCGCGAGCAGGGCCAGGAAGGAGGTGGCGACGGTCAGCTCGACGGCGCGCGCTCCGTCGCCTGAGGTGTCGAGCAGGCTCAGGCGTGCGCCGAACCCGCGCAGCGGCAGCCACACGGCGAGGAGCGCGCCGATCAGGACGAGGATCCCGACGAGCAGCATCCGCTTCCGCGCGACGATCCGCGGCGCGGGGACGAGCGGGGCGAGCGCGATCAGCGTCGCCGCGAGCACACGCGCTGCGATCGCCGCCCAGGCTTCCGGCGCGTCCTGGTTCGAGCCTCCCAGCACCGGCACGACCGAGAACGCGAGCGTGCCGGCGCCGGCGACGAAGAAGCCGGCTGCGAGAAGCAGGTCGAGCACCCGCCCCTCGACCGAGAAGCGGACGCCCGCGAGGATGGCCACGATCGTCGCCGCGAGCACGACGGCGGTGTCGAGCACCAGGCGGCCTTCCGGCAGTTCGTAGGTGTTCCGGAGCGCCGGATTCGTCAGGAAGAGCGCCGTCGCCGACCCCAGCAGGGCGACGAGCAGCAGCTCGCCGACGAGCCAGCTCTCGAACGTGTCCTTGGCGTTTCGTTGCACGTCCCCCTAATCGGCAGCGAGCGACCTGCCGATGAGTGGGACATGGCGGAGCGAATCCTCGTCGTCGACGACCATCCCCTCACGCGCGACGCGCTTGCGTCGCTGCTGGCGCAGGGCGGCTTCGACGTCGTCGGCGAAGCGGCGGACGGCGTCGACGCGCTCAGACTCGCGACCCAGCTCCAGCCCGACCTCGTCCTGCTCGATCTCTCCATGCCCGGCCTCGATGGGTTGGCGGCGCTACCCCGGCTTCGAGCGGCCGCGCCCGGTTGCGAGGTCGTCGTGCTCACCGCCTCCGGCACCGAGGAGAACCTGCTCGGCGCGATCCGCGCCGGCGCCGCCGGCTACCTGCTGAAGAGCGAGCCGCCGGAGCGCATCGTCGCGTTCCTGCGCGGGGTTGCGAACGGCGAGGCGGCCCTCTCGGGCGAGGTCGCGAGGCGCCTGCTCGACCAGCTGCGCAGCGGCGGCCGGATCGGTGGCGGCGTCCCCGATGGCATCGCGGGAGCCCTATCCGCGCGTGAGGTCGAGGTGCTGCTCCTGCTCGACGAGCATCTTTCGACCGACGACATCGCCAAACGGCTCTTCATCTCCGAGCACACCGTCCGCTCGCACGTCAAGAGCATGCTTCGCAAGCTCGGCGTCTCGTCGCGGCGGGACGCGCTCGAGCAGCTCTCGCTCGCCCGACGCTGACTCCTGGAAGCTCCCCCGCGGTTGGGGATGCGATTCCCGAACGGCGGGTGATGAACGATCGGCCGTCAGCGACGATGCTTGGAGGACGCGTTCTCCTTCCAGAAACGCTGCGGCGGCAAGTGGCAGAGCGGTCGGCGAAAGCCGGCCGTTCGCGTTCTCAGGAGCCGGTGAAGCCGCGGTGGGCCGCGGCCACGAGCCCCGGCAGCGTCACGAGGTTGTAGCCGCCTTCGAGGACGGCGGCGACGCGCGGGCCGAGTGCAGCGCATCGCCCGGCGATGTCCCGGAAACCCGCCTCCGTCATCTCCATCTGCGCCAGCGGGTCGTCTGCGTGAGCGTCGAACCCGGCCGAGACGAGCACGAGGTCCGGGCCGAACGCCAGCACGGCAGGCTCGACGGAGCTCTCGAATGCCGCGCGGTAGTCGTCGTCTCCCGAGCCGGAGGGCAGCGGAATGTTCAGCGTCGACTCGTCGCTCGTGTCGGGCCCGCCCGTCCCCGGCCAGAATGGCCACTGGTGGAGCGAGACGAAGAAAACGGTGTCGTCGCCCCGGAAGGTCGCCTCGGTGCCGTTGCCGTGATGGACGTCGAAGTCGACGATCGCGATCCGCTCCAGGCCGAGCTCGTCCTGCGCGTACCGCGCTGCGACGGCGACGTTGTTCAGGAGGCAGAAGCCCATCGCTCGGCCGGCGAGGGCGTGATGACCGGGCGGTCGGACGAGCGCGAAGCCGCCGCGGTCGACGGCCTCGAGCGTGATTCCGGCAGCGAGCGTCGCCGCCTGCCACGACGTCTTCGAGCAGACCGTGTCCGCGTCGAGCTGGATGGGGCGGTCGACCGCTTGCAGCAGCTCCAGGTAGGCGGGCTCGTGGACGCGGGCGAGTTGCTCGCGCGTCGCCTCCCGCTCGACGGTCTCGCCGTCGAGCACGAGCAGCCGGTCCTGCCGCTCGGGATGGTCGCCCGTCGGGTGCAACTGCGCGAGCACCGGATTGGTCAGGAGCTCGACAACGCCTCCAGCCGGCGCGCGAGACGCCCGAGACCCCACTCGTCGGCGAGCCCGGCAGCCCGCTCCCACGTCGGCTGCTGATCGTCGAGCGGTGGGAGCGGCGCGTCGCGATCCATGGTCGCGATGTGCCGGTAGAGCCGCAGCGCGTCCGCTTCGGCGGCGAAGCGCCCCTGCTCGAGCGCGGCCTCGAGGCTGCCGTACTGGGCGAGCACCGTCGCCGCCGTCTTCGTGCCGACTCCCCGCGCGCCCGGGATCCGGTCCGACGGGTCGCCGCGTAGCGCGATGAAGTCGGGTACCTGAGCCGCGTCGACGCCGTAGCGCTCGCGCACCTCCGACGGCCCGATCCGCGCCAGCGGTCCGCCGCCCTTCTGCGGCTGCAGCACGATCGTGCGCTCGCTGACGAGCTGAAACGTGTCGCGGTCGCCGCTCGCGACGATCGCCGTGCCGCCGCGGGCTTCCTCGAACCCCACTCCGGCCGCCAAGAAGTCGTCCGCCTCGTAACCGTCCGCCTTCGCAGGGGCGAAGCCCATCGCCGCGACGAGCTGCGGCGCCAGATCGAGCTGGTCGAGCAGCTCCCGGTCGAACTCGCGGCCGGATTGGTATGCCGGAAGAGCGGTATGCCGGTAGGTCGGCACGGTGAGCGTGTCCCAGGCGACGAGCACCGCACGCGGCGACTCCTCCTGCCAGAGCCGGACGAGGAGGCCGCCGACGCCGTCGAGCAGGTTCCCGCCGCCCCCGTCAGCGCGGCGGATCGACTTCGGCAGCGCGTGGTAGTACCGGTGCGCGAACGAGTCCCCGTCGACGATCAAGAGCGGCTTGTGTCTATCAGTCACAAGCGCTCTCCGCCGCGAACCCGCTTGCCGAGGCCATTCCGCGGCACGATTGGCTTGTGTCTATCAGACACAAGCTCGTCATCCGGAGCGTTCGAGCTCGCCGATCGCCGCCATCAACCGCTCGGTCGCGACCTGGGGGGCGTCCTCGCGGCCGGCGAGATCGTCCAGAGGGATCGGCGGCCCGTAGGCGACGCGCAGCGGCGCCAGCCGGCCCAGCCTGTCCGTGCCGGCGATCCCGGCCGGGACGAGCGGAACCCCCGCCTCGAGCGCGATCCGGGCCGCTCCGGTGTGCGCCCGCGCCTCGTACTTCTTCCGCATCCCCTTCTTCCGGCGCGTGCCCTCCGGGAACATGACGACGATGTGGCCCTCGCGACAGAGCTGCGCCGCCGTCTCGAGTGCCACGGTGTCCCGCTCGCCGCGGCGGACAGGGAAGGCGCCGGCCGCGGTCGCGAACTGCTTGAACGGCGTCCAGAAGAGCTCCGACTTCCCCATGAAACGGAGATAGCGGCGCGGAAAGAGCGGCAGTCCGAGCGGCCAGGGGTCGAAATTCGAGTTGTGATTCGCCGCGAGCACGTAGCCGCCGTCGGGCAGGTGCTCGCGGCCGCGCGCGCGGAGCCGGAAGAGGCCGTAGAGGAGCGGCCAGCTCAACGAGGCGATCGCGATGTACATCGGACTGGGCCTGGGCGCCATACGAGGAGTATCCCAACGCACAGCTAACGTGTCCCGCGCCATGTCGAAGAAGCTTGTGATCGTCGAGAGCCCCGCGAAGGCGAAGACCATCGCGGGCTATCTCGGCCCCGATTACGACGTCGAGTCGAGCATCGGCCACATCCGCGACCTGCCGAATCGCGCCAGCGACGTGCCCAAGGAGCAGCGCGCGAAGTACGGGACGATGGGTGTCGCGATCGACGAGGATTTCGAGCCGCTCTACATCGTCGACGCCGACAAGAAGGCGAAGGTGAGCGAGCTGAAGAAGAAGCTCAAGGACGCCGACGAGCTCCTGCTCGCGACGGATGAGGATCGCGAGGGTGAAGCGATCGCCTGGCACCTGCTTCAGGAGCTGAAGCCGAAGGTGCCGGTGCGACGGATGGTCTTCCACGAGATCACCCGCGACGCAATCCAACGCGCGCTCGGCGAGACACGCGACGTCGACCAGCGCCTCGTCGACGCGCAGGAGACGCGCCGCGTCCTCGACCGGCTCTACGGCTACGAGGTCTCGCCGGTGCTCTGGAAGAAGGTCATGCAGGGCCTCTCGGCCGGGCGCGTCCAGTCGGTCGCGGTGCGGTTGGTGGTCGAGCGCGAGCGCGAGCGCCGCGCCTTTGTCAGCGCCGGCTACTGGGACATCAACGGCGTCTTCGATCCGGGCTCGTTCGAAGCCCGCCTCGCCGTCCTCGACGGCAAGCGCGTCGCGCAGGGCCGCGACTTCACCCAGCAGGGCGAGCTCAAGTCGGACGACCTCGCACGGCTGGACGAAGCCGAGGCGCGCAGCCTGGCGGCCGAGCTCGATGGTCGCACCTTTGCCGTCCGCTCTGCCGACGAGAAGCCCTACACCCGCCGCCCGGCCGCGCCGTTCATGACCTCGACGTTGCAGCAGGAGGCGAGCCGCAAGCTCCGCTACAGCGCGCAGACGACGATGCGCGTGGCGCAGCGGCTGTACGAGAACGGCTACATCACCTACATGCGCACCGACTCGACGACGCTGTCGGAGTCGGCGCTGACCGCCGCGCGGCGCCAGGCCGTCGAGCTCTACGGCGCCGACTCGATCCCGGAGCAGCCGCGGCGGTACGCGCGCAAGGTCAAGAACGCGCAGGAGGCGCATGAGGCGATTCGGCCTGCCGGCGACTCCTTTCGGACGCCGAAGCAGCTCGGGCGCGAGCTGAACCGCGACGAGCTCGCCCTCTACGACCTGATCTGGAAGCGCACGCTCGCCTCGCAGATGGCCGACGCGCGCGGCCTGACCGTCTCGCTCCGGCTCGGGGCGACGACGCCGACCGGCCGCGACGCCGAGTTCTCGGCGTCGGGCACCGTGATCACCTTCCGGGGCTTCCTCGCCGCGTACGAGGAGAGCCGCGACGACGACACGGAGCAGGAAGAGGAGCGCCCGCTGCCGCACTTGAAGCCCGGCGACGAGCTGAAGGCGCTCCAACTCGAGCCCGAAGGGCACGCAACGACGCCGCCCTCGCGCTACACGGAGGCGAGCCTCGTTCAGGCGCTCGAGGAGCGCGGGATCGGCCGCCCGTCCACGTATGCCTCGATCATCGGCACGATCCTCGACCGCGGCTACGTCTTCAAGCGCGGCACCGCGCTCGTGCCGTCGTTCCTCGCCTTCGCCGTCACCGGCCTGCTCGAGCAGCACTTCGGCCGGCTCGTCGACTACTCCTTCACGGCGCAGATGGAGGACGACCTCGACCGGATCGCAGCGGGCGAGCAGGAGCGGGTCGACTGGCTGCGTCACTTCTACTTCGGCAGCGGCGACGGCGACACCTCGGCGCCGCAAGGCGCCGAGCAGTGGACAGGACTGCACGAGCTCGTCTCTGACCTCTCAGAGATCGACGCGCGCGCGGTCAACTCATTGCCGCTCGGCGAGAGCGGCATCGTCCTTCGGGTCGGACGCTACGGGCCCTACGTCGAGCGTGGTGAGGAGCGCGCGAGCGTGCCGGAGGACATGGCGCCAGACGAGCTGACGATCGCAAAGGCGGAGGAACTGCTCTCGGCGCCTTCGGGCGACCGCGTGTTGGGGACGCACCCGGAGTGGGGCACCGAGATCGCAGCCAAGGCGGGCCGTTACGGGCCGTATGTGACCGAGGTGCTGCCCGAGGGCGCGACTGAGAAGCCGCGCACCTCGTCGCTCTTCAAGTCGATGTCGCCCGAGACGGTGACGCTCGAGGAGGCAACGCGGCTGCTCTCGCTGCCGCGCGTGCTCGGCCCCGATCCCGCCGACGGCGTCGAGGTGACGGCGCAGAACGGCCGCTACGGCCCCTACGTCAAGAAGGACAAGGAGTCGCGGTCGCTCGAGAGCGAGGAGCAGCTGTTCTCGATTTCGCTCGAGGAGGCACTGGAGCTGCTCGCGAAGCCGAAGGAGCGGCGCGGCCGCGGTCAGGCGAAGCCGCCGTTGCGCGAGCTCGGCCCCGACCCCGTCAGCGACAAGCCGGTCGTGCTCAAGGAGGGGCGTTTCGGCCCGTACGTGACCGACGGCGAGACGAACGCGAGCCTTCGCCGCGGCGACGATCCCGAGACGGTGACAATCGAGCGTGCGGCCGAGTTGCTCGCCGACAGGCGCTCGAAGGGCCCAGCGCCGAAGCGCAAGCGCGGCGGCGGCAAGCGCTCTGCGGCGTAGTCCGAACGAACGTGCAAACTTTCCGTGTCAACCGTCGTCTTGCTCTAGGAGGGCGCGATCAGACGCGCTAGCGTGCTACGCGCGAAAACCGATTTCCGCCCCTCACCGGAATAGACGACAGGGGCTCGCCGTTTTGAGCTTGTAACAAGGTCCGCGGGTGCAGTACCCCTGGCAAAAGCAGGATTGACCGCATATGGTGCGTAAGTTTGTAGCCTCCATCCGAAGCATTGCCGGAAAGGGTTGACTTTCGACTTTGACGCAGAACCAGCTGATCGAACTGATTGAGTCGGAGCAGGTCAAGGCGCTCGTCGAGCGCTCGGAGGAGCGCGGGGTGATCGAGCCCGCAGAGCTCGAGGCGTTCGTGCTCGAGCACGACCTGAACGAAGATGAGACGGAGCAGCTCACGCGCGAGCTCGAGACCCTCGGCCTCGAGGTCGGGCAGTCGCGCGCGGCGAAGGACAAGGCCGAGAAGGAGGCCGAAAAGGAGAAGGAGGAGGCCGAGCCGGCTCCCGTCGCGGTCGCCACCGGCGCCGCCGACAGCCTGCAGCTCTTCCTCGCCGATGTCGGCCGGCACAAGCTGCTGAACGCCGCCCAGGAGGTGCAGCTCGCGAAGCTGATCGAGCGGGGAGACCCGGTCGCGAAGCGGACGATGATCGAGTCGAACCTGCGGCTCGTCGTCTCGATCGCCAAGGGCTACCGCGGCCTCGGCGTACCGTTTCTCGACCTGATCCAGGAGGGAACCCTGGGGCTCAACCGCGCCGTCGAGAAGTTCGACTGGCGCCGCGGTTTCAAGTTCTCGACCTACGCGACCTGGTGGATTCGCCAGTCGGTGCAGCGTGCAGTCGCCAATCATGCGCGGACGATCCGCGTTCCCGTCCACGTCGTCGAGCGGCAGCAGAAGCTGTCGCGCGCCGCGCGCCGGCTCGAGGTCGAGCTCGGCCGCGAGGCGACGAAGGAGGAGCTCGCGGAGGCCACCGGGCTGCCGATCCAGCACGTCGACGAAGCGCTCGGCGCCGCGCACGCGTCCGTCTCGCTGAACCAGACGGTCGGCGCCGACGACGAGGGCGAGCTCGGCGATCTCTTCGCCGACCGCGAAGCCGCCGACCCGTTCGACGAGGCGGAGGAGTCGCTGCGCAAGCAGGGTGTCCGTCGCGCGCTCGACGCGCTCCCGGAGCGCGAGCGGCGCATCCTCGAGCTTCGGTTCGGCTTCGAGGGCGAGCCCTGGACGCTCGAGGCGATCGGGCACGAGCTCGATCTGACGCGCGAGCGCGTCCGCCAGCTCGAAGGCCAGGCGCTGTC
>DATMEO010000187.1:0-4821 GCA_035556515.1 Gaiellaceae bacterium
GACCGTCGAAGGGACGCTGCGCGAGGGCGTCGGGCTGGCCGAGCTGCTCGCGGCGACCTTCCCAGGCGGATCGGTGACGGGCGCGCCGAAGATTGCTGCGCTCGACCTGATTGCCGCGCTCGAGCCGGTGGGCCGAGGCGCCTCGATGGGGGCGCTCGGCGTGGTCCGCGGCAACGGCGACCTCGAGCTCTCCCTGACGATCCGGACGTTCGCGATCGCCGAGGGCCGGATCCACCTCTGGGTCGGCGGCGGCATCGTCTGGGACTCGGAGCCGGACGCCGAGATCGAGGAGTCGTGGATGAAGGCGCGGCCGCTGCTCGCTGCGATCGGGGCGCCGATCGAGGCGGAAGCACCCCGTTGAGCGACCGAGTGAGCCTGCTCGCCGTTGCGGTCGCCGGCCGCGGTGTCGTCGATCCCGCGGAGCCCGTCCTCCGGGCCGACGACGAGGCGCTGCTGCGGGGCCGCGCAGCGTTCGAGACGATCCGGGTCTACGGCGGCAGGCCCTTCAAGCTGGTCGAGCACCTCGACCGCCTCGCCGGCTCGGCCGAGCGGATCGGGCTGCCCGAGGTGAACCGGCTCGAGCTCGAGCAACTGGCGCAGCAGGCTCTCGACGCTGCCGCCACGCAGGACGCCGTCCTCCGTCTCTACTGGACGCCGACACCGGTGGCGCTGGCGCTCGTCAACGAGCTCGGCGACCACTACGACGCGTTGCGCGAGCGCGGGCAGCGGCTGATCTCGCTGCGCGGCGTGCGCGCCGACGAGCCGTGGCTCCTGCCCGGAGTCAAGTCGACGAGCTACGCCGTCAACATGGCCGCCGAGGCGGAAGCGAAGCGGCAAGGCGCCGACGACGCAGTCTTCGTCGACAGCGCGGGGACGGTGCTCGAAGGCCCGACAACGAACGTCTGGTGGCGGCGCGAGCGCACGCTCTGCACGCCGTCGCTCGATCTCGGCATCCTCGCGGGCGTCACGCGCGCGACGGTGCTCGAGCTCGCCGGCGAGTCCGGCTACACGGTCGAGGAGGGCCAGTTCGGCCTGACCGAGCTCCTGGCGGCCGACGAGGCGTTCACGTCCTCGTCCGTGCGCGAGGTGATGCCGGTGACCGAGCTGGACGGCGCGCCGATCGGCCGCGGCCCGGCGGCCGACGAGCTCCAAGCGGCTCTCAGGCGGGCTGCCGGGGCTACGCTTCCCGCATGAGCAGCAAGCTTCGCCTCGGTGGCATGGCGCTCTCGAACGGGGTGCTCGTGCACGGGCCGACCGCGTGGGCATGCGCGATCCGGACGGACGCGGGAGAGATCAAGGTCGCGTCCGCGCGCAAGCGCCTGTTCGCGCCGGGAGTGCAGCAGCCGTTCCTGCGGGGCCCGCTGCGCCTGGCCGAGTCGTTCGCCATGATCCCGGAGCTGCGCCGGAGGCTGCCGGAGGCGCGGCTGCCCTTCGAGCGTCCGTCCGTCCTGGCCGCCACCGTCGCGAGCGCGCTGACCGTTCAGGTCGTGCGCCGATCGCCGAGGCTCGGAGCTGCCGCCCGTGAGCTCCTCTCGGGAGCCTTCTCGCTCGCGCCCGCGATGCTCGCGCTCCGCGGCGGCGAGCTCGCCGCCTACCACGGGGCCGAACACGTCTCGATCGGCACGTACGAGCACGGCGAGACGCGCGCGAAGGAGCACGAGCGCTGCGGCTCGCACCTGATCGGCCCGCTGCTGGCCGCATCTGCGGTCGGCAACGTGCTCGCCTCGCGTGCACCCGCGAACCTGCGCGGGCCAGCGCGAACAGCGAGCTCGCTGGGAGCCGTCGCCGTCGCGGTCGAGGTGTTCGCCTGGATGACGAAGCACCCCCGCCATCCGCTCGCGAAGGCGCTCGCGATGCCCGGGCACGAGCTGCAGCACCGGCTCGCGACCGCAGAGCCCTCACCGGAGCAGCTCGAGGTCGCCGCGGCGGCCCTGGCGGCCTGTCTGGAGCTGGAGCATGGCGACCGAGCAGGAAGCTAAGCCGCGCCGCCTCCCGCCCGAGATCTTCGACCTTCCGGTCGAGAAAATGCGGGAGGGCTACTACACCGACGCCTACTTCAACCACACCCGGGAGACGCTGCTCCGGGACGGCCGCCATCCGCGCGTCGTGATGCAGGTCTTCCAGCGCAACCAGGCGATGCTGGGCGGCGTCGACGAGGCGATCGCGATCCTCAAGCTCTGCTCCGACGACTGGGACGTGCTCACCGTCCACGCGCTCCACGACGGCGACCGGATCGAGCCGTGGGAGACGGCGATGACGATCGAGGGCGACTACACGCTCTTCGCCCACCTCGAGACCGTCTACCTCGGCGTGCTGACGCGCCGGACGCTGATCACGACGAACACGGCCCGCGTCGTCGAGGCGGCCAACGGCAAGCCGATCATCTTCATGCCGGCCCGGCACGATCATCACCGCGTCCAGACCGGCGACGGCTACGCGGCCTACGTCGCGGGCGCGATGATCGGCGCCGAGATCGGCGTCACCTCGGACGCGCAGGCGTCCTGGTGGGGCGGGCGCGGCGTCGGCACCGTGCCGCACGCGCTGATCGCCTCCTACGGCGGCAACACGGTTCTCGCCGCGACGAAGTTCGCGGAATGGGCGAGCGAGGACATGAACATCGTCGTCCTCGTCGACTTCGAGAACGACTCGGTGGGAACGGCGCTCGAAGTCGCGCGGGCGCTGGGGCGGCGGCTCTGGGGAGTCAGGCTCGACACCTCGGGGCAACTCGTCGACCGCTCGCTCTGGAACGAGATGGGCGACTTCGACCCGCGCGGCGTCAACGAGCGGCTCGTGCGCAAGGTGCGGGACGCGCTCGACGCGGACGGGTTCGAGCGGGTGAGGATCGTCGCCTCCGGCGGCTTCACCGTCGACAAGATCGAGCAGTTCGAGCGGCGCGAGGTGCCGGTCGACGCGTACGGGATCGGCTCGTCGCTGATCCGCGGCCAGAACGACTTCACCGCCGACATCGTCATGACCGACGGGCGCCCGTCGGCGAAGGTCGGCCGCCGCTTCCGCCCGAACGCGCGGCTCGAGCTCGTCACGTAGGAGCATGGCGATCCGGGAGGTGCGGGCGGCTGGTCTCGAGTACCTGAGGCTTGCGACGAAGCTCTTGCAGCGCGCTCGGTTGACCGATGCGGAGGCAGGGGTCTGGGACGCCGCCGATCTGCAGTGGTGGTGGCGCACGCCTCGCCGTTCGGACTCGATCGATCAGCTCTTCTGGGTCGACGACGACGGCCCCGTGGCCGGCGTCGTGCTTACCGACTGGGGTAAAGCCTGGGGTTGCGATCCAATCGTCGTTCCCGGCGCCTCGACGGTTCCGCTGGCCGCCATGTGGGCGCACGCCCTCGACGTCATCGATGCCCGAAAGCTCGCGCCGGTCGAGGTGCTCGCCCGTGACGACGACCTCGAGCTGTTGAGACTGCTGGCCGCTGGCGGTTTCGTCGCCGCCGACGAGCGATCCGGGACAACGTGGATGGATGCCGAGGATCTGCCCGACGCCGACGACCTGCCGGAGGGATTCGTGCTCGTGAACCGTGTCCAGGCGACCGGCCAGCACCCGATGCGGAATCGAAGCGGTCACGGAGTCGAAGCCCGCCTCCGACAATGTTCTCTTTACGACCCGGCGCTCGATCTCGCCGTCGAGACGACCAGCGGTGACGTCGCCGGATACGCGCTCTTCTGGTTCGATCCAGTCACCGAGGTCGGGATGGTCGAGCCGATGAGGGTCGAGGATGTGTACCAGCGACGCGGTCTGGCTCGGGCGATGCTCACTGCGGGCCTCCAGCTCTTGGCGGCGCGAGGGGCCTGCCGCCTAAAGGTCGGCTTCAGTACGGGCGCGGCTCATGACCTCTACGTCGGGGCAGGTTTTCGCGTCACGTCACGCGAGAGGACTTACCGCCGGACAAAGCCCGTTCCTGCCGCGACTTAGTTGCTGTCAGCCACAAAGTCCCGAATCCGGCTTAACGGAGCGGATGCAGGCGACTTAGTTGCTGTCAGCAACTAAGTCGCGTTCGACTCGCCGACGACGCCGGGCCACTCGGCCATCGGCTGGTCGGAGCGGACGACGTGCGCGCCCGACTCGGCAAACCGCGCGAAGTGAGCGTCGGCTTCGTCGGTGTAGTCGACCGAGCCGGGGACGACGACGGACGAGGTGCAGTCCTCGAGCAGGTAGACCTTCTCCTCGAGCCCGCGCTCCTGCACGTTCGGGTCGGAGAGGAGGTCCTCGATCGTCCAGGCGACGCAGTGGCTCTTGGCCTCACCGGCGATCACGACCGCGTCGTACTGGAGCAGCCGCTCGATCAGCGGCTGGTTGCGCTTGCCAAGCGGCTCGCCCTCGCGGTCGTCCTCCACCTCGGGGCCGAGCATCGAGTAGTGCTCGGTCAGCGCGTTGTCGCCCTTCGGCTGAAAGTCGAGCGGCGCGTGGCGGACGACCGAGTGGAAGAAGAGCGCTTCCTCGATCGCGGAGACGAGCGCGTGGCCGATCCCGCCCAGCATCGCGTGGAACGGCCAGATCGTCAGGTTGTACTTGCCGCCCTGCTCGAGCGTCTGCGTGTAGTAGCGGAGATGCTCGTCGGCGTAGTCGGGATCGAGCCCGAGGCCGGCCGCCGCTGGCGGATTGATCCGCCAGCGCCCGGCCTCCACGTCCTCGGCGGTCACGAGCGTGAAGGGCTCCGGATGCCGGCCCTCGCCGTCGATGAGCAGCACCCGGTGGAAGATCTGGAGCGCCTGGTGCGTGTCGAGGGTCGGCACGATCTGGGTGAGGGAGCCGAGATTGCGGTAGACGAACTCGCAGAGGCGGCGCGAGTCGTCGAGCGCTCCCGT
>DATMEO010000188.1:0-8031 GCA_035556515.1 Gaiellaceae bacterium
GAGCGGTCCGCCTTCGGCGAGCCGGCCCTCACCGCGCGTCAGAGCGTCGGTGTAGAGCCGCGATGTCGACGGGTTCAAGTGAACGGTTCCCGCAGCCTCGATCCCGTGGACCGCCAGGCCGGTGCGTGACTCCGTCGTCGCCATGCCGGGGGGCATGTTAGTGACGTCCGCGAGCTATCGTCGGACGGTGCCACGCGCCCGCGACCTCGGAATCGAGATCGGCCGCCTCCCCACCGGGCCGGCGAACGCGATCACGGACGTCGCCGGAGTCAGGGTCGGGCACACCACGCTGATCGAGGGCGATGACGTTCGGACGGGCGTGACGGTGGTCGTGCCGCCGCCGGAGCCGCTCTTCGCCGCCGCTCACACGATCAACGGCAACGGCGAGCTGACCGGGCTCGAGTGGATGCGCGACTCGGGCACGCTGACGACCCCGATCGGCCTCACCAACACCCACTCGGTCGGCGTCGTGCGCGACGCCCTGATCGCCGCGGAGCGCCCGGGGGAATGGGACTGGAGCCTGCCTGTCGTCGGCGAGACGTGGGACGGCTTCCTCAACGACATCAACGGCTTCCACGTCCGTCCGGAGCACACGTTCGCGGCGCTCGAGGCGGCTGCCGACGGCCCCGTCGAGGAGGGCTCCGTCGGCGGCGGCACCGGCATGGTCTGCCACGGCTTCAAGGGCGGGATCGGAACCGCGTCCCGCGTCGTCGAGGACGGCTGGATGGTCGGCGCGCTCGTCCAGGCCAATCACGGCCGCCGCCGGCGTCTGCGCGTGAACGGCGTCCCGGTCGGCGAGCGCATCGGACCCGAGGTCGTGCCGTTGCCGGCGAGCGAGGCCGGCGAGGGCGCGGGCTCGATCATCGTCCTGATCGCCACCGACGCGCCGCTCGTCCCTGGCCAGTGCGAGCGGCTCGCGCGCCGGGCCGGCTTCGGGATCGCGCGCACGGGTGGGATGGGCGAGCGCTCGAGCGGCGATTTCGCGCTCTGCTTCGCGACCGGCAACCGTGGCCTCGTCGCGGAGCAGCCAGAGCTCGCCCTGCGGATGCTGAACGACGGCCGGATCGACGGGCTCTACGAGGCCGTCATCGACGCGGTCGAGGAGTCGATCCTGAACGCTGTCCTCGCCTCGCGGACGATGACCGGCCGCAACGGCAACACCGTCCACGGCCTTCCGCGCGAGCTTCTGCTCGAGGCGCTTCAGGCCGGTGCGAGCGTCACCTCGTCGACGTAGCACCAGATCCAGTCCTCACCCGGCTCGAACGACTGCACGAGCGGGTGCGAGGTCGCATGGAAGTGCTTCGTCGCGTGCCGGTTCGGCGAGCTGTCGCAGCAGCCGACGTGGCCGCACTCGAGGCAGAGGCGGAGATGCATCCAACGGTCGCCCGTCCTCAGGCAGTCTTCGCAGCCCGCGGCGCTCGGGGTGACGTCGTGGATCGTGTCGGCGTGCGTGCAGCTCATCGCAGTACCTCCTCGGTGTCGCGGGAGACGAGCGTCGCGTAACGGCCGCCGGCGGACAGCAGCTCGAGGTGCGTGCCGATCTCGGCGACGTGGCCGCGATCGAGCACGACGATCTGGTCGGCGTCGCGGACGGTCGAGAGCCGGTGCGCGATCGCGATCGTCGTCCGGCCCTCGGCAAGCCGCTCGAGCGCCTCCTGGACGGCGCGCTCGGTCTGCGTGTCGAGCGCCGAGGTCGCCTCGTCGAGGACGAGGATCGGCGGGTTGCGCAGGATCGTCCGCGCGATCGCGATCCGTTGCCGCTCGCCGCCCGAGAAGCGGTAGCCGCGCTCGCCCACGACGGTGTCGTAGCCGTCCGGGAGATTCGCGATCAGCCCGTGGATCTGCGCCGCGCGCGCGGCGTCCTCGACCTCCTCGTCGTTCGCGTCCGGCCGCGCGAAGCGGAGGTTGTCGCGCACCGTCGCGTGGAAGAGGTAGGTCTCCTGGCTGACCACGCCGACCGCGTTCGCGAGCGACTCGAAGGTCAGCTTGCGCACGTCGATCCCGTCGATCGAGACCGTTCCGCTGGTGACGTCGTAGAGGCGCGCGACAAGGTAGCCCGCCGTCGTCTTGCCGGAGCCCGTCTCGCCGACGAGCGCCGTCTTCGACCCGCTGGGCACGTCGAAG
Source organism: Gaiellaceae bacterium (assembly GCA_035556515.1). Lineage (GTDB taxonomy): Bacteria > Actinomycetota > Thermoleophilia > Gaiellales > Gaiellaceae > Gaiellasilicea. The sequence goes on from DATMEO010000188.1 coordinate 2,125, forward strand.
GAGACATCGTCGAGCGTCCAGGGGCCGTCCTCGTAGCGGAAGGAGACGCGGTCGAAGGCGACGTCGCCGCGCGGGGCGACGAGCGTTCGCGTCCCTTCCTCGATCTCGACCGGATGGTCGAGGTACTCGAAAACACGGTCGAAGAGCGCGAGCGAGGTCTGCACCTCGAGCCCGACCCCGAGCAGCGAGCCGATCGGGAAGAAGAGACGCGCCTGCAGTGTGGTGAAGGCGATCACGGTGCCGAGCGAGATCGAGCCGGCCAGGTGCCCGGCGAAGAGGTACACGAGCGCCGGCATCACCGCGAACGAGGTCTGGATCGACGCCATCATCCAGCGGCCGGTCATCCGGCTGCGCACTTCCAGGTCGGCGAGACGCCCCGACTCTGCCTCGAAGCGGCGCGCGAGCTCCTCGGTGCGGCCCATCGTCTTGCCGAGCAGGATCCCCGAGACCGACAGCGACTCCTGCACCTGGCTCGAGATGTCCGCCATCGACTCCTGCCGCACCTTCGCCACCTTGCGACGCTGGTCGCCGACACGCTTCGTCATCCAGACGAAGAGCGGCAGCAGCGCCAGCGCGAACAACGTTAGGCGCCAGTCCAGGTAGAGCATCGCGATCAGCGTCGCCAGGACGACGGAGACGTTGGAGACGATCGAGGTCGCCGTCGACGTGACCACCTCCTGGACGCCGCCGATGTCGTTGGCGAGCCGCGACTGCACCTCTCCCGTCCGCGTCCGCGTGAAGAACGCGAGCGAGAGCCGCTGCAGGTGCCTGTAGACCGCCGTGCGCAGGTCGTGCATCACGCGCTGGCCGACCTGGTTCGAGAGCAGCGTCTGGACGACGCCGAGCGCGCCGGTCACGACCGCGATCGCGATCATCCCGGCGACGAGCAGATTGAGGAGGCCGAGGTCACCCTCCGGCAAGGCGACGTCGAAGACCTCCTTGATCAGCAGCGCCGGGATCGAGCCGAGGACGGACGAGAAGAGGATCAGCCCGAGGACGCCGGCGAGCCGGAGCCGGTACGGCCGGAAGAGCGCGACGATCCGGCGGAGGTAGGCACGGCGGACAGCCGGATCGGCAGGCCGCTCCGGCGGATCGTCGTACTCGAACGCGCGCCCTCGTCCTCGTGGCATCGGTGACAGCGTACGGACGAGCTAGCGGGCTGCGTCGACCCGCTTCTCGAGCTCCGCAGTCAGCTCCTTCGCCGCCGCCACCGTCGGCCTTGCCCGCTGGACCGGGATCGGCTCGCCCACGATCAGCCGGATCTTCGGGAAGGCGAGGCGGCCCTTCGACAGCGCCTGCTTCGTGCCCACGATCCGGACCGGCACGAGCGGCACGCCGGTGGCGAGCGCGAGCCGGGCCGCGCCTCGCGTCCAGGCGCCGCCCTGCACGGTTCCCTGCGGAAAGATCGCGACGCTCTCGCCTGCGCGGAGCAGCTCCTCCGCCCGGCCGACCGAGAGCAGGTCGCGGCGGTCGCGGCGGATCGGGATCCCGCCGAGCGCATCCATCAGCCAGGCGCCCGGGCGGTAGCGCCAGAGCTCGACCTTGGCGAGGAAGTGCAGCGGCCGGCGCGCGACGAGCGCGAGCAACGGCGGGTCGAGCAGCGACTCGTGGTTCGCGGCGACGATCACGGGCCCGGGCGGCACCGAGCCGACGATCTCGATCCGGTAGAGCAACCGCGCCAGCACGAGGACGACGCCGCGGATCGCCAGGTAAAGCCTTACGCGCAGAAGCGCTCCAGCTCGTCGCCGACGAAGTCGGCGTAGCGGCCGGCGCCCGGAAGCGCCAGCATGCCGCCGTCGCGGCGGCGTAGCGCGACCGCGTGGAAGCCGAACGGGACGACCCGGCGCTCGACCTCGACGCCCAGCGTCCGCGCGCGCTCCGCCGCCGCCAGCGACATCGACGGCTTCACACCGGGAACGAGCGGCAGCGGCGCGTCCAGAGCGCCGTGCGCGATCGCCAGGCGCCGGCCGCGCAGGGTGTCGAGCTCGAGCTGCGGCGGCAGCCAGGGGTTGATGCCGGCGACGAGCTCGACCCCGGGCGCGGCGGCATTGCGCACGGCGACGGCCCCGCCCATCGAGAAGCCGAGGAGCACGAGCTCCTCCGCCCCGCTCGCCCGCGCCGCCTCGATCGCGACCGCCGCATCCTCGACGCACAGGTCGAGCCGTCGCCACGACTTGATCCGGTAGCGCACCTCCAGGAAGCCGAGTCCGGGGAAGCGGCGCGAGAGCCCGCGCACAAGCCACTCGACCGATGCGCTCCACGTTCCCGGCAGCTCGGCGGCAGTACCGCCGTTCATGCACACGACCGCGCGCGGCCCGCGCGTGCCGGTCCAGCGGGCCTCGGCGCCGGTCGAGAGCTCGAAGGACATGCGCCCCGCTAGCGGACGACGAACGCGCGGCTGACGATCACAGTGCTCCGCCGCGGGTTCATGCTCGCGCGGAGCCGGACCGCGTAGACGTAGCGGCCGGGCTTCAGGTGGCGCGGCAGGAAGCGCAGGCGCGGGTTCCAACCCGCCCGAACCCGTCCTGCCGTCATCGTCACGGCGCCGCGTGCGCGCGGCGACGCCAGGCTGCGCACCCGCGCAGTGGCACTGGCAGGGAAGATCGCCGCGACGTACGAGACCTCTTCGGCCGCGGTGACATTGAAGCCCCAGCTCTTGCGCAGCCGCGAGGCGAGGCCAGCGCCGAGCCCGAACTGCGCGCGTGCGCCGACGACCCGGGTCGCGTGCCGCCAGCTCACGTGCTTTCTTGCGCAGCCGCGCTTTGCACGCGCCGCCGCGGTGCGAACCGCCGCGTACGCCGGTCGGGCCGATCCGTCGGCGCGCCTGACGCCCGACTGGTACCGCTCGAGGTCGGGGTCGTCGCGGAGGTGCAGGAGGTACACGGCGGAGATGCTGCGGTCGCAGGCGGCGATCCCGATCAGATTCGCGTAGTTGTCCGCCTGGGCACGCTCGCTCGTGGCCGCGGCGGTCTCGCGGCCGTGGTAGGCGTCCCGGCGTGCGGCGGGAACGACGGCCTGCCACCCGATCTCGTCGATCCGGAGCTTCAGGCCCTGCTCGACGGTCGGCTGAGCGGTGCCGGCGAACGCGTCCCAGAACGCCTGCTTGATCCGGGCAAGGTTGACGATGCCCGCACGTGGCCAGCGGTCGCCAGCACGAACCGGGTCGCGGTCGGAGCGCGGGTAGAGGTGAAGACCGAGCTCGTCCATCAGCGGCAGCGTCCGCCCGCTCGCCCGGTAGGCGGCGCCAAGATCACGGAGGAAGCGGACCGGCGAGGTGGAGGCGTTCGACGGCGCCAGCGGCAGGTCGTTGCCGCGGCCGGAGAGGCCGAGGCCGATCACGCGGATTCCTGGGTCGACCTCCTTCAGCGCGTCGTACGACTTGGCGAGCAGGCCGGCGTAGACCGCCGCCGCGAGACCCTTGCCGGCACGCGAGAACTGCGGGCGATGGAAGCGCGGCTGATTGGGCTCGTTGCCGACGACGAACTCGCGCACCTCCGGATAGGTCGTCGCGAGCTGGCCCAGGAACGCGGCGAAGCTCTCGGCGGCGTCGGGAGAAGAGGAGAGCGCCGTCGGGCTGATCGGGAAGACGTGGAAGACGACCCGGATCCGCTTCGCCGCCGCCACCGGCAGGGAGCGGTCGAGGAACGACTGCTCGAGAATCGTGTCCGGGCGCTTCGGATCCCAGAGCACCGTGATCCGGTTCTCGGTTCCGCCGGCCGCGCGGAGATCGCTGAAGTACGCAGCACCCCCGTCCTCCGCATACTTGCCCGCGTCGTCGGCGAAGCCGAGGCGCGCCGCCTGCGCGCCGGAGGCCGCCGAGAGAGCGCCGCCTGCGATCGCAGCGACGAGCAGCCACCGATGTATGTAAGCCCGTTTTCCCATCGCCCTTCGACCCCGAAGCGGCGCAGTATGGCAGGAACGCCAGACGATCGCGGGAACTCGCCCGTGGTGACGACTTCAACGGCGATCGACCGGTTCCTTGCCTCGCCTGCCCTGGCCGAGTCGACGCGACGCGCCTACGCGTCCGATTTGCGCGGCTTCGCGGACTGGCTCGACAGGCGCGACCTCGGTGTCGAGGACGTCGACGTGCGCGTCCTCGTCGACTACGCCTCCGAGCTCGGGCGCGCCCGCAACGGGCTCGCGCCGGCGACGATCGCCCGCAAGCTCGCCGCCGTCCGCTCGTTCCTCCGCTTCACTCTCGGCGCGACCCGCGTGCCCGACGCTTCGCTGGCGCCGAGGCGCCCTCAGCGGCTGCCGGAAGCGCCGAAGCAAGCGGAGGTCGAGGAGCTGATCGACGCGGTGGGAGGCGACGGCGCGCTCGGCCTGCGCAACCGCGCTCTCGTCGAGCTCGTCTACTCGGCGGGTCTCCGCAGCGCCGAGGCGGTCGGGCTCGACCTCGGCGACGTCGACTTCGAGCAAGAGCACGTCCGCGTTCGCGGCAAGGGCGGCAAGGAACGGATCGTGCCGCTGGGCGAGGAGGCCGCGCACGTCGTCGCGCGCTACCTGCGCGAGGCCCGCCCGGAGCTCGCACGCGGCGCCAACGACGCCCTCTTTCTGTCCACGCGCGGCCGGCGGCTCGACACGAGCACGCTGCGCCGCCTCCTCCCTCACCCGCACCGGCTGCGGCACTCGTTCGCGACGCACCTGCTCGAGGGCGGCGCCGACCTGCGCACGATCCAGGAGCTGCTCGGGCACTCGTCGCTCTCGACGACGCAGGTCTACAGCCACGTCGACGCCCGCCGTCTACGCAAGGTCTACGACTCCTCCCATCCCCGTTCTTAGAGGGGTCCGCGCCGCGGCAGGGAAACGGGAGCGGCCGTGACGACGCGACCAGACCCCGAGCTCGATGGATTCCTCGCGCTGCTCGCGACCAGGCGGGCGCCGCGCACGGTCGAGGCGTACCGGCGCGACCTGCTCCAACTTTCGAAGTGGCGCCAGGGGCCGGTCGCCCAGACCACGACCGAGGAGCTCGAGCGCTGGCTCGCCGAGATGCGTGCCGCCGGAATCGCGCCCTCGACGGTCGCGCGCAGGATCGCCGCGCTCCGCTCGTTCTTCCGCCACCAGATGCTGCTCGGCGCGCGGGAGGACAACCCCGCCGCGGCGCTGCAGCTGCCGAAGCGGGCCCGCACGCTGCCGAAGACGCTCTCGCCGGGCGAGGCGGAGCGCCTGATCGACGCGGCGAACGGGACGACACCGCGCGCGATGCGCGACCGCGCTCTCGTCGAGCTGATGTACGGCGCCGGCCTGCGCGTCAGCGAGGTCACGGGGCTGCAGCGCCGCTCGGTCGATCTCGAGGATCGGCTTGTGCGCGCACTCGGCAAGGGCTCGAAGGAGCGGCTCGTCCCGCTCGGCCGGCCCGCCGTCGACGCGCTGCGCCGCTACATCGCGATGGGACGCCCGCATCTCGACCGGCGCAACCGTCCGGAGCTCTTCCTGAACGCGCGCGGTGGGCCACTCACCCGCGCCGGGGCGTTCATGATCCTGCGCCGACTCGCAGAGAAGGCGGGCCTGGAGCCGCAGCGCGTCCACCCGCACCTGCTCCGCCACTCGTTCGCGACGCACCTGCTCGAGGGCGGCGCCGACCTTCGCAGCGTCCAGGAGATGCTTGGCCATGCCGACCTCTCGACGACCGAGCTCTACACGCACGTATCCGATCGAAGACGTCGTGAGTTGTACTTCCGAGCGCATCCACACGCGCGCAAGGGTACGACTCTCAAAAGGACGTCTTCCGATGACGCTTGACCCTCAGATCGTCGCCTTCGCAGCCCTCGCCATGGCGATGGGCTGGACCATGACCTTCTCCGGGCTGAAGAAGCACGCGCTCGAGCTGAAGCGCCGCCAGCGGACTTGCCCCTCGTGCGGCCGGCACATCAGCGGCACCGTCTGCAGAGAGCACTGACTTAGCCG
>DATMEO010000189.1:0-9350 GCA_035556515.1 Gaiellaceae bacterium
GGGGCATAGCGACCTCAACACCACGCTCTCCATCTACGGGCACCAGGACGCCAGCGACCTCCAGCGCGCCTTGGAGAAGTACGCAAGAAGCTAGGGCCGGAGGGACGCCTTGACTCGCTGTCCCTCACCAATCGTTCCCCCGAAGAAGTCGGGGGAAACGGCTTGGTTGGGCCAGAAAGTGGAGGCGGCGGGAATCGAACCCGCGTCCGCGGACGCACCGGACAGAGCATCTACAAGCGTAGTCCCGGATTCAGATTCGCCCGCCGGTCGGTTCCGAGACGACACACCCGACGGGCTAGCCATCCTAGAGTGTCGCGCCGCGGGCGATTGGCTCTCCCTTGGCGCCGAGCCCGACGTTGGCGCCGCATTCCCGGCCTCGGGCCGAGCCGGGTGCGACGTCGCCAGTCCTAAGGGTTACTTAGGCAGCGATTGCGAGTTCGTTCTTCGCATTTGTTCGTTTCCCGGTGGTTTTACGAGGCCGACCGGGGACCTCGGCTTGCAGCTCTACCGGAGAACCGACCACGTCGAAACCAGGTCGCCCCCGTATGTTTGTTGGACATAGTGTAGCCGGGTGGTGACGGTTCGCGAGATCGGCGAGGACGAGCTCGAGGCGTTTATCGGCGTCGTCACGCAGGCGATGCCGCGCGAGGAGATGGGCGGGGTCGCCGGGCTGATCGATTGGCGCCGGCAGGCCGAGGCCATGATCTGGCTGCTCGCGGAGAAGGACGGCGCGGTCGCGGGCGCCGGCTACGCCCTGACGGGCTGGCACACCCCGCCACACCGTGGGATCGGCGCGGCGCTCGTGCTCCCCGGCCTACGCGGCAGCGGCATCGGCGACGAGCTTCGCGCCGTGCTCGAGCGCTGGGCAGCCGAGCACGGCGCGACCGAGCTCGAAGGGCCGGTCGCCGAGGAGGACGACGGCAGCATCGCGTGGGCGGCTTCGCGGGGCTACGAGGAGGCGGGGCGCAACTCGCGGATGGTGCTCGACCTGACCGCGATCGACGCGCCGGCCGTCGAGCCGCCACCGGGTATCGAGCTCGTCACCTGGGCCGAGCGGCCCGAGCTCGCCGAGGGCCTCTGGGAGGTCGCGCGCGAGGCCGCTCCCGACATCCCGGGCGAGGAGGAGACTGACGTCGGCGAGCTCGAGGAGTGGCTCGAGCGCGACATGCGCGGGAGCGGCGACCGTCCTGAAGCCGTCTTCATCGCCCTCGAGGACGGTGCAGTGCTCGGCTACGCGAAGCTCGCCTTCTCGGACGATACGACCGAGCGCGCGTTCCATGACCTCACCGGCGTCAAGCGCGCCCATCGCGGCCGTGGAATCGCTGCCCTCCTCAAGGCGACGCAGATCGCGTGGGCGAAGGAGAACGGCTTCAAGACGCTCCAGACCTCGAACGAGGTCCGAAACGCGCCGATCCGGCACCTGAATGCGAAGCACGGCTACGTGCTCGAGCCGGGCGTCGTGATCGTGCGGCGGACTATCGCTTCGACTTGAGCGCCCGGTCGATCTGACGCTTCGCGTCGCGGTCGACGATCGTGCGCCGCTTGTCGCCCTTCTCCTTGCCGCGCGCGAGGGCGACCTCGATCTTGACCCTGCCGTCTTTGAAGTAGAGGCGCGTCGGGACGATCGTCTGTCCCTTCTCGCGCACCTTGCCGACCAGGCCGGCGATCTCGGCGCGCTTGAGCAGCAGCTTCCGGTCTCGGGTCGGCTCGTGGTTCGCGATGTTGCCCTGTGCGTATTCGGAGATCTCGGCGCCCACGAGCCAGACCTCGTTGTCGCGGACGTCGGCGTAGGCGTGCGCGAGCGTGACGCGACCGTCGCGCAGCGACTTCACCTCCGTGCCGACCAGCGCGATCCCCGCCTCGAAGCGTTCGAGCAGCTCGTAGTCGTACCGCGCACGGCGGTTCTCAGCGATGACTTTGGTACCGGTCGGCCGGGCCATTCCGTGAGTGTAGGGATGACCCGGCCGGATTCCGGTCAGCTTGCCGCCGGCACCTCGCGTGGCCCTCTGCGCCACATGATCGCCGACATGATGAAGATCCAGAGCGGGAAGCCCCAGATCACGACGGCCCAGCCGATCGGCGGAATCAGGGCGATCACCGCCAGGACGAACGAGAGCCAGCCGACCCAGGCAGGGAACGCCCGGGCCTGCAACGCCGCGAGCCCGGCCGCCAGGAAGAGCCCGACCAGCATCACCTCGGCACCGAAGAAGAACCCGTCGCCGAGACTCGTGAGCGCCTGGGCGGCGGCCGGCTCCAGCTGGCCGTCGAGCTCGTCGCTCGCGAACGCGCCCGCGAGGTCGGGCAGGAACGACGCGAGCATCAGCAGGATCACCGCGAACCCGAAGAAGAACGTCAGTCGGCCGAGCTGCTCCGAGTAGCCCGCGATCCACGCCCGCAGGCCCTCGAAGAACCAGAGCAGCAGGATCGAGCCGACTCCCCAGATGATCAGGGCGACCGCGAGCGTTCCAAGAGCGCCGTCGAGGTACGTCGCGGCCTCGGTAGCTGACGCATCCACATCCGGGGTGGTCTCCGACTCGATCACGAACAGCGCAACGACGAACAGCACTACGCTGAGGACACCAGCGAGCGGTGTGACACGCCTGTCTTCCATGCCGCAAACCCCTTTGTCGTCTGGAAGGACGAGTAGACGCTCTCAGACCGGCCGGACGCCGCGCACCGGTAACGTGGTGCCGTGGTCACCGCCCTCGCGTTCGTAGCGGCGACGTGGGGTATCGCGATGGCGGTCTCCCCCGTCCTCCAGATCCGGAAGATGGTCCAGCACCGGAGCTCGCACGGGATCTCGCTCGGCTACCCGACCGTCCTTTTCGTCGGCTTCCTGCTCTGGCTCGCCTATGGGATCGCGCTCGGGAACTGGGCGCTGATCGTGCCGAACACCGTCGCGACGATCGTGATCGTGGCCACGATCGCCGTCGCCCGCCACTACCGCCGGCCGTGAGCGCGCGTTAGGCTCGGGCCCGATGCCTCAGCTCAACGCGATTGGGATCGTCGTCTCGGACATGGCACGCTCGATCGGCTTCTACCGGCTGCTCGGGCTCAACGTCCCGGAGACCCCGGACGAGGGCCACGTCGACACGTTTCTGCCGAACGGCGTCCGCTTCATGCTCGACACGGAGGAGGTCGTGCGCAGCTTCCGCCCGGACTGGGCGCGCGAGCCGGGCAACCAGCTCGGGCTTGCGTTCGAGTGCGCCGGCTCAGCCGAGGTAGACGAGCTGTACGCCCGCGTCATCGCGGCCGGCTTCCACGGCGAGAAGGAGCCCTGGGACGCGTTCTGGGGGCAGCGCTACGCACAGCTGCAGGACCCCGACGGCGTGCCTGTCGACCTGTACGCCTCGCTCTAGCGCCGCCCGAAACACCGTTCGCAGAGCGCGAACCAGGGCGCGCAGCTCTGGCCGCACTTCTTGCAGCGCCCCACCGACGGCGCGCTCACCTCGGCCGCGAGCTTCTCGCTGACCCGGCGCGACGCGGCTTCCTCGAGCGCAGCCGCCTTCTCGAGCGTGACGCCGCCGACGTCCGGATACTGGAGCGCGAACCAGCGGAGGATGCTGGCCGTCCGCGCGGCCTGCTCTGCTTCCTCGAGCGAGGCGTCGCGGAGCCGGTTGACGTCGAGCAGCCACTGCAGCACCGGCCGCGGAGCGCGATCGCCGGAGACCGCCAGCGCGAGCGTGCCGAGCAGCTCGGCGTTGTCCTCGTCCACCGGCGCGTTGACGAGCTTCCAGACCTGCTCGAGCGCGAGCCGTCGGCCGCGCTCGCGGAGGCGGCGCTGGACGACGTCGAGCCGCACCAGCAGCGGGCCAATCGACTCGACCGAGAGCCAGCCGTCGGTCGCCCACTGGCGGAGCGCGGCCGTGTGCCAGGCGCGGAGCGCTGCGGGCAGCTGCGCCGGGCTCTCGATCGGGAGGTCCTCGAGCCGAGGCCTGATCCGCGCGGTGTCGACGATCCGGTAGCCGAGGTGTCCGCCGGGAAGCGGCACGTCCGGGTGAAGCGCGGCCTCGATCAGCTCCGGATCGGCGTTCGCCCAGACGATCCCGGTGAGGACGCCGACGTGTCCGCGCTCGACGAGGCCGAAGCGGCCGGCGCGACCGGCGATCTGCGCGATCTCCCAGGCGTGCAGGTCGCGCCGCTCCTCGCCGTCGAACTTCTGCGACTCGGCGAAGAGCAGTGTCTCGCAGGGCAGGTTGACGCCGTGGCCGAGCACGTCCGTGGCGCAGCAGACCGTCGCCTGCCCGTTCATGAAGCGCTCGATCTCGAGCCGCCGCGACGCCAGCGGCATCGCGCCGTAGAGGACGGCGACCTTCCCCGGCTGGCGGCGGTTCAGCTCGCCGGCGAGCGCGAGCACGGCGCGCCGGCTGAACGCCACGACGACCGTGCCCGGTTGCAGGCTCTGGAAGGAGACCGGCCCCGTCCAGTCGAGCGGCGCCTTGCGCTCGAAGAAGCGGATCTCGGCCTGCGGGAAGGCGTTCTGCACGAGCGGCAGCGCCTCGACCGCGCCGAGCAGGAGGATGTGCCGGTACTCGCCCGCGAGCAGCAGCCGCGTCCAGGCGGAGCCGCGCTCCGCGTCGTCGGCCCACTGCACCTCGTCGAGCACGAGCACCTCGCCCGACAGCGGCGCCATCTCGGCTGTGCAGCAGATGATCGGCGCTCGCTCGTTGACACGCTCCTCGCCGGTGACGAGGCCGACGGCGTCGGCGCCGAGCTGCGCGGCGAGCCGCCGGTGCGCCTCCTGGGCGAGCATCCGCAGCGGCGCGGCGAAGACACCGCGTCCGGTCTCGGCGAGGAACTCGAGCGCGGCGTGCGTCTTGCCGGAGTTCGTCGGGCCGACGTGGGCGACGACCGTCTCCGGCTCGGTGCGCCTGAACGGGAGGACGATCTCCGGCTCGGGGACGCGCAGATGCGCTTCTCGCCGAGCCCGGCGTTGGCCGCGGCTCGGCCGCTTCTGGCGGCCTCGGTGCTCCCGGCGGGAGGCCACCTCAGACTTGCAGGAAGCGGCGGAGGGTGATTCCGGAGCCGACGGCGCCGACCGTGAGACCGACGAGGACGACGATCAGCGCGATCGTCGGGAACGACCAGGCCTGGACACCGGCGCCGGCGTCGAACTCATCGGTGACCCGCTCGAGCACGACGGCTTTGCCGACCAGGAGCAGCAGGACGGCGGCGACCGAGCCGAGGACGCCGCAGAGCAGCCCTTCGAGCATGAACGGCCCGCGGACGAACCAGTTCGTCGCGCCGACGAGCTTCATCACCTCGATCTCCCGCTTCCGCGAGAAGATCGAGAGCCGAATCGTGTTCGCGATCAGGAGCGCCGACGAGATCAGGAGCACGATCGTCGCAAGCAGGAAGGCGGTCGAGAGCAGGCGCGCGACCGTCAGCACACGGTCGGAGACGGCGCCGCCGTCGTTGATCTTCTCGACCCCAGCCGGCAGCGTCGGCGCGCGCAGGTTGCGGGCGATCGCCTTCGCGTTCTTGCCGTCGACCGGCGTGACCTCGAAGGCGGCGGGAAGCGGGTTGCCGGGTAGATTCTCGACGATCTCGGGCTGCAGCTTGCGCATCCGCTCGAGCGCCTCCGCCTTGGAGACCCACGTGACCTCCTTGACGAGCGGATCCGAGTCGAGCTTCGCGCGGACGGCGTTGATCTGCTGATCAGTGGCCTCCTGCTTGCAGGTCGACTCGGTGCAGAGGTAGACCTTGACGAGCAGCTTCTCCTTCTGATGGTCGCCGAACGCCTGTGCCCAGGAGCCGAGCGCGATGAAGAGCCCGAGCAGGAACATCCCGATCAGCACGGTCATGGTCGCCGCGATCGTGGTCGAGAGGTTGGCGCCGAGCGAGCGCACCGACTCGGACAGGAGGAGCTTGAGCCTCACGCCTCTGGCCGCCTTTCGCTCCCGCCCGGCGGACCCGGGCTCCGCGAAAGGCTGACGCCGCTCGCGCCGCTCCAGCCGCGGCCCCGTACCTCCGTACTGTGACCACGGTCTACGCGACGCGAGCGGCGCCCCAGAAACGTGAGGAGCCTCATTCGCTCTCGTAGCCCCCGCGGCGCTCGTCGCGCGCCAGCCGGCCGTCCTCCAGCGCGATCACGCGGCGGCGCATCTTGTCGACCATCTCGCGGTCGTGGGTCACCATCAGGATCGTCGTACCCGCGCGGTTGATCCGGTAAAGCAGCTGCATGATCCCGACCGACGTGTCGGGATCGAGGTTTCCGGTCGGCTCGTCGCAGATCAGGAGGGGCGGATGGTTGACGACGGCGCGCGCGATCGAGACGCGCTGCTGCTCGCCGCCCGAGAGCTCGTCCGGGAGGGAGCTCATCTTGTCGGAGAGCCCGACGAGCGAGAGCACCTCCGGCACCTTGCGGCGGATGTTCGCAGTGCTCTCGCCCTGCACCTTCAGCGCGTAGGCGACGTTCTCGCCCGCAGAGCGGTCGCGCAGAAGCTTGAAGTCCTGGAAGACGCAGCCGACGTTGCGGCGGAGCAGCGGCACCTTCGAGTGCTTCAGCCGCGTCAGGTCGCGGCCGCCGACGAGGATCCGGCCGGAGCTCGGCTCGAGCTCCTTCAGGAGCAGGCGGATCATCGTCGACTTGCCGGAGCCGGAGGCGCCGACGACGAAGACGAACTCGCCCTTGTCGATCACGAACGAGACGTCGTTGAGGGCGACCACGTTCGGGTCGTAGACCTTGGTCACGCTCTCGAACACGATCATCGTCCCCGCGACCGCGGGATCGATGGGCACGCCGTTTTGCGGCACGACCACGGGTTCAGTCACGGTTTCGCTCACGTCTGTCTGCATATCGAGGTCAGTCACCGGAATCGAGGGGAGGTCGGCCGCACCAGGCCGCTCCGGCATCTGTGGAGGGACCCAGTCTAGCCAACAGGTCGGTTAGACGGCCTTTCCGGAGGCCTTCGCGAGCAGGTACTCGCGCACGAAGCCGTCGAGGTTGCCGTCGAGCACGCCCTGGGCGTTGCCGACCTCGTAATTCGTCCGCAGGTCCTTCACGAGCTGGTAGGGATGGAGCACGTAGCTCCGGATTTGACTTCCGAAGCCGGTGTCCTGCGCAGCGCCCCGCTCCTGGGCGAGCTCGGCCTCGCGCTCCTCCTCCTGCAGCTCGACGAGCCGAGACTTGAGGATCCGCAGCGCCGTCTGCTTGTTGGAGGTCTGCGAGCGCTCGTTCTGGCACTGGACGACGATCCCGCTCGGCAGGTGCGTGATCCGCACGGCGGAGTCGGTCTTGTTCACGTGCTGGCCGCCGGCGCCCGAGGCGCGGTAGGTGTCGATCCGGAGGTCGCTCTCGTCGATCTCGACCGCGCTCTCGTCGGGAAGGAGCGGTGCGACGACGACCTGCGCGAACGCGGTGTGACGACGGTGCGCGCTGTCGAAGGGGCTGATCCGGACGAGCCGGTGGACGCCGCGCTCGGCCTTGAAGAGTCCGTAGGCGTTCTCGCCCTTCGCGGTCAGCGTCGCCGACTTCAGCCCCGCCTCGACGCCGGGGCTCGCCTCGACGAGCTCGGCCTGGAAACCGCGAGCGTCCGCCCAGCGCAGGTACATGCGCAGCAGCATTTCGGCCCAGTCCTGGGCGTCCGTCCCCCCTTCGCCTGCGTGGATCGAGACGACCGCGTCGCCGCCGTCGTACTCGCCGTTGAAGAGCGCATCCTCCTGGAGCCGCTCGAGCTCGCGGCGGAGCGGTTGCAGCTGGTTCTCGATGTCGGCCGAGAGGTCGGGCTCGAGCTGCAGCAGCTCGGCGGCGTCGTCGTGCTCGGCCTGCAGGCGCTCGTAGCGCTCGAGCCGCTTCGAGAGGCGGGAATGCTCGGTCGAGACGGCGGTCGCGCGGGCCTGGTCGTCCCAGAAGCCGGGGGCGCCCAGCTCCTGCTCGAGCTCGGCGACACGAGTTGTCAGCGAATCGGGGTCAAAGGTAATCACGAACCCAGGCGAGCTGGGCTCTGATCTCCTCGAGCTGCGCTTCGAGCGGTATCGCGGTCTCGGACACTCGGCGATCGTACCCGTCGCCCACGCTCCTGACGCTCCTGGCGCGCGGCTGACGGTGCGCAGCCGGAGGGGATAGGCCGAAGGGCCAGACCCGGAGAGCTGCGTGCCGTCAGGCGGGCGAGGCGGCGCCGGAGGCCGGCTCCGCCGGCCGGGAGGCGCTGCCGGCCAGGAGCGTCAGGTTACGCCCCGTGGCAGCGCTTGAACTTCTTGCCGGAGCCGCACCAGCAGGGATCGTTGCGGCCGACGTCCTTGTGCTCGTTCACTGCCGCTGTCGCGGTGCCGCCGCCTCCCTGCGAAGAGAAGGCGGTGGCGACCGAGCCACTGCCGGCGCCACTGCCCGCGCCTGCTGCTGCGATCACTTCCGAGCCGGCTGCCGTCTCGTGCGCGTACTGGAGGTTCCCGTTGCCCTGCTCGGGCTCGAGCTGGGGCTCGTCGAGCTCGACCTGGGCATGGAAGAGCGTCAGCACGACCTCCTCGCGGATCGTGTTGCGGAGGTCGTTGAACATCGCGTGGCCCTCGGCGCGGTACTCGGCGAGCGGATCCTTCTGCGCCATCGCGCGCAGGTGGATGCCGTCGCGGAGGTAGTCCATCGAGTCGAGGTGGCTGCGCCAGCGCGAGTCGACGACCTGGAGGATCACATAGCGCTCGATCTCGCGCATCAACTCGGCGCCGTACTGCTCCTCCTTTTCGGCGTAGGTCTCGAGCGCGTCGTCGACGAACTCCTCGATCAGCGCCTCGCGCTCGAGCTCGACCTCGTCCCGAAGCTCGTCGACCGTGATGTCGGTGCCGTAGAGCGCCTGCATCTGCTGCACGAGCGCGGCCAGATCCCAGTCCTCGTTGAACTCCGCCTCGGTCGCGTTCTGGACGTTCGCCTCGGCGACCTCGCGGACCCAGTCGCGCACGTCCTCGGAGAGGTCGTCGCCCTCGAGCACGCGGCGGCGCTGCTCGTAGATCACCGTGCGCTGCGTGTTCATGACGTCGTCGTACTTGAGCACGTTCTTGCGCGCGACGAAGTTCTGCTCCTCGACCTTCTTCTGGGCGTTCTCGATCTGGTTCGAGAGGATCTTCGCCTCCATCGGCTGGTCGTCCGGGAGCTTGAAGCGCTCCATGATGTTCTTGATCCGGTCGCCGGCGAAGAGGCGCACGAGGTCGTCCTCGCCGGAGAGGTAGAACCGCGTCTCGCCGGGATCGCCCTGGCGGCCGGAGCGGCCGCGGAGCTGATTGTCGATCCGGCGCGACTCGTGGCGCTCGGTCGCGAGCACGTAGAGGCCGCCGACCTCGACGACGCCCTCGCCGAGCTTGATGTCGACGCCGCGGCCGGCCATGTTCGTCGCGATCGTCACCTGGCCCGGCTGGCC
>DATMEO010000190.1:0-2307 GCA_035556515.1 Gaiellaceae bacterium
TCCAGAACGAGGGCGGTGTGGTCGTCCTGAACCTGAGGCCGCTCGTGATCCAGCTCGGCGAGCGCGTCGCCATCTTCGGCCGAGTCGCCGAACGGCTCCCGGGGGATGCGGGTCGGATCGAGGTCATGGAGGCCGAGCAGCTTGGGCTGGCGCAGGACGTCACACACCTGCTGGACCTGCTCGGGCGCTTCCTCTGGTTCGTCCCGCTGCTCCTCGCCGCACTCGCGATCTGGCTCGCCGGTGAGCGACGCCGATCGATCGTGCGGTTGCTCGCGATCGGCGCGATCATCGCCGGAACGCTCGTCCTGGTCGTCCGCAGCGTCGCCGGCGGCTACATGGTCGACAACCTCGTGCAGGCGGCCTCGGTGCGGCCGGCCGCGAGCGAGGCCTGGGAAATCCTGACTGCGCTCCTGCGCGACGGGGCCCGGACGCTCGTCGGGGTCGGGCTCGTGCTCCTCGCCGGCGTCTGGCTCGTCGGTCCCTCGCCGAGAGCGACCGCTGTTCGGAGGCGCCTGGCGCCATGGCTCGAGCGCCCTGAGATCGCGTACGGCGCCGCCGCGCTCGCGCTGGCGCTGCTCGTCTGGTGGGGACCGACCGAGCAGGTGCGCCGGTGGCAAGTCGTGCTGCTCTTTGCCGTGCTGCTCGGCCTCGGCGTCGCCGCGCTGACCAGGGCGGCGCGAGCCGACGAGGGCACCGTGGGCACCCTCACCCCGGACGGGTGAGGCTCGCTCACACCCCACGAGCCCAGGATCGGCGCCCTCACACGTTTTAAGGAGGCAGCAACATGGTGCTCGCGACTTCTTTCTGGGAGACGTTCTTCCTGATCTTGATCTTTCTGCCGCTCGCGCTCGTCTGGGCAGGCGCATTGCTCGACATCTTCCGCCGCGACGACATGGGCGGCTTCTCCAAGGCGCTCTGGGTGGCGACCGTGATCCTGGTGCCGTTCTTCGGGACGCTGATCTACCTCGTTGCGCGGCCCGTCGGCGCGACGCCCGAGGAGCGGGACATGCTCGACGAGGCGAGCCGGCGGTTCGACACGAAAGCTGCCCCCGGCGACAGCGCCGCCCAGCTCAAGACCCTCTCGGAGCTCCACGATCGCGGCAAACTCACCGATCAGGAATTCGCGTCCGAGAAAGCTCGCGTGCTCGGAGCCGGGACGCCCGCCTGAGCGTTCGAGAGTCAGACCGGAATCTGACCCGCGATACAGGTTCCGCGGCCGGCGGTCGAGTCGATCCGGATCGATCCGCCGACGGCCGTGAGCCGATCGGTCAGGTTCGAGAACCCCGTGCCGGGCTCGACGCGGGCCGGTTCGAAGCCTCTGCCGTCGTCCTCGACCCGAAAGCGAAGCTCGCCGCCGTCGTCGGACAGCCAGACGCTGGCCGAGGCGCCGGGCCCGGCGTGCTTGGCCGCGTTCTGGAGCGCTTCCAGGCAGCAGTAGTAGACGGCCAGCTCGACCGCGCCGGAGTGACGGCTCGCACAGTCGTCCGTGACGCTCACCGGGATCGCCGCGCTCTGCACCGCCGAGCGCAGTGCGGCGGCGAGGCCGTGCTGCGCCAGCACCTGCGGATAGATGCCGCGCGCGACGCTCTGCAGCTCGTCGAGCGCCTCGTCGAGCTCCCGCTCGAGCTGCTCGACGATCGGCTGCTCCTCGGGCTGCAGCTGCTCACCGGCGAGGCTGAGATGGACGCGGAGAGCGACGAGCCGCTGCTGAGCCGAATCGTGCAGATCGCGCCCGATCCGGCGCCGCTCGGCATCGGCGGCGGCCAGAGCGCGCGCCTGAGATCTGCGCAGCTCGCCCTCGAGTCGTCCGGTCTCGACCGCGAGCAGGGTCGCCGAGGCGGCGGCGTCGACGAGCTCGGGATTCTCGGCGAGCGCATCGTCGGTGTCGAGAGACGCGACACGGAGCCCGTCGCGCCTGACCTCCGTCCATTGCCGGCCGGAGCGCTCCGGCCACCGCGCGAGCTCACCGCCCGCTGCGTCGCGGAAGTGTCCCGCGGTCGGATCCCAGTAGCCGAGCCGGAGCGACGGATCGTCGAGAGCTCCGGCGACGATGTCGCGCCAGCCCTCCGGCGTCGGCCGGCGGGCCAGCTCGCTCAGGAGCTGGCGGAAGGCGCGGCCGGCGAAGAGGTCTGCCTGCACGAGCGCGGCCGCGAAGCCGAGCGGAAACAGGATCCACATCCCGACGAGCACCCACGACAGCGCGTCGTAGGTACCGGCGCCCACCCCGAGCACGAGCACCGAAAAGTAGAAGGTGAACAGCGTCGGAACCAGGAGCAGCGAAGACAGCGCGACCGGGACGAGCGTTCG
>DATMEO010000191.1:0-5621 GCA_035556515.1 Gaiellaceae bacterium
GCGAAGCGCTCGTGGAGCTCGGCGCGAAGGCGCTTCGGCATCGAGTCGTAGGCGGCGTCGCGGATCAGGATGTGGCCGAAGCGGAAGCCGTCCTCGCCCGCGAACGTGCGCACGTCGGGCTTGATCAGCCCCTTGCGGACGAGCGCCTGCAGGCGGCCCGCGACCTCGCCGACCTGCTCGGGCGGCGTGAGGTCGGCGACCGCGCCCCACCAGAAGACCTGCCCGATCACGGCAGCCCGCTGCAATACCGACAACTCGTCCTCGCCGAGTCGGTCGAGGCGCGCCGCGAGCACCGCCTGAACCGTCTCCGGGACGCGCAGCGAGTCGACCGCCTCGAGCGGCTCGAGCCGACCCTCACGCTCGACGAGGACTCCGTCCTCGACGAGCATCCGCAGCATCTCCTCGAGGAAGAGCGGGTTGCCGCCGGTCGCACGCCCGACCGCGTCGGCGGCGTCCGAATCCAGCGGCCCGGCCAGGTTCTCCAGCAGCGTGCGCGCGTGCTCGCGCGGCAGCGGCGCAAGCTCGATCGTCGTTCCGGCCCAGGCGGGCCGCAACTCGGCGAGGTCGGGCCGGGCGAGGCAGCAGACGAGGATCGGCGCGTCGCGGCTCCAGCCGGCGAGGTACTCGACGAGATCGAGGAAGGCCGGCTCCGCCCACTGGATGTCGTCGAGCACGAGCACGAGCGGCCGCTCGCGGGCCACCGTCTCGAGCAGTCGACGGATCGCCCAGTAGAGCTCGTCGCTGCGCGAGCGCGGCTCGGCGCGCCCGACCGCCTCCAGGATCCGCTCGTGCGCGACCTTGCCGTCGGGCTCGACGCCGAGGATCCGGTCGAGATCGAGGTCGCGCACGACCTCGACGAGGGGCCAGTACGTGATCCCGTTCCCGTAGGGCAGACAGCGGCCTTCGAGCACGAGCGCGTTCTCCCCGGCCGTCGCGATCAGCTCGGCGGCGAGGCGCGACTTGCCGACGCCGGGCTCACCGAGGATCGTGACGATCCGGCAGGAGCGGTCCGCCGTGACGCACTCGAGCTCCGCCAGCAGCGCGTCGAGCTCGGCTGCGCGTCCGACGAGCGGCGAGTCCATCCTCCGCGCCACCCCGGCCACGTCGGGCTCGACCGCGAGCAGGCGCCAGGCATCGACGGGCTCGGACTTCCCCTTCAGCACCAGCGCGGGCACCGGCTCGGCGGTGACGGCATCGCGGACGAGACGGATGGTCGCGTCGCCGACGAGGATCTCGCCGGCAGCGGCCGAGGCCTCGAGTCGCTGCGCGACCACGACCGCATCTCCGGTGGCGAAGGGATCGCCGTGCGCCGGGTCGCCGGCAAAGACCTCGCCGGTGTGGACGCCGGTGCGCACGCCGATCCGGATCCCGTACGCCCGTTGGAGATCGTCGTTCAGGCGCTCGAGCTCGCCGCGGAGCTCGGCGGCTGCCCGCACGGCGCGTAGCGCATCGTCCTCGTGCACGACCGGAATCCCGAAGACGGCCAGCACGGCGTCGCCGACGAACTTCTCGATCGTGCCGCCGTGGCGCTCGAGCACCGCCCGCGCGGTGTCGTGATAGCGCGACCAGACGCCCCGGAGCGCCTCCGGGTCGAGCTGCTCGCCGAGCGGCGTCGAGTCCGCGACGTCGCAGAAGACGAGCGTGACCGTCTTCCGGACCATAAAGGCGAGTGTAGGACGGTTTTCGGGCCGTGCCTAGACGGATCTAGGACACGGCGAAGAGCAGGAACTGCGTGAAGGCGGCCGGGGAGAAGTTGTTGTCGCTGACGAGGATCAGCGAGCGGCGGCCGTCGGGCAGATCGGGGCCGAACGTCATTCCCTCGATGTTGTCGAGCGGGATCCCGAGCACGTCGAGGTCGAGCAGGAGCGTCTTCGCGACCGGCTGGATCCCGCCGAGGAGCAGCGAGAGGCTGTCGAAGCCGTTGACGTCGTCGGCGCCGGGGAGCGCGACGTCGTAGAGCTTGATCGTGTTGCCGGTGCCGGGCGCGCCGACCGAGAACGAGCGCTCCATCGCCAGCAGGAACTGATTGTTCAGCGGCAGCAGCTCGACGAGGCCGTTGACCGCGAACTGGGTCGCGGGCACGGGCGGCTCGGCGATCGGATCCGTCCAGTAGACGTACTGCCGGTCGAGCTCGCCGCGCTGCAGGTTGTACCGGAGGATCCGCGCCGGGCTGCCGGCGGCGACGGTCGCAGGCGGGCCGTCCTGGACGAGCGCAGCCTCGGTGGCGGTGAAGAGGAAGCGCCCGTTCGGCGCCGTGGCGGCGCTCTCGAAGCCGAGGTTGAGACGGACGCCACGCGTCCCCGCGGCGTTCGGCAGGAAGGCGGAGGGCAGCGGCAGCGCACCGAGCTGGCGCCCGTCGAGCCCGAACTCGCGCACCCACGGGTCGATCAGCCGGTTCGCGAAGCCCTCGGACGTGAGCACGAGGGTGCGGTCCTTCGTCAGCGCCAGCCCCTCCGGGTCGAGGCTGAGCGGCGCGAACGGCTGTCCGGCCGCATCGCGAAGCGTCGTCACGGCGAGGATTTGGACAGCTGGGGCACCGGTCGCAACGCCGATCCGCAGCGTGTAGAAGCGCGCCCCGACCTGGTCGTCGGAGAGGACGTAGAAGACGCCGCGGCGCTCGTCGTAGGCGATGCTGGAGAGGCCGCCGAACGTCGTGCCCTGGAACTGGGTCGCGGTCGGGAAGATCTGCTCGCCGAGGAACTCGAGCTCCGTCGACGGCGCCGCCTGCGCGGGTCCGGCCGCCACGACCACGATCGCGAGCAGCAGGACGAGCCTCGTCACACCGGTCTTCATCCCGTGACGAACCGTACTACGCGAGCAGGTAGACCGTGAAGGCGATCGCGAGCACGACCGCCACGAGCGCCGCGACGGCGATGTGGACACCGCCGAGGGCGAGCCAGGGGGTGCGCTCGCTCTGTCCGCGCTCGGCTTCGGTGACGAGCTCCTCGGTCTTCTCGATCGGATCGGCCATGCCCTGCGACCTACCCCGTCGAGCTAGGATCGAACCGTGCCGGATGCGCTGCACTTCACCGGGAACGCGGAGGCCGACCGTCTGATCGCCGCGGAGCCGCTCGCGCTTCTGATCGGCTTCGTCCTCGACCAGCAGGTGACGGTGCCGACCGCGTTCCTCGGGCCGCTGAAGCTGCAGCAGCGGCTGGGTGGCCTCGATGCGGCCGCGATCGCGCACACCGATCCGGACCGGCTCGTCGAGACCTTCCGCGAGAAGCCGGCGATCCACCGCTTCCCCGGCAACATGGCGAAGCGGGTGCAGGAGCTCTGCGCGGTCGTTGCCGAGGAGTACGACGGCGACGCGGGCCGTGTCTGGGGCGATGCGACCGACACCGCCGACCTGAAACGGCGGATCGAGGCGCTGCCTGGCTTCGGCGAGATGAAGGTGAAGGCGCTCGCGTCGGTGCTCGCGCGCCGCTACGGCAACGCGATGGCGGAGCCGCTCGTCCCGGATCACGTGATGCTCGGCGACGTCGACTCCCCGGAGGCGCTGGCCGAGTACCAGGCCGCGAAGCGCGCCTACAAGGCCTCGCTCCGAGCCGCGGCCGGTTGATCGACCTACGGTTCTACCGCGACGGCGGCCAGACCGCCCTCGACGTCGCGAACGAGGTGGCAGAGTTCCTCGGCGCAGCTACGACGAGCCTCGAGCTTGCGCTCTACGACGTCCGGCTGCACGACGAGGCGGCCGAGGTCGTCCAGCAGGCGCTCGTCGATGCGCAGGATCGCGGCGTCGCTGTGCGGCTCGTCTACAACGTCGACCATCCCGGCCCGATCCCGGTGCCGCCGCCGCCCCAGACCGCGCCTGAGCTGCTCGAAGCGCTGCCGATCCCGACCCGGCCGATTCCCGGCGTGCCCGACCTGATGCACCACAAGTACGTCGTCCGCGATCGCGAGACTGTCTGGACGGGGTCGATGAACTGGTCGCAGGACTCCTGGGCGCGGCAGGAGAACGTGACCGCGGTCGTCCGCTCGCCCGAGCTCGCATACGCGTACAGGCTCAACTTCGACGAGCTCTGGCAGACCGGGGACGTGATCGGCTCGGGGCACGTCGAGCCGCGCCCGGTCGACATTGGCGGCGTCGAGGTGCGGCCGTGGTTCGCGCCCGAGCACGGCGAAGCGCTGGCACACCGGATCGCGAAGCGGATCGGCCAGGCGAAGCGGCGGGTCCGGGTCGCGTCGCCCGTGCTCAGCTCCGGCCCGATCCTCGGCACCCTCGCGGAGGTCTGCTCCGACGGGAAGGTCGACGTCGCCGGTGTCGTCGACGACACACAGGTCGACGGCGTCCTCTACCAGTGGCGGCTGAACGGGAACGCGAGCTGGAAGGTGCCGGCGCTGCGGCGGTTCCTCGAGGCGGCCGGCTTCGCGGGCAAGCCGTCGACGAGGTGGGCGCCCGACACCGTGCACGACTACATGCACGCGAAGATCACCGTCGCCGACGACGTCTCCTTCCTCGGCAGCTTCAACCTCTCGCACTCGGGGGAGATGAACGCGGAGAACGTGCTCGAGATCAAGGACGCCGCGATCGCCGACAGGCTGGCCGCGTTCGTCGACGAGATCCGCGCGCTCTACCCGCTCGTCACCCTGCCGGAGGACAAGACTCAGGTCGCAGCGGCATCTCCGCTTCTGTGACGAGAATCGCCGTCCTCTTCCTCGCCGTGCTCGGGCTCGGCGTCGCGGTCGCGCAGGCCGCCAAGCTGCCCGGTGCCCCGGCGTGCCCGGTCTTTCCTGCCTCGAGCCCGTGGAACCAGCGCGTCGACAAGCTGCCCGTCGCGCCGAACTCGGACCGCGTCGTCGCCGCGATCGGCGTCGACGACCACATGCACGCCGACTTCGGCTCCGGGCTCTGGGAGGGCGGCCCGATCGGGATCCCGGTCACCGTCGTCGGCAAGGCTCAGGCGAAGTCGCGCGTCTCCTTCGAGTACGCGGGCGAGTCGGACAAGGGCCCGTACCCGATCCCGCGAAACGTCGCGATCGAGGGCGGCCGCCAGTCCGACGGCGACCGGCACGCGCTGATCGTCGACCGCGACAGCTGCAGGCTCTACGAGCTGTTCGCGCTCTACCCGACCGCGGGCGGCGGCTGGCGGGCCGGCTCGGGCGCCGTCTTCGACCTGCGCTCGAACAAGCTTCGACCGGCCGGCTGGACGTCCGCCGACGCCGCGGGGCTGCCGATCCTCCCCGGGCTCGCGCGCTACGAGGACGTCGCCCGCGGCCGGATCGACCACGCGCTCCGCTTCACCGTCCAGGAGACCCGCCGCGCCTATGTCTGGCCGGCGCGGCACTTCGCCAGCGACAAGACCGATCCCGACCTGCCGCCGATGGGGCTCCGCTTCCGCCTCAAGAAGAGCTACCCGATCGCGGGCTTCCCGCGCCAGGCCAGGATCGTGCTCCAGGCGCTGAAGGAGTACGGGATGATCGTCTCCGACAACGGCTCGAACTGGTACCTGAGCGGCGCGCCGCACCCGAAGTGGTCGAACGAGCAGCTGCACACGCTCCACCGCGTGCCCGGCTCCGCCTTCGAGGTCGTCGACGGGACTAGGCTGCGCCCGTAGGATCCGGCCCGTGCGGCCCCGCCCCGACCGGATCGAGCGCCTGCCGGAGCAGTACTTCACCTC
>DATMEO010000192.1:0-4711 GCA_035556515.1 Gaiellaceae bacterium
ACGGTCGGCGTGCCGACGCGGTTGTTGAAGTTGAGATCGAAGAAGACGGTCGCGGCGCCGTTGCTGCGCGCCTCGGCCGGCTTCACCGTCCCGGACGTGAACGCGAGCGTCAGCCCAGGCTTCTGCGGCAGCGGCGCGTCGTGGCCGGCGAAGTCGACCCAGAGTGGGTTCGCGTCCGGAATCCCGCACTCGCGCGCGAGCGCGCTGCCGGGAGCGACCAGCGCGAGCAGGGCGGCGAGGGCGACGACGCGGCGCACGCCCTTAGTTGTAGCCGCGGCGGCGGAGATCAGTGGCAAAGCTTGAAGCTCGGCCGGAGCGGACAGAACGACCGGATGAGCACCGGGACGATCGCAGCAAAGGGCCGCCGGGCCGGGCAGAGCCCCTGGGTGGAGCGGCTCGGCCGCGTCGGCCTCGTCGCCAAGGGCGTGCTCTACGCCGTGATCGCGATCCTCGCGGCCAGGGTCGCGCTCGGCGGGCGCGAGGAGAGTCCGGACAAAGGCGGCGCCCTGCGCACGATCGCCGAGCAGCCGTTCGGAAAGGGGCTCCTGATCCTGCTCGCTGTGGGCCTCGCCGGCTACGCAGCCTGGCGCCTGGCGCAAGCGCTGTTCGACCGCGACAACGAGGGCGAGGGCCCGAAGGGGCTCGCGAAGCGTGCCGGGGCACTCGCCAAGGCGGGCTGGTACGGCACGCTCTGCGCGCTCACGGTTTCGACGCTGGTGGGCGGCGGCAGCGGCGGCGGCAACGAGCAGCAGACGACCGCCGGCATCTTCGACCGCACCGGCGGGCGCTACCTCGTCTACGCCGCCGGACTTGCGTTCCTCGCCGCCGCGGCCTTCAACGGCTACCGCGCGATCACATGCAAGTTCAACAAGAAGCTGAAGACAGGTGAGATGGGCGACGCCGAGGAGGCGGCCGCGACCGGCGTCGGCATCCTCGGCCATCTCGCCCGGATGATCGTCTTCGCGCTGATCGGCC
Organism: Gaiellaceae bacterium; assembly: GCA_035556515.1. Lineage (GTDB taxonomy): Bacteria > Actinomycetota > Thermoleophilia > Gaiellales > Gaiellaceae > Gaiellasilicea. Next base: position 976 of record DATMEO010000192.1, read on the forward strand.
TCTTCCTCCTCCGCGCCGCCTGGGAGTTCGATCCCAAGCAGGCGCGCGGGCTCGACGGAGCGCTGCTCGAGGTCGCGCAGCAGGCGTACGGCGGCCTGCTGCTCGGCGCGGTCGCGGTCGGCCTCCTCTGCTACGCGCTCTACTGCTTCGTGCAGGCGCGCTACCGCCGCATCTAGAAGGCGCATCCGCGCGGTGTTTCACGCGCGGATGCGCCTTCGCTTGCTCAGACGACCGGTGTCGTGACGGCCGACGTCGCGCTCGACGAGCTGACGCTGTTGCCGGCCACGACGGTCGCGCGCAGCACCGAGCCGGTGTCCTCCGCGGCGACGACGTAGGTGGCCGACGTCGCACCGGGGATGTCGGCGCACGTCGTGGCGGTGCTGTCGCAGCGGCTCCACTGGTAGGTGTACGTGCTGGGCGCACCACCCCAGTCGCCGGGCGACGCGGTCAGGGTCTGGGTCGGCGTCACCGTCCCGGTCACTGTCGGGACCGCCACGTTCGCGACCGTGAACGACCGCTGGAAGCGGCCGGACTGCAGCTGGGCGAGCCGGCGCAGATCGGCCTTCGCGAGGCGGCTGCCCGGGAGCGGCATCAGGACGAGCAGCGCGAGCGCCCGATCCGTCTGCACGTAGGCCAGGTGCACCGTCAGGTGCTCCTTGGTCGCGAGCACGAACGTCGCAGAGATGTGCACCGAGCCCTGTCCGGCCGCGAGCGAAGCAGGCTGCGAGAGCGCGACCCGCTTCAGTTTCACCTTCGAGTCCTGCCTGAAGCCGGATGCGAGCATCTGGGCGAAGAACGTCCGGCCCGAAGGATTGCTCAGCGTCCGGCGGAAGTCCTGCAGATCCTTGGACGCGAGCGCCGGCGTCGGGTAGAGCGAAACCTCGCTTTCGAGCATGAGCAGGAACTTCGAGCCGAGCCTGGCCCCGGGCCGGAACTCGCGGCTGTAGGTCGAGGTCGCGGGCGCGACGGGCTTCAGGTATCGCTGCTTCGACACTTTCGCCCCACTCGTGAAGTCGGAGACCGCGAGGGTCATTTCGGCCGTGCTCGGGTCGGCCGCGGCCGGCCGCGCGACCGACGGAGCCGCGAAGAGCAGGACGAGGCACGAGGCGGCGAGGAGCGCCACCAGATGGCGCGCGTTGAATACGTGTGGCATGTAGGAACCCCTTGTTCGATCGACGACGGACGCGGGGGGACTCTCGGAGAGCCGAAACCCGATCAGACTGTCGGCAGGCTGGGAGAAAAGTTGAGCGCCGATCGACGCCGCGCGGCCGCCTAGAATCGCCGCATGGCGACGATCGCTGACGGCCGCACGATCCCTTTCGACTGGTACTCCGACCCGGCCGTGCTGCGGCTGGAGCGGGAGCGGATCTTCCGGCACACATGGCAGTACGCCGGCCGGGCAGACCAGGTGGCGGAGCCGGGCGCCTTCTTCACCTGCGACCTCGGCGGCGTCCCGATTCTGGTCGTACGCGACGACGAAGGCAGCCTGCGCGCGTTCCTGAACGTCTGCCGCCACCGTGGCTCGCTCGTCTGCGAGGGCGAAGGGAGGCGCGCGTCGCTGCAGTGCCCCTACCACGCCTGGACGTACGGGCTCGACGGCTCCCTGCGCGCGGCGCCGCGCTCCGAGCGGGTGCCCGGCTTCGACAAGGAGAGCCTGGGGCTCGTCCCCGTCTCGGTCGACTCGTGGGGCCGATTCGTCTTCGTCAACCCCGACGCAGAAGCGGAGCCGCTTGCGGAGACCCTCGGCGAGCTGCCCGCCCTCGTCGCCGCGTCGGGCGTCGACCTCGGCTCGCTCCGGTTTCTGAAGCGCGCGAGCGGGGCCGAGTACGCCGCCAACTGGAAGGTCTGCAGCGAGAACTTCCTCGAGTGCTACCACTGCCAGGTCGCGCACCCGGGCTTCTCGAAGGTCGTCGACGTCTCGGTCGACGCGTACGTGCTCGAGGCGAGCGGCATGTTCTCGACGCAGTACGGCCCTGTGCGCGAGGCGTGGAAGGGCGACTTCGACCCGCGCGGCCCGATCGAGCGCGGCCAGTTCCACTTCCTCTGGCCGAACCTGACCCTGAACATGATGCCGGGCCAGCCGAACCTCTCGATCGGCCCGATCGTGCCGACGGGGCCGGAGACGACGACGCGCTTCCTCGACTACTTCGTCGGCCCCGAGGTCGAGCAGGCGTGGATCGACGAGATGCTCGAGTTCGACGAGCAGGTCGGGGCCGAGGATCGCGTGCTCGTCGAGCGCGTCCAGAAGGGGCTGCGCGGCGGCGGGGTCGAGCACGGCCGCCTGATGGGCGACTCGGAGCGCCTGATTGCCCACTTCCAGAGCCTGCTCATCGACGCGCTCGCCTGACGGCTCCCGGACCGGCCGATCGTGAACATCTGGTAAACAGCGCCCTCGTGCGCCTGAGCCTCGTCCCTCGTCCGACCGAGTTCTACGACCTCTTCGCCCGCGCCGGCGAGAACGCGCTCGAGGCTGCCCGGCACGCGGAGATGCGCTTCCGCGAGTACCCGAACTCCTCCGTCACCCAGGCGGACGTGAAGGCGATCGAGACCGAGGGCGATCAGATCACGCGCGACCTGATCACGCTGCTGAACACCCAGTACGTGACGCCCTTCGATCGCGAGGACATCTACGAGCTCGCGACCAAGCTCGACGACGTCGTCGACTACATCGAGGAGGTCAGCGACCTGCTCGAGCTGTACGGGATCGAATCGACGACGAAGCACGCGGTCGAGCAGTGCAGCATCCTCGTCGGCGCCGTCGAGCAGCTCTCGATCGCGCTGAGCCGGCTCAAGGGCCTGCGCGGGATCCAGGAGCCGCTCGTCGAGCTGAAGCGGCTCGAGGACGACGGCGACCGGGTCGTCCACGACGCCATCGCCGCGCTCTTCCGCGACGACCGGATCGATCCGCTGATCGTGATCCGCTGGAAGGACGTCTACGAAGGGCTCGAGCGCGCGATCGACTCGTGCGAGACCGCGGCCAACGTGGTCGCGAACATCGCCGTCAAGAACGCGTAGTGAGGGAGACCTAGATGGAGGAGCTGACGCTCGTCGCGGTCGTCGTCGTCGCGCTCTTCTTCGACTTCACGAACGGCTTCCACGACACCGCGAACTCGATCGCGACGAGCGTCTCGACTCGGGCTCTCTCGCCGCGCGCCGCGGTGATCAGCGCCGCCGTGCTGAACGTGGCGGGCGCGTTCGTCTCGCTCGAGGTGGCGGCGACGATCGCGAAGGGGATCGTCGATGCGAATGCGATCACACTGGACGTCGTCCTCGCGGGTCTTGTCGGGGCGATCACCTGGAACCTGATCACCTGGTACCTCGGCCTGCCGTCGAGCTCGAGCCACGCCCTGATCGGCGGCGTGCTCGGCTCGGCCGTCGCCGCTGCGGGCTTCGACGTCGTCAAGTGGGAAGGCCTCAAGGAGAAGGTGCTGATCCCCTCGCTGATCGCGCCGTTCGCGGGCCTCTTCATCGCCGCCGCTCTGATGGTCGCGATCACCTGGGTGATCCGGCGGCGCTCGCCGGGGACGGTCAACCGCGTCTTCCGCCGGCTGCAGCTCGTCTCGGGCGGCTTCGTCGCCTTCACGCACGGGACGAACGACGCGCAGAAGACGATGGGGATCATCGCGCTCGCGCTCGTCGCCGGCGGCCATCTCGCACCAGACGCGGATCCGCCGCTCTGGGTGATCGTCAGCGCCGCCATCGCGATGGGAGCGGGAACGTACGCGGGCGGCTGGCG